>DYBL01000112.1 GCA_019418625.1 Clostridiales bacterium | reverse complement strand
AACGGGGAAGGCGCCGCGCAGCTTGGAGATGCCCTCAACGGTCACGCCGGCCTTGGGGAACTCGTCCACCTTGAACTCCACGATCTCCTTCTTGACCTTCACGGGGACGGGAACGATCTCAGCCTCGAACTTGCCGGCCTTCTGAGCGGCCTCGGTCTTCTGCTGGGAAGCGGCGGCGAACTCATCCTGCTCCTTGCGGGTGATGCCCCAGACATCGTTGATGTTCTCAGCGGTGGTGCCCATGTGATAGTTGTTGTAGGCGTCCCACAGGCCGTCCTTGATCATGGTGTCCACCAGCTTCTTGTCGCCCATGCGGGCACCCCAGCGGGCGTCCATGGAGGCGAAGGGAGCAGCGCTCATGTTCTCGGTACCGCCGCAGACGATCACGTCAGCGTCGCCGGCCAGGATGGAGCGGGCGCCCTCGATCAGGGACTTCATGCCGGAGCCGCACACCATACCCACGGTGTAGGCAGGCACGGAATAGGGGATGCCGGCCTTGATGGACACCTGACGGGCCACGTTCTGGCCCTGGGCGGCGGTGAGGATGCAGCCGAACATGACCTCATCCACGTTCTCGGGCTTCACACCGGCGCGGTTCAGGGCTTCCTTCACCACGATGGCGCCCAGGTCGGCGGCGGGGGTGTTCTTCAGGGCACCGCCGAAGGAACCAATGGCAGTTCTGCAGCAATTGACGACATAGAGCTCTTTCATGATAGTCCTCCATTTTTATAATGTATTTGGGGATACGGCGGCAGCGGTCAGCCCAGGGCTTCGTGCCGCCGCGGCTTACGGAATCACAGGGGAGCACAGCTTTGTCAAAAGATAAACATGATTGCTAATTTTTTGACAAGCAACGATCTGCTTCCTCGCTACGAGTTTTATTATAGAGGCTTTCCCCGGCCCCGTCAATGAAAAACTCTGTGAAATCCGAAAATTTGTTAAATCTTTGACAAAACAAAGCCGGTTTTCGTCAACATGACGAAAACCGGCCCAAAACGCCCCATATCCGGGTCATCGCAGCCCGTCCAGTGCAGCGCAAAATGTCTCTACATCCAGTGCCTGATAGCTCTGGGATACCTCGATACGGGCATTGCGGGCACTCTCCAGCAGCCGCTGGTCCATCAGTTCCAGCCGCACCGCCTCGCAGTCATCCTCCAGCCGGGCCAGGATGGCAAAGCCCTCGGGGCCCTCCACCACGCCGCTGATCTGACCGGGAGAAAGGGCCGCGGCCGCCTGGGCATAGGCGTCGGGCACCGAGCCGTCTCCCGGCAGGAACGTGCGGGGATAGCCGCTTTGCCCCCGCTCCTGGCGGATGGCCGCAAGCTCCGCCACCGGGTCGGCGCTTTCGTTGATGCGGCCGAACAGGGCCGCCGCCTCTTCCGCAGCGTCTGCCGGGACCTCCACCAGGTCCACCGTCACATAGCCCCTCTGGGTATAGAACTGGTCAAGATCCGCCGGCTCCTCCCACAGCCCGGAGCCCTCTTCCATGGCCAGGGCACAGAGCTTTTGATAGAGGATGTGGTCTTCCGCCATGCGGCGGCCGCCTGCCTCATCCAGCCCCTTTTGGGCCAGGGCAGCAAGGTAGGCGTCCTCACCGCCCTGCTCCGCCGCCGTGTCGTCCCAGGCCCGGGCGGCCTCGGCGCGGTCCGCCTCCGTCAGGGCGCAGTCATAGCGCTGGGCCCAGTTTTCCACCGCAGCGTACAAGGCGGCACTCTCCAGGGCCCGTTCCTTGGCATACTGGCCCAGGGTGAGGCCCTCCTCCACCTCCTTCGACCAGTCCGGCTCCTGTTCTTCTTCGCTGTAATACTGCCGGATGCCGTCGGTGATCTCCGTGAGCCAATAGAGATACAGCCCCGCGGAGATCTCCCGGTCATCGGCGGAGGCCACGGTCTGGTCGGGGGCAAGGCCCAGCTCCTCCCACAGCCCCTCCCGTGCCGGGGCCAGGGCGCCGCAGGCGGAGAGGAGGCCGCAGACCAGCACGGCGCAGACAAGCAGGATGGGTTTTCTCATGGCGTTCAGGCTCCTTCACGCAGGATGTCCCATCCTATGCCGCCGTCTTTCTTTTTATGTCCCGGCGTGCTCCTCCGTGGCAAGACGCAGATCCTCCACCAGTTCCGTAGCGCTCTCCAGCACGTCGGCGCCGGGCTTGAGCCGCAGCGTCAGGGACGGGGAATCCCCGGCGGAGAGGGTCAGCCGCTGGCGGTACTTGGGCATGCCGCACACAGCCACCAGCGCCTCCGGCCGGAACAGGGCCAATTGCAGATTCAAAGCGCTGCCCTTCTGGGAGATGTCCAACACGCCCGCCTTGGCGGCCGCCGCACGCAGCAGTGCTACGTCCAGCAGGGCCAATACGCTCTTGGGGGCCTCGCCGTAGCGGTCCAGCATCTCGTCGAGAAGGTCGGAGGCGTCCTCGTCCGTGCGGATGGCGGCAATGCGCCGGTAGAGGTCCATCCGCTGCTCCGCCGCGGGCACATACCGCTCAGGGATGTTGGCGTTGACCGTCAGGTCCGCGGAGCACTCCGTCTCCACCTTGCGCTCCTCGCCCTTCTCCTCCAGCACGGCCTCCTCCAGCAGCTTCAAATAGAGGTCGTAGCCCACGCTCATGAGATAGCCGGACTGCTCGGGACCCAGCAGGTTGCCCGCGCCCCGGATCTGGTGGAGCTGGGCCAGGCCCATTTTGTCCGCGTCCTCGATGATGAGGGTATTGACGTTGGAGATATCGATGCCCGTTTCGATGATGGTGGTGCACACCAGGATGTCCGCCTCGCCGTCCACCATGGCCTGCATGACGGCGGAGAGCTCCTTTTCACTCATTTTCCCGTGGCCCACCACGATGTGCACCTCCGGCCCCAGCATCTTCTGGAGCCGGGAGGCGGTCAGGTCGATGCTCTCCACCCGGTTGTGCAGGTAATAGACCTGTCCTCCCCGGCCCAGCTCCCGGCGGATGGCGTCCTCCACCACCGCCCAGTCGTGCTCCATCACATAAGTCTGCACCGGCTGACGGTCCTGGGGCGGCTCTTCCAGGGTGGACATGTCCCTAAGGCCCGAGAGGGCCATGTTCAGTGTCCGGGGAATGGGGGTGGCGGAGAGGGTCAGCACATCCACCTGGCGGCTCATCTCCTTGAGCCGCTCCTTGTGGGTGACGCCGAAGCGCTGCTCCTCATCGATGATGAGCAGGCCCAGGTCGTGGAACTGCATGTTCTTTTGCAGCAGCTTGTGGGTACCGATGAGCACATCCACCGCGCCCCGGCCCACTGCGTCCAGGATGCGTTTTTGCTCCTTGGCGGTGGTGAAGCGGGAGAGCACCTCGATCTTCACCGGGAAGCTGCGGAAGCGGTTCATGGCGGTGGCGTAGTGCTGCTGGGCCAGCACGGTGGTGGGCACCAGGATGGCGGCCTGTTTGCCGTCCAGGATGCACTTCATCACCGCCCGCAGGGCCACCTCCGTCTTGCCGTAGCCCACGTCGCCGCACAGCAGACGGTCCATGGGGCGGGGGCGCTCCATGTCCGCCTTGATCTCGGCGATGCACCGGAGCTGGTCATCGGTCTCGGCGTAGTCAAAGGCCTCCTCAAACTCCCGCTGCCAGGTGGAGTCGGGGGAGAAGGCAAAGCCCGGCTGCTTCTGCCGCTGGGCATACAGGGCGATGAGCCCCTTGGCCAAGTCCTTGGCCGCCTTTTTGGCCCGGGACTTCTGCTTGGCCCACTCGGTACCGCCCAGCTTATTGAGCCGGGTCTTTTCCTGGTCCTCTCCGCCGCCGATGTACTTGGACACCTGATCCAGCTGGGTCACGGGCACGTACAGGCAGTCGCCCCCGGCATAATCGATCTTGATATAGTCCTTTTCCACCCCGTCCACGGGCATTTTCTGGATACCGGCAAAGCGCCCCACGCCGTGGTGGACGTGGACCACCAGATCCCCGGGGGAGAGATCCGTGTAGGACTGGAGCTTCTGACGGTTGGAGTCGTGCTTGAGCCTGCGCCGCTTTCCGGCAGTGGCAGCGGTCAGCTGTCCCTCCGTCAGCACCGCCAGCTTCAGCGCCGGCCACTCGCTGCCGGCGCTCAGGGCCCCCAGGCTCACCCGGATCTCCCCCGGCGCGGGCATGGAAGCCCCCTGCAGGTCCAGCGCAGCCGGGATGTCCCGCTCGGCGAGCATCCGGCAAAGGTTCCCGGCCCGGGTCTCGCTGCCGCACAGCACCAGCACCGCGCTGCCGGAGGCGCGGTAGTGGGTCATGTCCCCCACCGCCGTCTCCAAACTGCCGCCGTAAGAGCTCAGCTGCTTGGCATTCACCGTGGCCAGCTCCCGGGGCCGCATGGGATAGCGGGAGGTGGGCAGGGCGTTTTCCATGAGCACGGGGAAATCTTCCAGGGCGCGGAACAGCTCCTCCGCGCTCACCGTCAAAGCCGCGTACTCCCCGGCCAGCAGGCCCTGCTCCATCAAAAGCTCCGTGTCCTGGCGCAGCTGGGCCAGGGTGCTCTTCACCCGGTCCTCCACCCGGCCGCTCTCGCACAGCACCACCAGCGTGTCCGGCGACAGATAGTCCAGTGCCGTGGCGCTCTCGCTGTACACGGCGGTCAGGTACCGGTCCGCGCCGCCCAGGGCAGCGCCGTTCTCCAGGCGCTCCGCGTCCTGGCGCAGCGTTTGGATCAGGGCTTCGGCCTTGTGCTTTTTCTCCAGCTTTCCCGCCAGGTCCCGCAGCTTTCGGGCAAGTCCCGCCGTGCCGCCCTCCGCCGTGCCGGGCAGCACCTCCGACGCCGGCAGGAGCCGGGCGGCATGGATATTTTTCACCCGGCGCTGGGTCGCAGGATCAAAGGTGCCCATGGAGTCGATCTCATCGTCAAAAAACTCGATGCGCACCGGCTGGTCCATCATGGGGGAATAGACGTCCAGGATGCCGCCCCGCAGGGCGAACTGGCCCACGCCCTCCACCTGCTGGCAGCGGACATATCCCGCCTCCGTCAGATGACGGGCAAGCTCCGCCGGATCTGTCCGCTGTTCCATGGTCAGTTCCATGGTCAGACGGCGCAGCAGCGCCGGAGGCAGCGTCCGGGCCATGAGGGCATCCACCGTGGCCACCGCCGCAGCGGCGCCGCCTGCGAGGGCATACAGCGCCCCCAGCCGGCTTTGCTCCCAGGCGTGGGAGCCCACGGCGCCGGGCCGCAGCTGCCACTCCCGGCCCGGCAGCACCACCGGCTCTTTTTCCAGCAGCGTGCGAAGATCCGCAGCCACCGTCTGCGCCTCCCGCTCGTCGCCGCACACGAACAGCACCGGCCGCCCGGTGGCATGGGCCACCGCCGCGCCCACACAGGCCCGGTGCACCGGCTGGAGGCCCGTGACTGCCGCCGGGCAGCCGCCCGCCTCCACCCGCTGGGTGAGCGAGGCCACCTCCGGTATGGTATTGAGTTGTTCGAGGAATCGTTCCATAGGGCACACCTTTGTCAAATTTTGGAAATCAAACACAGCAGAGCGCCCGCCTCCGCCCGGAGCCGGGGGAGGGGGCATCTTGATTGTATGCAGGCACAGGCCCGCTCTTCCCTCAATTATAGTCGTTCATGGCCTTCTGGCAGCCGTTTTGGATGATGCACGCGGCGGCGTCGATGGCCCGGCGGAAGCTCTCCACCAAAATCTCCCGCTCCGCCCGGGAGGGCACGCCGATGACCCAGTCGATCATCTCGGCCCCGCCGCCGGCAGGAGCGCCGGTGCCGATCTTGATACGGGGGAAGTCCTGGGTGCCCAGGTGGGCGATGATGTTTTTGATGCCGTTGTGGCCGCCGGCAGAGCCGGTGGGCCGCACCCGGAGCTTGCCCACGGGCAGCGACACATCGTCATAGATCACCAGGACGCGCTCGGGAGGGATCTTATAGAACTGGACCGCCTCCCGCACGGCCTCGCCGGAGAGGTTCATATAGGTCTGGGGCTTCATGACCAGGCACCGCTGCCCGGCAAAGGGGAAGATGTTGAAGGCGGACTTGAACTTTACCTTATTGAGCTTTTGTCCCTCCTGCTCCGCCAGCAGGTCCACGGTGAGAAAGCCCATGTTGTGGCGGGTGTGGGCATACTTTTCCCCGGGGTTGCCCAGGCCCACGATGAGCCAGTCCACGGCGCTTTTGCTTGCGAACATATCGTACTCCTTGGTCGTTCAGGTTTCAGACAGGACACAAAGGCGGGAGGGTAGCCCTTCCCGCCTTTGATACCGTGTTGGATGTGGATATCCCGCGCTCAGCGGAACAGCTTGGAGATGGAGACCTCCTGATAGATGCGCTCGATGGCCTCGGCGAACATGTTGGCCACGGACAGATACTTGATCTTGTCGCTCTTGGCCGGATCGATGGCGGGGATGGTGTCCAGCAGGGCCAGCTCCTGGATGCAGCTGTTGTTCAGCCGCTCGATGGCGGGGCCGGAGAGGACGCCGTGGGAAGCGCAGGCGTGGACGCTCTTGGCGCCGCCCACTTCCATCAGCGCGGTGGCCGCGTTGCACAGAGAGCCGGCGGTATCCACCAGGTCGTCGAAGAGGATGCAGTCCTTGCCCCGCACGTCGCCGATGACGTTCATGACCTCGCAGCTGTTGGCCTTCTGACGGCGCTTATCCACGATGGCCAGGTTCATGTGCAGCTTCTGGGCGAAGGCACGGGCGCGGGCCACGGAGCCCACGTCGGGGGAGACCACCATCATGTTCTCGCAGTCCGCGCCGAACTTCTTGGCGTAGTAGTCCACGAAGATGGGGTTGCCGGCCAGGTTGTCCACGGGGATATCGAAGAAGCCCTGGATCTGGGCGGCGTGCAGGTCCATGGTCAGCACGCGGTCGGCACCGGCGGCGGTGATCATGTTGGCCACCAGCTTGGCGGTGATGGGATCGCGGGCCTTGGCCTTGCGGTCCTGCCGGGCATAGCCGAAATAGGGGATCACGGCGGTGATGCGGCCGGCGGAGGCGCGCTTGAGCGCGTCGATCATGATGAGCAGTTCCATCAGATTGTTGTTGACAGGGGTGCAGGTGGACTGGACCACGAACACGTCGCTGCCGCGGACAGTCTCATACAGGGAGACGAAGATCTCCCCGTCGGAGAAGGTCCCCACCTCAGACTCGCCCAGTTTCGTTCCCATCAGCTTGCAGATCTCCTCCGCCAGCTTGGGGTTCGCATTGCCGGAAAACACCTTGACATCTTTGCCATGAGAGATCATGTTGAACGCCCTCTTTCTGTATCGTTAATATCGTTTGGTAATCTCAAAGTTTGTTGGATGCGCTGTCAGCTCTTGCCGTGCATCCGCCGGCGGCGGGCCGCCCAGCCCTCCTTGTTCTCCTGACGGCTGCGGGCCACGGCCAGCGCGTCCGCCGGCACATCCTTGGTGATCGTGGCGCCCGCGGCGATATAGGCGCCCTCGCCCACGGTCACCGGCGCCACCAGGTTGGTGTTGCAGCCGATGAAGGCGTTGTCGCCGATGGTGCAGCGGTACTTCTTGAAGCCGTCGTAGTTGGTGGTGATGGTGCCGCAGCCGAAGTTGACGCCCGCACCCACGTCGGCATCGCCCACGTAGGTCAGGTGGCTCATCTTGGTGCCCTGGCCCAGCACGCAGTTTTTCAGCTGGACGAAGGCGCCCACATGGCATTTCTCGCCCACATGGCAGCCCGGCCGGATGTGGGCATAGGGCCCCACGTCGCACCCGTCGCCCAGGGTGCTTTCGTTGACCTGGGACGCGTTGATGATGACGCCGTTGCCCACGGTGCAGCTGTTGACCAGCGCGTTGGGGCCGATCTGGCAGTTTTCACCGATGCACGTCTCACCCTGCAAAATGGTGCCCGGCAGCAGCATGGTGCCCCGGCCGATCTTCACCCGCGGGTCGATATACACCGCATCCATGTCCAGCACCCGCACGCCGGCGCGCACATGCCGCTCCACCACCCGGCGGCGCAGCAGCGCCTCCAGCTCGGCGATGGTGTCCAGTCCGTAGACCGGCAGCCAGCCGCCCACCAGCTCCGCGGCGGTGACGTTGTTGGTCATGCGCTCCTTCCACGCCTCCTGCAGCTCATAGCCGGCGGCGGCGTACACAAAGCCGGCGCCCGCCTCAGGAGCAGGCAGCGCCGCCCGGGGCAGGACCAGCACCGGATCGGGCACATTCAAAAAGTCCATCAATTCGCTGTACTGCTCCGAAACCGTCACGTCGGCCTCCGGCGGGAAGCACGCCCGCGCCCGGTCGGCAAAGCGGGGACCGCAGACGACAAAAAACCGCTGCACGCCATCGGCCAGCAACTTGTCACTCATCCACTTGAGGATCGGGCAGAACAAAATGGCTTCCAGCATCAGCGGTTTGGAGCTCTCCGGGATGGAGGAGTCCTCTTCAAAGAAGAAAACGGCACTCTCCGGGCGAACCATGAAAATCTCCTCCCTTTGTTCAATCGTTTGCTTTCGCCTGTTTATTATATCAAATTTTTGTAGGAAATCCAGTGTTTCCAGTGAAATTCTTGGGGAATTTTCCCCGAATTCCCCCGTGCTTTTTCCGTTTTTTTTGTAACAGGCAACGGTGCGGGGGCAAACTTTCGCCCATTTTTGCGGATTTTTCGGCATTTCGCAGAATTTCAAAAGGTTTTGTCGTGATTTCCTCTGAAAATCCAATTTTCCTTTCACATTACAGTTGAATTTGCAAAGGTAAAGGATTACAATGTTCTACGCTTGTATGGAAAGGGGGAAACAGGGTCAAATTATGCTCAATATCGTACTGGTAGAGCCGGAAATCCCGCAAAACTGCGGAAATATCGCCCGTACTTGCGCCGCCACCGGCAGCCGGCTGCACCTGGTGCGGCCCCTGGGCTTTGACATTTCGGAGAAGGCCGTCCGCCGGGCGGGACTGGATTACTGGCACCTGGTGGAAGTGGCGGACTACGAGAATCTGGACGACCTGTTTGCCCGGCACCCCGAGGCCGCGGCCGACGCCTGGCTCACCACCACCAAGGCCCCCCGCTCCTATGAGGAAGCCCGCTTTTCTCCGGACAGCTGGCTGTTTTTCGGCAAGGAGACCGCCGGGCTGCCTCTGGACTTCCGGGAGAAATTCCGGGACCGGTGCATCCGTCTGCCCATGATCTCCCAGGCCCGGAGCCTGAACCTTTCCAACACCGTGGCCGTGTGCGTGTACGAGGCGCTGCGGCAAAACGGCTTCCCCGGATTGCTGGGCACCGGCGAAATGGGCTCTGCGGCCCCCTGATGTTCGTGACCCCCGGCGCAGACGCGCCGCATACCATATAATACCGTTGGAGGTTTCTTATGAATTACAACAAAAAGACTGTTCGCGACGTGGACGTGGCCGGCAAGAAGGTCCTGCTGCGCTGCGACTTCAATGTCCCCATGGCCAAAGACGGCAGCGGCGTCATCACCGACGACAAGCGCATCCGCGCGGCGCTGCCCACCATCCAGTACCTGCTGGACCAGAACGCCGCCGTCATCGCCTGCTCCCACATGGGCAAGCCCAAGGGCGAAGTGGTGCCCGAGCTGAGCCTCAAGCCCGTGGCCAAGCGCCTTGCTGAGCTGCTGGGCCGCGAGGTCATCATGGCTGAGGACGTGGTGGGCCCCGACGCCCAGGCCAAGGCCGCCGCGCTCCAGCCCGGCCAGATCATGCTGCTGGAAAACACCCGCTTTGAAAAGGGCGAGACCAAGAACGATCCCGCTCTGGCCAAGGCCATGGCCGACATGGCGGAAATCTATGTCTCCGACGCCTTCGGCGCCGTGCACCGTGCCCACGCCTCCACTGCCGGCGTGGCCGACTACCTGCCCGCCGTCAGCGGTTTCCTGATCCAGAAGGAGCTGGAGATCATCGGCGGCGCTCTGAAGAGTCCCAAGCGGCCCCTGGTGGCCATCCTGGGCGGCAGCAAGGTCTCCTCCAAGATCGGCGTCATCAATAACCTGCTGGAGATCGCCGACACCATCATCATCGGCGGCGGCATGGCCTATACCTTCTCCGCCGCTCAGGGCGGCAAAGTGGGCGACAGCCTCCTGGAAGCCGACTGGATGGACTACTCCAAGGAGATGGTGGAAAAGGCAGCCGCCAAGGGCGTGAAGCTCCTGCTGCCCGTGGACACCGTCTGCGCCGACAAGTTCGCGCCCGACGCCAACAGCCAGGTGGTCAAGGCCGGCGAAATTCCCGACGGCTGGCAGGGCCTGGACATCGGCCCTGAGACCGTGGCGCTCTACTGCGCTGCCGTACAGGGCGCCGGCACCGTCATCTGGAACGGCCCCATGGGCGTTTTTGAGTTCCCCGCCTTCGCCAAGGGCACCGAGGCCGTGGCCGAGGCTCTGAGCCGTACCAACGCCATCACCATCATCGGCGGCGGCGACAGCGCTGCGGCCGTGCAGCAGCTGGGCTATGCCGACAAGATGACCCACATCTCCACCGGCGGCGGCGCCAGCCTGGAGTTCATGGAGGGCAAGGAGCTCCCCGGCGTTGCCTGCCTGCTGGATAAGTAATTTTTCCTCCAGATAGACGCGCGGGACACGGAGCCCGCCTCAGCAGAGCTTTGCTTTTTGAAAAAAGTTTGGAAATGCCCGCATTTTCTTGACAAATCCCCCGAAATCCTGTATAAAATAGTGGTTTGCCTCCTGCGGAGCGCCACGTAATTCCTCTGCTGCGCCCACAGCGCACGATATAGACATAAAGGAGTAATGTAAACATGAATCGCAGATATCGCAAGACCGTCATCGCCGGCAACTGGAAAATGAACATGACCGCCACCGAGACCAAGAAGTTTGCCGAGGACATCAAGAAGATCATGCCCCGCGCCAAGTGGTGCGAGACGTTGATCTGCGTCCCCGCCTGCAACATTCAGACCGCCGCCAAGGTCTTCAAGGACCTGCGGATCTCTGTGGGCGCTGAGAACGTCTACTTCGAGGAGAAGGGCGCCTATACCGGCGAGGTCTCCGCCGACATGCTCAAGGACCTGGGCGTCAAGTACGTCATCGTGGGCCACAGCGAGCGCCGGCAGTATTTCTGCGAGACGGACGCCACCGTCAACAAGAAGGTCCACGCCGTGCTGAATGCCGGCATGAGCCCCATCATCTGCGTGGGCGAGAGCCTGGAGCAGCGTGAGACCGGCGTGACCAACGAGTGGATCGCCCTGCAGGTCAAGAGCGCCCTGTACGGCGTGCCCGCCGACAAGCTGCGCCGCTGCATCATCGCCTATGAGCCCATCTGGGCCATCGGCACCGGCAAGACCGCCACTGCCGAGCAGGCCGGCGAGGTCTGCGGCAACATCCGCGCCACCATCCGCTCCCTGTACGGCGCCCGCGTGGCCCGCGCCGTCACCATCCAGTACGGCGGCTCCATGAACCCCAAGAACGCTGCCGAGCTGCTGGCTCAGCCCGACATCGACGGCGGCCTCATCGGCGGCGCCGCCCTGAAGCCCGAGCAGTTCGTGGACATCATCAACGCTGCCAACCAGGAATAAGCCGCGGTCTGCGGGGGGAGCCATTCCCCCCGCTTTCCTGAATCGGCCGGGCGCCCGCCTGGGCGCCCGAGAGCGAAATGAGGACGTTTTTTTGCTATGAATAAAACACCGACTACTCTGATCATCATGGATGGCTTCGGCATGAGCTCCGGCACCGTGGGCAATGCCGTGCGCGTGGCCAACACCCCCCGGCTGGACCAGTTCTTCCGGGAGTGCGCCCACACCACGCTGCGCTGCTCCGGTCTGGACGTGGGCCTGCCCGACGGGCAGATGGGCAACAGCGAGGTTGGCCACACCAACATCGGCGCCGGCCGGGTGGTGTTCCAGGACCTGCCCCGCATCTCCAAGGCCATCGCCGACGGGGACTTTTTCCAAAACCCCGCCTACTGCCACGCCATGGACGCCTGCAAGGAAAACGGCACCGCGCTGCACCTGATGGGTCTTTTGTCCGACGGCGGCGTCCACTCCCACCTGGACCATCTGTTCGCCCTTTTGAAGATGGCCAAGGAGCGGGGGCTGGAGCGGGTGTATATCCACGCCTTCCTGGACGGCCGGGACGTGTCTCCCACCTCCGGCGCCGATTTCGTGGCCCGGACCGTGGAGGCGTGCCGGGAGATCGGCGTAGGCAAGATCGCAACCGTCATGGGCCGCTACTATGCTATGGACCGGGACAAGCGCTGGGACCGGCTGGAGCTTGCCTATGACGCCATGGTCTACGGCGAAGGCAAGGCCTTCAATCCCGTTCCCGTGGCGGCTGTGAAGGATTCCTACGCCGCGGGCATCACCGACGAATTTATGGAGCCCGTGGTCTGCGACACCGAGGGCACCATCTCCGATAACGACAGCGTGATCTTCTTCAACTACCGGCCCGACCGGGCCCGGGAGATCACCCGCGCGCTGGTGGATCCGGCATTCGACGGCTTCACCCGCCAGATCTTCCCCCTGACCTTCGTGTGCAACACGGAATACGACGCCACCATGCCCAACGTGGAGGTGGCCTTCCCCCGGATCACCGTGAAAAACGGCCTGGGCGAATACCTCAGCCAGATGGGCATGACCCAGCTGCGCATCGCCGAGACGGAGAAGTACGCCCACGTGACCTTCTTCTTCAACGGCGGCTGCGAGACCGTGTTCCCCGGCGAGGACCGGGTGCTGGTGGCCTCTCCCAAGGTGGCCACCTATGACCTCCAGCCGGAGATGAGCGCCGCCGAGGTGACGGAAAAGTGCGTGGAGCGCATCGAATCCGGCGCCTACGACATGGTGATCCTCAACTTCGCCAACTGCGACATGGTGGGCCACACCGGCGTGTTCGACGCGGCGGTGAAGGCCGTGGAGACCGTGGACGAGTGCGTGGGCAAGGTGGTGGACGCCACGCTGAAGATGGGCGGCATCGCCATGATCACCGCCGACCACGGCAACGCCGAGCAGATGGAGGAGCCGGACGGCTCTCCCATGACCGCCCACACCACCAACCCCGTGCCCTTCATCCTCTGCGGTGCTGGAACGGAGCTGCGCGAGGGCGGCCGCCTGGCGGACATCGCCCCCACCATGCTGGATGTGATGGGCCTTGCCTGTCCTCCGGAAATGGACGGCCAGACGCTGATCGTAAAATAAAACCCAACAGGGCACGGCCAAATGGCCGTGCCCTGTATATTTTTGGGAAAAAGCGTCCATACTTCCCTCAAGTTCCATATGAGGGAGGATGCTTTCATGAAAGACCGTTTCAAGGGCGCACTCAGCGGCGCCGGATTCTATGTGACGCTGAGCATCTGCCTGCTGGCCGCTGCGGCAGGCGGTTATTTCCTGCTGCTGGACGATCCCGCCCCCCGGGAGGAAGCGCCCGCGCAGGAGTCCGCGGCGCCGGCGGCGCTGCCCGCCCAGCCTCAGCCGGAGGAAGAGGCCGCCGCGGAGCCGGAAGAGCCGGAGGAGGTCCAGACCCCGGTGATCGCCATGCCGGAAGATCCCGTCACCGTGGACGACACCGTCCCCGTGGTGGCCGAAGCGCCCCACCTGGTAGTCTCGCCGCTGCAGGGAGAGGTGGTCTCCGCCTTCTCCGTGGACCAGCTGATGTATAACGAGACTCTGGACGACTGGCGCACCCACGACGGCATCGACATCGCCGCCCAGACGGGCACCCACGTGCTCTCCGCCAGCGCCGGCACCGTGCTGGCGGTGGAGGACGATCCCCTGATGGGCACCACCGTGGTCATCGAGCACGCCGGCGGCTACCAGACCACCTACGCAAACCTCCAGGCCCAGCCCACCGTGGCCGAGGGGGACACCGTCTCCGCCGGACAGATCATCGGCTCCGTGGGCACCACCGCCGCCGCGGAATCCGCCTCCGGGCCCCACCTGCACTTTTCCGTCACCTGCGACGGCGACGCCGTGGACCCCCAGACCTTCCTGGACTCCTGACCCGCCCGCAAAAAAAGCGCGTCCGAATGATCGGACGCGCTTTTTGTCGTTTCAGGCCCTTACGCCTTGGCCCCGCCCAGCTGGCGCTCCACAGCGCGCATGGTCCGGCGCAGGAACGTGATGCTCAGCACCAGCGACACGCACTCGGCCACGGGGAAGGCCAGCCACACCAGCTCCAGCCGTCCGGTGAGGGACAGCAGCCACGCCACCGGCAGCAGCACCAGCAGCTGACGGCACACGGACACGATCAGGCTGTAGAAGGGGTTGCCGATGGCCTGGCACACAGAGCCGGCGATGATATCGAAGCCGGCCAGCAGGAAGGAAAAGCTGATGATGCGCAGGGCCACGGAGCCGATGGACGCCATGTCCGCGGAGGCATTGAAGAACGCCAGCAGCTGCTCGGGCGCGATCTGGAAGATGGCGAAGCCCACCGCCATGATGGCCGTGGCAGTGATGATGGTGAGCTTGACGGTCTTCTTCACCCGGTCCAGCCGGGCGGCGCCGTAGTTATAGCTGACCACGGGCACCATGCCGTTGTTCAGGCCGAACACGGGCATGAACACGAAGCTCTGGAGCTTGAAGTAGGCGCCGAACACGGCAGTGGCCGTCTTGGTGAAGGAGAAGAGGATCTTGTTCATGCCGAACACCATCACCGAGCCGATGGACTGCATGACGATGGAGGGGAAGCCCACCCGGTAGATCTCCCGCACCACACGGCCGTCCCAGCGGACCTGGCGGGGATGGATGTGGACGTCAGGATTGCAGCGCAGGTTCAAAATGAGGGCCAGGATCGCGGCCACGATCTGGCCGGCCACCGTGGCCACCGCCGCGCCGGCCACCTCCATCCGGGGCATGCCCAGCAGGCCGAAGATCAAAATGGGGTCCAGCACGATGTTGATGATGGCGCCCACCAGCTGGGTGCACATGGCAAAGAAGGTGCGGCCCGTGGACTGGAGCAGCCGCTCAAAGCAGAACTGGCAGAAAACGCCCACGGAGCAGCCCAGGCAGATGGCGGCATACTGGGTGCCGTAGTTCACGATCACGTCCTCACCAGCGGCCTGGGCCAGGAAGAAGGGCCGGGAGAGGAACACTCCGATGAGCGCGAACACCACGAAGCTGCACAAAGAGAGGAAAATGCCCGTGTTGGCCGCCCGGTCCGCCATGGCCTGGTTCTTCTCGCCCAGGGAGCGGGACAGCAGCGCGTTGATGCCCACGGCAGTGCCGGCGCCCACGGCGATCATCAGGTTTTGCAGAGGGAATGCCAATGAAACGGCATTGAGCGCGTCTTCGCTGATCTGCGCCACGAACACGCTGTCCACCACGTTGTACAGTGCCTGCACCAGCATGGAGATCATCATGGGGATGGCCATGCCGGCCAGCAGCCGGCCCACCGGCAGCACGCCCATTTTGTTTTCCTGGGGCGCCGCGCCGGCGGCTTCTCTTTTGTCTTGCATCTTGTTTCTCCTTTCTCACATTCCGATAAAAAGGACGCGGCCTCTATGAGCCGCGCCTTTTTTTGGCACATTCACCTGTCCTGCCGCAGGATCTGGCCCCACCGGATCACTTTTTCAGCTCGCCGGTGGCCAATTGGGTCAGATATGCGTTCAAAAAGCCGTCCAGATCGCCGTCCATCACATTGTCGATGTTGCCCGTCTCGTAGCCGGTACGGGTGTCCTTGACCATCTGGTAGGGCATGAAGACATAGGAGCGGATCTGGCTGCCCCACTCGATCTTCATCTGCACGCCCTTGATGTCGCTGATCTTCTCGGCGTGCTGCTGGGCCTTGAGCTCCAGGAGCTTTGCCCGCAGCATCTTCATACAGTTGTCCTTGTTCTGGAACTGGCTGCGCTCCTGCTGGGACGCCACCACGATGCCCGTGGGCTTGTGGATGAGGCGCACGGCAGAGGAGGTCTTGTTGACGTGCTGGCCGCCGGCGCCGCTGGCCCGGTAGACCTGCATCTCGATGTCCTCGTCCCGGATCTCGATGGTGTTGTCATCCTCCAGCTCCGGCATGACCTCCACGGCGGCAAAGGACGTCTGCCGCCGGGCGTTGGCGTCAAAGGGAGACACGCGCACCAGACGGTGCACGCCGTTCTCGCTCTTCAAAAGGCCGTAGGCGTTCTCGCCTTCGATGGAGATGGCCGCGGACTTGATGCCCGCCTCGTCGCCGTCCTCATAGTCCAGGATCTTGTAAACAAAGCCGTGGCGCTCGGCCCAGCGGGTATACATGCGGTAGAGCATCTGGGCCCAGTCCTGGGCCTCGGTGCCGCCGGCGCCGGCGTGGAACTGCAAAATGGCATTGGAGTTGTCATACTCGCCGGAGAGCAGCGTGGTCATCCGGGTCTCCTCGATCTTCTCCTCCAGACGGGCATAGCCCTCCTTCAGCTCGGCCAGCAGCTCCTCATCCTCGGCCTCCTGGCCCATTTCGCAAAGGGCGTTGAGGTCCTCCCACTCGCTCACCAGCTTTTCCTGGCGGCTGACCTTGTTTTGCAGCTGCTTGAGGCGCATCTGCACCTTCTGGGACCGCTCCAGGTCGTTCCAGAACCCGTCCTGTGCCGTCTCGTCCTCCAGGCGCTGGGCCTCCTGCCGGGCACTGTCCACGTCCAGCGCGGCGGAGAGCTTTTGAAGCTCCGGACCCAGGTCCCGCAGCTTCTGCTTGTATTCGTCGTATTCGATCAAAGCCATGGCGCTTCTCCGTTTCATAGAATTTCATTAGCCATAGTATTATACTGGAAGGAATTTTATTTGTAAAGGAAAAAGTGGAAAAAACCGCCGAATTTCCCGCAAGATACCCATTTTTACCGGGGAAGAAAAATACTTTTCTGGAAATAACGGGAAAGCGGGGGCTGTTCATAATTTGTTCATGATTTCAAAGCGCTTTTCCGCTATGGTACAAGCAGGAAGAAAGCATACCAATTCACCCAACGCATGGAAGAGATGGAGGGAACACTTATGAAACGCTTTTTGAAAAGAAGGCTTCCTGCGCTGATGCTGTCCGCCGTGCTGACGCTGTCGCTCATGCCCACGGCCCTGGCCGCGGACTGCGGACACAACAGCTGGGGCGCCTGGCAGAAGCTCAACGACCAGCAGCACCAGCGTACCTGCCTGGTCAGCGGCTGCTCCGCCACCCAGGGGGCCAATCACAACTGGCCGTCCGGCTATGAGACCGACAGCTCCGCCCACTGGAAAAAGTGCACGGACTGCGGTGCACAGACCGGCCGTGAATCCCATCGCTACAACGGCGGCATGAAGTCCGACGCCAGCAACCACTGGGACCAGTGCACCGTGTGCGGCTATAAGGACAACCTGGGCGGTCATGTGGACCTGAACGAGGACCACAAGTGCGACACCTGCGGTTACTCCATGCCGGATACCAGCATCACCGTCACGTTCAAAAACGGTTCTTCCACTTACCGCACGCAGAGCATCAAAAAGGGGAGCGCCCCCTCCAATCCGGGCACCCCGTCCAAGTCCTCCAGCGGCAAGACCTACACCTTCAAGGGCTGGACCACCAGCAACCCCGGCTCCTCCGCCATTTATGACGGCCAGTCCTATCTGACCTCCTCCGATGTGAGCCGGATCTCCCTGACCTCCAGCACCACCTATTACGCCCTGTACACCGTGTCCAACAAGGTCGACTCCATCGTTTACAAGGTCAAGCCCGGCGAGTCCGTGAACTTTGACCGCGCCGATTTCCGGGACGCCTACGAGGACGTGTACGACGACGACTTCGACTATGTGGATTTCTATCCCGACAGCTCCTACAAGTCCTCCGTGGGCTATATCTACTATGACTATGAGGGCAGCGATGAAGAGCGTCTGGACCGGGACGATCTGACGGACAACTATTTCGAGTACTCCAACTCCAGCTCCTATCCTCTGGATAAGCTCACCTTTGTGGCCGATGAAGACGCCAGCAGCCGCACGCTGGTCATCGACTGCACTCTGTACGGCGAGGATCACGAGGTGGACACCACCCTGGAGATCAAGATCGGCCGCGGTTCCAGCTCCAGCTCCAGCAAGGCCGACATCGTCTATGAGGTGGACCCGGACGACACCGTGGACTTCGACCGCAGCGACTTCAAGGATTACTTTGAAGACGAGTACGACGACGATACCTTCGACTATGTGGTCTTCTATCCCGACAGCTCCTATAAGTCCTCCAACGGCTACCTCTATTACGACTATGACGGCGATGAGGAAGAGCGCATCAGCAAGGACGATCTGGAAGACTTTGAGTTCTATTATTCCCGCTCCGCCTCCTATTCCATCGACTATCTGACCTTCGTGGCCGACGAGGACGCGGACGGGTCCGTGGTCCGTCTGGAATTCACCGCCTACGGTGAGGATGAAGACCTGGACGGCGTCCTGGAGATCCGCATCGGCGATGTGGATGACGAGGACGCGGACAAGGGCGACATCGACTATACCGTGGAAGCCGGCGACACCGTGGAGCTGGACCGGAGCGACTTCAAGGACTACTTCGAAGAAGAGTATGACAAGACGCCCCGCTATGTCACTTTCGATCCCGACAGCTCCTACAAGTCCTCCAACGGCTACCTCTACTACGATTACGACGGCCGGGACGAAGAGCGCCTTACCAAGGACGATCTGTCCGAGTACCGGTTCTACTACAACGACGACCAGTACGGCGACTATGACCTGGACGAGCTGACCTTTGTGGCCTCCAAGGACTTCAGCGGCACCGTGGAAATGGACTTCACTGTCTGGTACGATTCCAGCACCTATGTGGAAGGCACCATGACCATCCGCGCCAAGACCACCGCCGTGACAGGCGAGGGCAACATCCTCTATTACACCACTTACAGCAGCTCCGTGCAGCTCAACCACAACGACTTTGCCCGTTTCTTCAAGGAAAAGTATCCCAACGAGACGCTCAATTACGTGGTGTTCAACTCCCTGCCTGCCTCCGGCACGCTCAACTACGATTACTACAATGCCAGCAAGTACGGAAAGAGCGTCCGCCTGACCTCCAGCAACTGCTCGGACTATAAGTTCTACTTCAGCCCGGACTCCACGTCCGACTACGCCCTCAGTGAGCTGACCTTCACCCCCAACGGCTTCAACTACTGCCCCAGCATCGGCTTCACCGCCTACGGCAGCGGCTCCAAGGCCGTCTCCGGCACCGTGCTCATCTCCGTGACGCTGGCCACCATGCCGGAAGTCTACGGTGTGACCACCCGGGGCTCTTCCGTCAGCTTCCCGTCCTCGTCCCTGTCCAGCGCCGTGTCCAAGGGCACCGGCATGTCCATGGGAAGCATCCGGCTCCTGGAGCTGCCCGCCTCCTCCCAGGGCACCATCTATGTGGGCAGCGGCACCTCCGTGAAGGCCAACACCTCCACCAAGTACACCACCTCCTCCGGCAGCCAGTCCATCAGCCAGCTGCGCTTCGTGCCTGCCAGCAGCTACACCGGCTCCGTGGAGATCCCCTATGTGGCGTACAGCTCCACCGGCAACGCCATTGCCAGCGGCAAGCTGTGCCTGGGCATCGTCAAGTCCGTGCCCAAATTCAAGGACGTGACCTCCTCCACCTGGTGCTATAAGTACGTGGTGGAAATGAACGATGCCGGCGTCATCGACGGCTATTCCGACGGGTCCTTCCGTCCCGACAACACCGTCACCTATGGCCAGGCCCTCAAGCTCATCATGCTGGCGGCCGGCTACCAGACGCAGAATCCCACCGGCTCCCACTGGGCCAGCGGCTATCTGACCAAGGCCAAGAACGACAAGCTCATCAGCGGCAACGTGAATCTGGACGCCCCCATCACCCGTCTGGCAGTGGCGCAGATCGCTGCCAAGGCCATGAAGCTGTCCACCTCGGATCTGTCCAGCGTGAAGCCCTTCACCGACACGTCCGACATCTATGTCCAGGCCCTCAGCGCCGCGGGCATCGTGCAGGGCTACTTCTCCAACGGCACCAGCACCTATAAGCCCGGCAACACCCTCACCCGCGGCCAGCTCTCCGCCATCGTCTGGCGCATGGAAAACTACGAGGGATAACGTCACCAAGCAAAAGAAAGACACGCCTTGCGGCGTGTCTTTCTTTTTGCCTTTCTGCGGGTTCCCCAAAACAAAGTGAAGCCAAGCGCAGCGGGTCCGATTTGGAAAGGAGGCGCAGCGGCGTGCGCTTGCTCCGACGTGGAACATCGCAACAGTATAGATGCTGGTAGGACTTGGGGCTCCACACAGTGGGGCGGCGCTTTTGCGCCGCACAAACGTTTTCACCATAGGTGAAAACCTTGGCGGAGGCGGAATTCACTGCGCAGCCGTTGACGGCTTTGCCGCCTTACGGATGCGGCGTATCCCTTGCGGGTGCTTCCGCCGAGCATTCTAATCACCCACGGTATCCATAAAAATAACCACACCTTTCGGTGTGGTTATTTTTATGGAGCGGCTAATGGGAGTCGAACCCACCTATGCAGCTTGGGAAGCTGCCGTTCTACCGATGAACTATAGCCGCGAGCCTGTGTGGTATTATAGCAGACCTTTCCGGAAAATGCAACACGAAAAATGGCGGCATGGACGCCCCGTCCGGCGCATACACTGTACCACTGCTGCAAGGGGGAATGGACATGAAGCGATTTTTGACGGCGCTGTGCGCGGCCGCACTGCTCTCCACCAGCGCGGGCGCTCTGGAGGTATCGGCGCCCTCGGCGGTGCTGATGGAAAAGGAAACGGGCACCGTGCTCTATGAAAAGGACGCCCACGCCAAGCTGGAGCCTGCCAGCGTCACCAAGGTCATGACGCTGCTTTTGACCATGGAAGCCATCGACGCCGGACAGCTGGGCTATGACACGGTCATCACCGCCTCCGCCCATGCCTGCTCCATGGGTGGCAGTCAGATCTGGCTGGAGGAAAACGAGCAGATGACCGTGGACGACATGCTCAAGGCCGTGTGCGTGGTGTCCGCCAACGACTGCGCCGTGGCCCTGGCGGAAGCCGTGGCCGGCAGCGAGGAGGCGTTCGTGGAGAAGATGAACCAGCGGGCCAGGGAGCTGGGCATGAACGACACCACTTTCAAAAACGCCACGGGCCTGCCCGCCCAGGGGCACGTGACCTCCGCCTGGGACATCGCCCTCATGAGCCGGGAGCTCATTTTGAACCACCCGGACATCCGCAATTACACCACCATCTGGATGGACTCCCTGCGGGACGGGAAGTCCGAGCTGGTGAACACCAACAAGCTCATCCGCTTTTACGAGGGAGCCACGGGCCTCAAGACCGGCTCCACGGACTCCGCCCTCTACTGCCTGTCCGGCACGGCGGAGCGGGACGGCATGGAGCTGATCTCCGTCATTATGAAGGCCCCTACCTCCGCCCAGCGGTTCGACGACGCCAAGGCCCTGCTCAGCTACGGCTTTTCCACCTACGCCCTGGAGACCATCGTGCCCCAGGAGGCCCTGCCGCCCATCCCCGTGGAGCTGGGCACCCAGGCCACGGTGCAGCCGGTGCTGGGGGAGGGGACGGCCCTGCTGCTGGAAAAGGCCAAGGCCGGACAGCTGAGCCAGTCCGTGGAGCTGGCGGAGTCGGTCGCCGCGCCCGTGGCCCAGGGGGACGTACTGGGCACCCTCACGGTCACCGCCGGAGAGGAGACCGTGGCCCAGATTCCCATCGTGGCCGGGGAGGACGTGGCACGGGTGACCTTCTCCCAGATGTTCACGCAGCTCCTGCGTCTGGCATTTCTGGGCGGATGATGGATTTCGCCCCCGCGCGACGGTTTTCTCTTGCTGTCACATGCTGGAAATGCTATACTCAGTTTGACCGTGGCCATTTTGGCCAGTACATAAGAAAGGACTTGTTACCATGCTGGATGTCAAGCTGTTCCATATGAAATCCTTCCTGCCCATGCCCTACGAGGCGGCCCTGGCCCCCCGTCTGAAGCGGGCTCACGATATGCTCCAGGCCGGCAGCGGCCTGGGCGGTGAGTTCACCGGCTGGGTGCACCTGCCCCGGGACTACGACAAGGCCGAATTCGAGCGGATCCAGGCGGTCGCCGCCAAGATCCGCAGCGATTCCAAGGCCCTGGTGGTCATCGGCATCGGCGGGTCCTACCTGGGCGCCCGGGGCGTGATCGACTGCCTGTGCTCTCCCAACTACAACCTCAAGAAGAAGGACACCCCCAACATCTACTTCGCCGGCAACGGCCTCTCTGCCGACGCCCTGGCAGAGATCCTGGAGCTGGTGGAGGGTGAGGACTTCTCCGTCAACGTGATCTCCAAGTCCGGTACCACCACCGAGCCCGCCGTGGCCTTCCGCTTCTTCCGGGAGGCTCTGGAGAAAAAGTACGGCAAGGAGGGCGCCCGCAGCCGTATTTACGCCACCACCGACAAGGCCCGGGGCGCCCTGAAGTCCCTGGCCGACGCCGAGGGCTGGGAGACGTTCGTGGTACCCGACGAGGTGGGCGGCCGCTTCTCCGTGCTCACCGCCGTGGGCCTTCTGCCCATCGCCGTGGCCGGCGTGGACATCAGCGAGCTGATGGCCGGCGCCGCCGAGATGATGGACCGCTGCACCACGGACGCCTCTTTCGACTGCCCCGCCTGGCGCTATGCCGCCATCCGCTATGAGCTCTACCGCTCCGGCCGCTCTGTGGAGCTGCTGGCCTGCTACGATCCCGCCTTCCGCTTCATGCTGGAGTGGTGGAAGCAGCTCTACGGCGAGAGCGAGGGCAAGGACGACAAGGGTCTGTTCCCCGCCAGCGTGGAGTTCACCGCGGACCTGCACTCCATGGGCCAGTACATCCAGCAGGGCCGCCGGCTCATGTTTGAGACGGTGGTGCGTCTGGGCGCCTCTCACGCCCGTCTGGCCGTACCCACCGACGCCCAGGACGGCGACGGCCTCAACTTCCTGGCCGGCACCGACATGGACTTCATCCGGGACCGTGCCATGGAGGGCACCCTGCTCGCCCACACGGAGGGCGGCGTGCCCAACATCATCGTGGAGACCGACGGCAAGACGCCCCGGGCCCTGGGCCAGCTCATCTACTTCTTCGAGTACGCCTGCGGCCTGTCCGGCTACCTGCTGGACGTGAACCCCTTCGACCAGCCCGGCGTGGAGGCTTACAAGAAAAACATGTTCGCCCTGCTGGGCAAGCCCGGCTATGAGGACCGCCGGGCGGAGCTGGAGGCAAAGCTGGCCCAGTGAGGCCTTTTGTGCCGGGGTTGTCAATGCCTATTGTGAACAAAGATTGAATTTGCTTTTTTGCATTGTTTTTTACGAGATCTTATGCTATGCTGAACACAGGATAACCATCCCCCCGGCGATTCTATTTGACAGGAGTGATTACTATGGTCAGACTGATTATGGGCGTGAAGGGTTCCGGTAAGACCAAGCGGCTCATCGAACTGATCAACAATTCGGCGAAGGACGAGCCCGGCAACGTGGTTTGCATCGAGGCCAACCGCAATCTGACGTATGATATCCACTATCATATTCGTCTCATTGACGCCCAGGAATATAAATTGAACAGCTACGACCTGCTGCGCGGCTTTATCAGCGGCCTCTATGCGGGCAACTACGACATCTCCCACGTGTTTATCGACAATCTCTTCAAGATCGTCGGCGGGGAAATCGGCAGCGATACCGAGAACTTCCTGAACTGGCTGGATCGCTTTGGCGAGCAGAACAACATCAAGTTCACCGTCTCCATCAGCGCGGACGTCTCCGCCGCTACGGACGGCATGCAGAAGTTCCTGTGATCCACCCATAAAAAAAGACGGGCCTTTCGGCCCGTCTTTTTTCTTTTCAGGAAAGCCCCTCCCAGAAGAGGCCGGAGGCGGCGTCCGTGTCGCTCAGGCATATACGGTCCACGCCCAAAAACGCGCACATGCGCACCCGCTCCCGCACGCTTTGACCGTCCAGATACCACACGGTCGTCGTCCCGCTGCCCTCCTGCCACATCAAATAGGAGCAGGCGTAGCGCTGGGCGTAATAGGAATGGGCTCCTTCCGCCCGCAGCGTCTCCACCTGTGCGCCATCCAGGGTCCGTTCCCGGCCGCCCTCCCAGGCGCTAGCGGTGGTGGTCAGCAGCAGGCAAAGCCGGCTCTCCTCCACATCCCTGCCCAGGCGGGACAGGGCGTAGTACACCTCCTCCAGCGGCTCCATGGGTGCGGTGACCACGTTTTTCACTTCGCTTTTATAGGCCGCGATCCGCACCACCAGGCAGTCCGCCGCCCGGCCCAGCGCCTCATAGTCCCAGGCCGGCTCCGCACCGCCGTTCCAGGCGGGGGCGTCCGCCACCACATAGAGGCTCCGCTCTCCCAGAGCCTGGTCCAGCGCCTGCGCCAGACGGGTAAGGGCCGCCTGGTTTTTCTCCCCGGAGACCGGCACATCCAGATACACGCCGTCATAGCCGCCGTCCGCCGCCGCGTCCGCCACAGCGGATGCCAGCTCCGCGGCGCTGTGACCCAGCACGGAGCTGCTGGCCGTCACATGCAAAAGCGCCTTGGCCCCGGCAGCGTGGACCGCCTCCAAAAACACCTGCTCCCGCTCAGCCGCGGGGCGGCTCATCTGGGCCGCGGTCCCATAGGTGATGCGCCCGCCGGTGAGGGCCACCGCCTCGTAGCGGCTCCAGTCCCCGCTGCCGTCACCGGAGCACACACCCACCAGGGAGGGCACTGCACGGCAGGCGTCATACACCCGCATGAGCATGACGGCCGCCTGTTCCCGGGTGGCCGTCTTTTCCGGGGAAAAGGTTGTTTTGGAGGTGCCGTTGACGATGCCCAGCTCATAGGCCATGGCCAGGTATCCGGCGCCGGTATCCACGTCCTGAAAGGGCATGGGCAGATCCTGGGCAAGACCGGCGATGGTGCCATAACCCAAAGCGCGCACCAGCATCACCGCCAGCTCCTCCCGGGTGATGGGGTCGCCGGGACGGAAGGTATCCGTCTGGTCCGTGATGGCCCCGTGGGCATAGGCAGTCTCCACCGCCGCATAATACCAGACATCCGGGTCCTGCACATCCCGGTAGGTGGGAGTGGACGGCGTCACCAGTTCCCAGCCGAACAGGCGGCACATGGCCGTCACAAAGGCCGCGCGGGTCATGGGCCGGCCCATGCCGAAGCGGTCGGCCGTCTGCCCCTGGAGCACGCCCAGCTCCACGCAGCGGTAAATGTCCTCCGCCGCCCAGCTGCCCGCCGGTACGTCCGCAAAGCCCGCGGCCCGGGCCGCAGGGGCGGCGCACAGCACCGTCAGCGCGGCCAGCATGCCGGCGAGAAAGCGGGAAAAACGATTTTTCATGGCTCGTCTCCTTTATCGCGGAAAATTCACGAGCGTTATTGTATCAAAATTTGGCACTTGCGTCAAATATACCCTGTCGAATCCCGGAAAGAAGCAGGAAACCTCTGGGTTTTGCTCACATTTTTCCTTTACCTGCGCCGCCGCATCTGCTATAATAGAATAGTTATTGTGGCGCATTGTACACATCTGGAGAGGAGGGCGCTTCCCGTGAAATTTCAAAAGTGGAATATCGGCACGCCGGATGAGCGGGACGTGGCCCTTCTGCGCGCCGCCGGCTATCCGTGCCTTTTGTCCACGGTGCTGGCAGCCAGGGGCATCACCTCGGCGGAGGGTGCCGCGGAGTTTTTGGAGCGGTCCCGCAAGCTGACCCACTCGCCCATGCTCCTCAAGGACATGGACAAGGCCGTGGAGCGCATCCAGCGGGCCATCAGTCAAAAAGAGACCATCGCCGTGTTCGGCGACTACGACGTGGACGGCATCACCTCCACCGTGCTGCTGCGGGACTATCTGCAAAGCTGCGGCGTGAAGTGCCTGCGGTATATCCCCCGGCGCATCGAGGACGGCTACGGCCTCAGTGAGGATGCCATCCGCGGCCTTCATGACCAGGGAGCGACCCTGATGGTCACGGTGGACTGCGGCATCACCGGCAACGAGGAGGTGGACTTCGCGGGCTCCCTGGGTATGGACGTGGTCATCACAGACCATCATGAGTGCAAGGAGACCCTCCCTGCGGCAGTGGCCGTGGTGGACCCCCACCGCGCCGACTGCCCCTATCCTTTCAAGCACTTGGCAGGCGTGGGCGTTGCTCTGATGCTGGTGCTGGCCCTGGGCGGCGAGAGCCGGGAGGACGCCCTGTTCGCCCGGTACTGCACCCTGGCAGCCATCGGCACCATCGCCGACGTCATGCGCATGGAGGGGGAGAACCGCACCATCGTCTCCTGCGGGCTGCAGGCCCTGCCCCATACGGACTTTGTGGGCGTACACGCCCTTTTGAAAGAAGCGGGCCTTCTCGGAAAGCCCATCACCTCCATCCAGATCGGCTTCGTGCTCTCTCCCCGCATCAACGCCGCCGGGCGCATGGGCGCGGCGGATCTGGCCGCGGACCTTCTGGAGACCTCCGACCCCGCCCGGGCAGAGGAGCTTGCCAAGGAGCTGTGTGAGCTCAACCGGGAGCGCCAGGCGGTGGAGCAGTCCATCTGCGCCGACGCCGTGGAGAAGATCGGCCGGCTCCCCAGTGAGGAGCGCAGCGCTCTGGTGCTCTCCAGCGAGCACTGGCACCAGGGCGTGGTGGGCATCGTGGCCTCCCGCCTGAGTGAGAAATACGCCTGTCCCAGCTTCATGATCCACCTTAAGGACGGCACCGGCAAGGGCTCGTGCCGGTCCTACGGCGGCTTCAACCTCTTTGCGGCGCTGGAGTCCTGCGCGGACCTGCTGGACGGCTTCGGCGGCCATGAGCTGGCCGCGGGCTTCACCATTCCGGAGGGCAACATCGACACCTTCCGCCAGCGGATGAACCGGTATGTCCGCTCCGCCTCCGGCGGTGAGGTGCCCGTCAGCTGCCTGGACATCGACGCGGCCATCACCTGCCCTGCGGAGATGACCCTTTCGGAGGCGGAGCACCTGAGCTATCTGGAGCCCTACGGCGCCGGCAATCCACGGCCCACTCTGGCGCTGCTGGGCGCCACGGTGGACTCCATCCAGCCCGTAGGCCAGGGGCGGCACCTGAAGCTGCGCCTTTCCAAGGGCACCTGCCGCTTCGACGCCATCTTCTTCTCCGTGACGGAGGAAGAGTGCGGCATTTGCGCCGGCAGCCGGGTGGACGCGGCCTTCTACCTGCAGGCCAACACCTTCCGGGGCAACACCACGCTGCAATTGCAGCTCATCGATATCCGTCCCTCCCTGACTCCCAGCCGCCATGAGGCCGCCGATCTGGAGCTTTTGGACCGGCTCACCGGCGGCGGCCGGCTCACCGCCCAGGAGACTGCCCGGCTGGGCGCGTCCCGGGAGCAGTTTGCCGCCTTCTGGGTGGCACTGGAGCGCCGGCTGCGCCAGGGCAAGCTGGAGACGGAGCGGCTGCCTTTCCTGCGGCGCCTGGCGTCCCAGGCCGGCGGTACGGAGAGCTTTTTGCGGGCGGGCCTTGCGGTGCGGGTCTTTGCCGAGCGGGGCCTTTTGTCCCTGACGGACACGGAGGAGACGATGACGCTCGCGCTCAATCCCATCCAGGGGAAGGTGGACCTGAACGCCTGCCCCTATCTGATGCGGCTGCACGGCTGCGCCGCACGAAACGGAGGCGATGGACTGTGAACATTGCGGAACAGTACGAGAATCTGGTAAAAACCATACGGGCCTATAACCCGGCGGCGGACTTCGACCACATCCGGGCGGCCTTTGAATATGCCGACAAGGCCCACGAAAATCAAAAACGCAAAAGCGGCGAACCCTATATCATCCATCCGCTGGCTGTGGCCCAGATCGTGGCGGAGGAGCTGCGGCTGGACTCGGAGTCCATCGAGGCGGCACTGCTGCACGACGTGATCGAGGACACCGCCGCCACCCACGATGAGATCGCCAAGCTCTTTTCTCCCACCATCGCCGACCTGGTGGAGGGCGTCAGCAAGCTGACCCGCATCCAGTACGCCACCAAGGAAGACGAGCAGATGGAGAACCTCCGGAAAATGCTCATCGCCATGAGCAAGGACATCCGGGTCATCCTCATCAAGATCGCCGACCGGCTCCACAACATGCGCACCATGGAGTACCAGTCTCCGGCCAAGCAGAAGCAAAAGTCCCTGGAGACCATGGAGATCTACGCCCCCATCTCCCACCGGCTGGGCATGCAGCGCATCAAGTGGGAGCTGGAGGACCTCTCTTTGAAATATCTGGACCCGGTGGGCTACGAGGAGATCGTCTCCAAGCTGAGCGTGAAGCAGCGGGAGTATGAGGCGTTCATGCAGCGCACTCAGATCCAGATCGACGACCGGCTCAATGAGCTTGGCATCGAGCACATCGTCTACGGCCGCATGAAGCACCCCTACTCCATCTACCGCAAGATGTTCAATCAGAACAAGTCCCTGGATGAGATCTTCGACCTGTTCGCCTTCCGGGTGATCGTGGAGAACGTGGGCGACTGCTACAACGTGCTGGGCGTCATCCACGATATCTACAAGCCCATCCTGGGCCGGTTCAAGGACTATATCGGCACCCCCAAGCCCAACGGCTATCAGTCATTGCACACCACCGTCATGGGCACGGACGGCATCCCCTTTGAGGTGCAGATCCGCACCCGCGCCATGCACGAGATCGCCGAGTACGGCGTGGCCGCCCACTGGAAGTATAAGCAGGGCGGCCAGGGCGCCGGTACCGAGGGCAAGTACGAGTGGGTCCGGCGTCTTTTGGAAAACCAGGAGGGCGCCGACGCCGAGGAGTATATCCACTCTTTGAAGGTGGATATGTTCTCCGACGAGGTGTTCGTCTTTACCCCCGGCGGCGACGTGCAGAACCTGCCCGCCGGCGCCACCCCTATCGACTTCGCCTACGCCATCCACTCCGCTGTCGGCAACCACATGGTGGGCGCCAAGGTCAACGGCCGCATCGTCACCTTTGACCATGTGCTCAAAAACGGCGACATCGTGGAGATCCTCACCTCCAAGGCCGGCAAGGGTCCCAGCCGGGACTGGATGAACATCGCCAAGTCCAGCGAGGCCCGCAGCAAGATCCGCCAGTGGTTCAAAAAGGAGCGCCGGGACGAGAATATCGCCAACGGCCGCTCCGCCTTTGAAGCCGAGCTCAAGCACTGCGGCATCGCCATGCGGGACGTGCTGGCGGCAGACACCCTGCCCGGCCTTTTGAAGAAGGTCTCCTATCCCACCCTGGACGATATGTACGCCGCCATCGGCTACGGCGGCTTCACCGCCCAAAAAGCGGTCAGCCGCATGCAGGGCGAGCTCAACCGCATCGCCCGCCAGCACCAGGCGGAAAAGGCCGCCGCGGAGGCCGAGGCCAAGCCCGCCCGGCCCGAGGAGCCCAAGCCCCCCGCCCCCAAGCAGGTGAAAAGCGAGCAGGGCATCATCGTGGAGGGGCTGGACAACTGCCTGGTGAAGTTCTCCAAGTGCTGCACCCCCGTGCCCGGCGACGAGATCATCGGCTTTATCACCCGGGGCTACGGCGTGTCTGTCCACCGCTGCGACTGTCCCAACGCCTCGCCCGCCAAGCGGGCCCAGCCGGGGCAGGAGGGCCGCTGGATCCACGTCTCCTGGGGCAAGAATACCAACGAGAGCTATCCCACCACGCTGGAAGTGGTGTGCAAGGACCGTCAGGGTCTGCTGCTGGACATCTCCGCGGCCCTGTCCTCCACCAACACCTTTGTGCTGGGCATCCAGTCCCGCAGCACGGAGGACCAGTTCGCCATCTGCCGCCTGGAGGTCCGCATCCGGGACAGTCAGCAGCTTGCCGCCCTCATGCGGCGGCTCAACCAGATCTCCGGCGTATTGAAAGTGAACCGGCCGGCCGGCTGACGGCGTCGCAAGCTCTGGATCGCTCCCTTTGCCCTCCCGGGGCAAAGGTCTCTCCCGCCGCTGCTCCGCCGTTTCCTCCGCAAACGCTCCGCTGGTTTGCGTTCGGAGAAGAACGAGAGTTTCGCCGCAAGCTCCGGATCGCTCCCTTTGCCCTCCCGCGGCGAACATGCTCCGCAAACGCTTCGCCGCTCTGCACTTGGAGCAAAAGCAACCCCTTTCTTTAAATTCTGCGCCGCTCCCTTTGTCCTTTCGGGCAAAGGGAGACGGCTTTTCCCCCAATACTTCCGCCCCCTGGGCGCCACAACGAAAGGAGTTTTCCTATGCGCGCAGTCGTCACCCGCGTGGATCGCGCCTCCGTCACCATTGAGGGCCGCGTCAACGGCCAGATCGGCCGGGGGTTCCTTGTTTTGCTGGGCGTAGGTCCCAACGACACGGAGGACACCGCCCGACGTCTGGCGGACAAGATCTGCAACCTGCGGGTCTTCGAGGACGAAAACGAAAAGATGAACCTGAACCTGGAGCAGGTGGGAGGCAGCCTCCTGGTGGTGTCCCAGTTCACCCTGTACGCCGACACCTCCTCCCGCCGCCCCGGCTTTTCCGGCGCGGCCAAGCCGGATCTGGCCATCCCCCTGTACGAGACGTTCATGGACCACTGCCGCAGCCGGGGCTTCACCGTGGAGCACGGCGAGTTCGGCGCCAAGATGGAAGTGGACTCTTTGAACCACGGCCCGGTCACCATTCTCTTTGACACGGACCAGACCTGATATCCTTGACCTTACGGAGGCATCTATGAAGATCCAGACCTTACAGGTAGGCCCCATCGGCACCAACTGCTACATTCTCAGCGACCCGGAGGCGGGCAAGTGCGCCGTCATCGACCCGGGCGAGGAGGCTTCCCGGGTGGCCGCCGCCGTGAAAGGAAGCGGCTGCGCCCCCTGCGCCATCCTCCTCACCCACGGACACTATGACCACACCGGCGCCGTGGCGGCGCTGCGCCAGCAGTGGCCGGACGTTCCCGTATACCTCAGCCGCCTGGACCAGGCAGGGGACAATCCCTATCTTCGGGAGCTGTTCCCGCCCATCGCCGGCGCCGTGGACTACGGCGAGGGGGACACCATTGCCGTGGGTACGCTGACGGTGGAGGTGCTCTCCACCCCCGGCCACTCCGAGGGCAGCGTGACGCTGCGCTGCGGCGACGTCCTCTTCTGCGGAGACACCCTCTTCGCCGGCTCCTGCGGACGCACGGACTTTCCCGGCGGCAGCATGAAGAAGATGCTCGCCTCCCTGCGTCGCCTGGGGTGCCTGGAGGGAGATCTGGCCGTGTATCCCGGTCATATGGAGCCCTCCACCCTGGAGCGGGAGCGCATGTACAATCCCTATCTCCAGCAGGCCATGCAGATGGAGTGAGACGCCATGAAGCTTGAATTGCGGGGCCACGACGAGCGCTACATCGTCGAGCAGAGCCTTTTGAACCTGTTTCCCGGCCAGCTCCCCGTCTATGAGCCCATCACGCCGGAGGATGACACCTGGGCGGTGATCTCCGTGCAGGAAGAGCCGGACCAGTGCCACGTAAATGTGGAGCTGAGCTTCGAGGGAAAATCGGCGCCATACAGCCTGAGCGCACCCCTGACAGGCACGGACTTTGCGCGGGAGGGCCAGCGCCGCCACGCCATCGCCCGGTGCTTTTTCCTGGCAGCCCGGGCCGTTACCGGCGTCACGCCCCCCTGGGGCATGCTCACCGGCGTGCGGCCCGACAAGCCCGTCACCTGGGCATTGGAGCAGGGGAAGACCCCCGACGAGGCCCGGGCACTGCTGGAGCAGGAGTACTTCGTCACGCCGGAGCGGGCGGCCCTTGCCGTGGAGACCGGCACGGCGGCGGTGGGCGCTGCCAGGGGCCTTGGAAAGCGGGACATCGCCGTGTATGTGGGCATCCCGTTTTGCCCCACCCGCTGCGCCTACTGCTCCTTTGTGAGCCAGTCGGTGGAAAAGAGCTTTTCTCTGGTGGAGCCCTATGTGGACGCCCTCATCGCCGAGCTCCGCGCCGGCGGTGAGATGGTGCGCCGTCAGGGATTGCGGGTGCGGGCGTTCTACATGGGCGGCGGCACCCCCACCACGCTGACCGCCCAGCAGATGGACCGGGTACTCACCGCCTTTGAAGAGTCCTTTGACCGCTCCCGGTGCAGTGAGATCACCGTGGAGGCCGGACGGCCCGACACCATCACCGCCGAGAAGCTCTCCGTCCTCAAGGCCCACGGGGTGGACCGCCTGTCCGTAAACCCCCAGACCATGGAGGACCATGTGCTGCGGGCCATCGGCCGCCGCCACACCGCTGAAGAGCTGCGGGAGTCCATGGCGCTGGTGAACTCCTTCGGCTTTGCCCATGTGAACATGGACCTGATCGCGGGCCTCCCGGAGGATACGCCCGAGGGCTTCCGCCGCTCGCTGGATGCGTGCATCGCCTTCGGCACGGACAATATCACCGTCCACACCCTGTCTCTCAAAAAGGGCAGCCGCATTCTGCTGGAGGGGCTGAAGGTGCCCTCCCCCGAGGACGTGGCCGCCATGCTGGACTACGCCGGTCCCACCCTCCGCGCCGCGGGCTTTGCCCCCTACTACCTCTACCGGCAAAAGTACATGTCCGGCAGCTTTGAAAACATCGGCTGGAGCCGCAGCGGGGCGGAGTGCCTGTACAACATCTACATCATGTCGGAGCTTTGCTCCATTTTGTCCTTCGGCGCCGGCGGGTCCACCAAGATGGTGGAGCCGGGCACCAACCACATCCAGCGGGCCTTCAACCTCAAGTACCCCAAGGAGTACACCGAGCGCCCGGAAAAGTGCCTGGATAACCAGGCGGCGTTCGCTGCGTTTTACGAATCTTTGAAAGGAGCCTTGTGACATGCCGTATTCTCTCTCCCAGATCAATGAGGCCATCCGCTCTGATCCCAAGGGTTTTGCCGACCAGTGCGACGCCGCCTTTGCCCAGAAAGTCACCATGGCCGCCGAGAAGATCGCCCGGCACCGTTCTGAGTCCCACGTGATATTGCTCTCCGGCCCCTCCGGCTCCGGCAAGACCACCACGGCGCTGAAGATCGAAGAGCAGCTGGAGAACATGGGCATCGTGACCCACACCGTGTCCATGGACAACTACTTCAACACCATCGACCCGGAGACGGCGCCCCGCAACCGGGAGGGCAACATCGACTACGAGTCCCCCTTCTGCCTGGACATCGAGCTGCTGAACCGGCACTTTGCCATGCTGGACCGGGGCGAGACCATCCACGTGCCCAAGTACGAGTTCGCCCGGCAGATGCGCTCGGACATCATGTCCCAGCCTTTGCATCTGGGCAGCGACGAGCTGGCCATCTTCGAGGGCATCCACGCCCTCAACGACATCATCGTGGGCAAGAACCCCAACGCCTTCAAGCTCTATATCGCCGCCCGCAGCAACCTGGTGGACGACGATGGCAAGGTGGTGTTCCAGCACGCCTGGCTGCGGCTTTGCCGCCGGATCGTCCGGGACTTCAAGTTCCGGGGCAGCGACGCGGCCTTTACCCTGAAGATGTGGGACAACGTGCGCCGGGGCGAGAAGCTGTACATCTCCCCCTACAAGGAAAACGCGGATCTCATGTTCGACTCGTCCCTGGCCTTCGAGTTTGCGGTGCTCAAGCCCTTTGTGGTGCCTCTGCTGGAGAAGATCCCCGCCGGCAAGTACGCGGTGGTGGACGACATGCTTGCCGCCTTCCGGCGCATCGAGCCCATGGACGATAGCTGCGTGGCGCCGGACTCCCTGGCCCGGGAGTTCATCGGCGGCAGCACCTACGACAATCACTGAGCGTTTGCGGCGGGGCCGTGCCCCGTCCACTTCCGGGCGGCATGCCGCCCCAGGTCAGGAGGTCTTTTCATGAACGAAACCCTGAGCCGTCTTTTCTCCAAGGCCCGCAAAACCGGCGGTGCCATCGCCTATGGCGCCGGGCAGCAGGCCGCCATGCTCACGGACCGGGCCTGCCGGGGCGCCCGGCTGGTGCGATTGAAGGCTTCCGTCCACAGCCAGCTGCGGACGGTGGGCCAGATGCTCTACGACACCCACGCCGGCCATCCCGCCGACTCCGAGGAGCTTTTGGATCAGCTGCGCCGGATCGACACCCTCAACGATGAGATCGCCCGCTGCCGGAGCGGCGCGGCTGCCCGGCAGTGCCGCACCTGCGGCGCCGACGCCCGTCCCGGCGACCGCTACTGCCGTCAGTGCGGCCAGAAGCTGTAAACAACGCTGCGTAAAGGAGGCGTTTTATGGAAACCTATACCTATGACCAGTGCTGTGAAAGCGCCCGCGCCCTCCAGGCGCGGCTGAAAGGCTTTTGTCCCAAGGTGCTTTTGATCCTGGGCTCCGGCCTGGGCGCTCTGGCGGACGCGGTGGAGGACCCCATCGCCGTGCCCTATGCCCAGGTGCCCCACATGAAGCGCTCCACCGCGCCGGACCACGCCGGGCAGTTCGTCTTCGGCCGCCTGGCCGGGACGGACGTGGCCGTCATGCAGGGCCGGCTGCATACCTACGAGGGCTGGTCCTACGCCGACGTGAGCTTCCCCGTGCGGGTGGTGCGGCTGCTGGGCGCCCGGGCCCTGCTGGTGACCAACGCCGCCGGCGCCGTGAACACCAGCTTTTCCGCCGGCGACATCATGCTCATCACCGACCACATCAAGTTCTTCGGCGCCAGTCCCCTCCAGGGCCCCAACCTGGATGAGCTGGGCCCCCGCTTCCCGGATATGAGCAGGGTCTACACCCCTGCCCTCCAGGATGTTGCCCGCCAGTGTGCCGCCTCGCTGGACATCCCCCTGCGCCAGGGCGTGTACATGTTCTTCCCCGGCCCCCAGTACGAGACCCCCGCGGAGGTGCGGGCGGCCCGGCTGCTGGGCGCCGACGCCGTGGGCATGTCCACCGTGCCCGAGGCCATCACCGCCGCCCACTGCGGCATGGACGTGCTGGGCTTCACCCTTTGCACCAACATGGCCGCCGGCGTGCTGGACCAGCCTTTGAGCGGGGAAGAGGTCATCGCCGCCGGGCAGGCCGCCGGCCCCCGGTTCTCCGCCCTGGTCAAGGCGTGCCTGGCCCGCCTGTAAGGGGCATGTTTTCCCCTCCGCGGCCATACCCTTTGGTATGAGCCCTGCTATCTTTGAATCAATTTGAGGTAATCGCTCCATGTCAAAAAACGAAAAAAGGCCGTCCTTCCTGGGCGGCGCTGCCGTGCTGGCCGCGGCTGTGGCCATCGTCAAGATCATCGGTGCCGTCTACAAGATCCCCTTCGGCAATATCGTGGGCAGCGAGGGCCAGACATACTTCAATGTGGCCTACAACATCTACAATGTACTGCTGACCATCTCCACCGCGGGATTGCCCCTGGCCATCTCCAAGCTCGCCAGCCAGGCCCACGCCCAGGGCCGTGAAAACCAAAAGCGCAAGATCTTCCGCACGGCCATCTGGCTGTTTTTCGTGCTGGGTCTGGCGTTCTCCCTGCTGATGTACTTCGGTGCGGAGCAGCTGGCCGCCATGATCCACGAGCCGCTGGGCTTTTGGCCCATCCGCGCCCTGGCGCCGGCGGTGTTCTGCGTGTGCCTGCTGGCCTGCATGCGGGGTTATACCCAGGGCCAGGGGAACATGACGCCTACCGCCGTCAGCCAGGTGCTGGAAGCGCTGTGCAAGGTCTGCATCGGCCTGCCGCTGGCCTGGTACTTCCTGCAGCTGGGGCTGGGCCTGGATATCAGCGCCGCAGGCGCCATTCTGGGCGTCACCATCGGCACCACCGTGTCCATGGTGTTTTTGATCTTCTACCTGCTGACCCACCGGGACCGCACGCCTGCGCAGGATATACCGGACAGCTCCGGCTCCATTATGCGCCAGGTGCTGGCCATCGGCGTGCCCATCACGCTGAGCAACTCCGCCATGAGCATCATCACCATGGTGGACACCTCCAACGTACTGGGCCGGCTGCAGACTATCCCGGAGTTGGCGGATGACGCCGCCACCTTGTTCGGCCAATATCAGTTCGGCATGAACCTCATCAACCTGCCGCCCTCTTTCGTGTTCCCCGTGACCATGAGCCTCATTCCCTTCGCGGCGGCGGCTCTCACCCGGCGGGACACTGTCCAGGCTGACCGGATCATCTCTTCCGCCTTCCGGATCGTGGCCGTGCTGGCCATTCCCGCCGGCGTGGGGCTGAGCGTGCTGGGCGGCAAGGCGCTGCTGATGCTCTATCCCGCCCAATATGAAGACGCCCTGGCCGCGGGTCCCCACATGCGCTGGCTGGGCATCGCCTGCATTTTCATCTGCCTGATGAACCTGACCAACGCCATCCTGCAGACCTACGGCAAGGAAAAACTGCCCATCTGCACGGTCATCATCGGCGGCGTCACCAAGATCATTTTGAACTATGTATTGGTGGGCAACCCGAACATCAATATCCACGGTGCCCCCATCTCCACCCTCTGCTGCTACATGGTGATCGTGGCGCTGAACCTGATCTTCGTGTGGCACTACTCGCCCAAAAAGCCAAAGTATCTCCAGCTGTTCGCCAAGCCCGTGGCGGCCTCCGTGCTCATGGGCGTCGCCGCCTGGTCCGTCTACGGACTGACCATGCAGGTCCTCACCGGCGGAGAGTACGCCTATGGTGCCAACGTCCTGGCCACCATGGTGGGCATCGGTGCCGGCGTGGTGGTCTACGGCATTTTGGTCATCGCCCTGCATATTTTGCGGGCGGAGGACCTGGAGTCCATTCCCAAGGGCCAGAAGCTTATTAAACTTCTGCACTTGAAATGAGCTTTTCGGGGAAAATCCCCCGGTTTACCGTTGAATTTTCTTGCAATGGGAGATAATGTATGGTAGATTTTCAATGTAAGCGCCGCTATGACTACGAGGATTTCCTGACGGTCATGCGCCTTCTGCGCGGTCCCGGGGGCTGCCCCTGGGACGCCGAGCAGACCCATCAGTCCATCCGCCGCAACTTCCTGGAGGAGACGTACGAGGTCATCGACGCGCTGGATCACGACAGCGCGCCGGACATGTGCGAGGAGCTGGGGGACGTTCTCATGCAGGTGGTGTTCCACGCCATCATGGAAGAGGAGCGGGGCCGCTTCACCATGGCAGACGTGGTGGACGGCGTGACGAAGAAAATGATCTTCCGCCACCCCCATGTGTTCGGCGGCACCATGACCGCTGACAACAGCGAGCAGGTCCTCACCAACTGGGAGGTCCTCAAGCGGGAGGAGAAGGGACAAGCCTCCACGGCGGACGCCATCGAGGCCGTGCCCCATACGCTGCCGGCCCTGTGGCGGGCGGAGAAGGTCCAGAAAAAGGCCGCCAAGGCCGGTTTCGACTGGTCCGGCGCCCTTTCCGCGCTGGACAAGCTGGAAGAGGAGATCCGGGAGCTGCGCGCCGCTCTGGAGCGCGGCGGCAGCGCGGACGAGCCCCACGGCATCCGGGAGGAGCTGGGGGACGCGCTGTTCATGGCCGCCAAGGTGGGCCAGATGTGCGCCGTGGACCCGGAGGACGCCCTGCACCGCGCCTGCGACAAATTTGACCGCCGGTTCCGCTACGTGGAAGAGCATGCGCCGTCGTCCCTGGACCAGTGCTCCGATGAGACGCTGCTGGCCCTGTGGAAGCAGGCCAAGGAAAAAGAGTCTTAAACGCGAATCTGCGTTGAGAAATAAAAAATGAACTGCAATACTAGGAGGATATGTTCCATGAACAAGGCTGAACTCATCAACGCCGTCGCCGAAAAGGCTGACGTTTCCAAAAAGGACGCCGAGGCCGTGATCTCCGCCACTCTGGAGACCATCACCGCCGCGCTGAAGGAGGGCGACAAGGTCCAGCTGGTGGGCTTTGGTTCTTTCGAGGTGAAAAAGCGCGCCGCCCGCATGGGCCGCAACCCCAAGACCAAGGAGTCCATCGAGATCCCTGCCTCTGTCGTGCCCGTGTTCAAGGCCGGCAAGGCCCTCAAGGACAGCGTGGGTCAGTAAGACCGCAGCGCAGAATTTGGCAGGCTGCCGGCACGAGAGTGCCGGCAGCCTTTCTTCCCGAAAAAGGAGGTTTTTCCATGCGTCTGGACAAATATCTGAAGGTATCCCGCCTTATCAAGCGGCGCACAGTGGCCAACGAGGCCTGTGACAACGGCCTTATCAGCGTCAACGGCAAGGCCGCCCGGGCCAGCTACGAGGTAAAGGTGGGGGACCAGATCTCCCTGCGCTTCGGTCAGCGGACGCTGACCGTGGAGGTATTGTCCGTCCAGGAGACGGTGAAGCAATCCGACGCCGGTACGCTGTACCGGGAGATCGCCCAGTAATATTTCCCGCCGCCCGCCCATAGGATGGGGCAGGGGAGGGACGAGGAAATGAATGACTACAACACCATGCCCGCCGCCCACCACCTGGAGCTGGAGGGCCGGGAAAAGCTGACGGTCTCCGGCGTGGAGGATGTGGAGCGCTTTGACGAAACGGGCATCGTCATGACCACATCCGCCGGTACGCTGGTGGTCACCGGCGAGGGGCTGCACATCGGCAAGCTCTCCCTGGAGGGCGGGGAGCTCCATGTGGAGGGCCGGATCGACGCCATCTCCTATGAGGATGCCCCCCAGTCTCAGGGAGGCTTTTTCCGCCGGCTTTTGGGGTAGGCGCCTATGGAGATCCAGATCTCCCAGCAGCTGGCTCTGTTCGGCCAGTCTGTGCTGTTGGGCCTGGGCGCCGCCGTGCTCTATGATCTCATCCGGGCGGTGCGCCTGCGGCTGCCCCGCGCCACTGCGCTGCTGGACATGGTATACACCCTGTGCGTCGGTACGGCGCTGTTTCTCTTTACCCTGCGGCGCGCCGCCGGCTTGCTGCGGGGATACGTGCTGCTGGGGGCGCTGGGCGGTGCCGTATTGTTTTTTTGCCTGCTCTCGGCGCCGCTGCGCCCCGTGTGGTCCTTTTGGGTGGATACCCTGGCTTTTTTGGCGCACTTGCTGGCTTTTCCCCTGGTTTGGACGAAAAATTTTTTAAAAAAAATTGCGATTTCCGGAAAAAATGTCTTTTATTTTGCGTGGAAATGCTATACAATAAGAAAAACTGGACGCAAATCGTTCAAAGAGGGGAGCGTGGGGCCGCATGGCAAGACAAAAGCGCCGCCGGGTGCGGTCAAGTCTCATGACCAAGATCCTGGTGCTGGCCCTGCTGGGCGGCATCGGCTGGCAGCTCCACGCACTGCAGGGCCAGGTGGAAAGCGCCCAGGCAAAAAAAGACGCTCTGGCCGCCCAGGTGGAGACCCAGCAGCAGGAAAATGACGCCCTCTCCGCGGATATCGCCGAGGGCAGCACCCAGGAAAAAATGGAGGACATGGCCCGCCACGAGCTGGGCATGGTCTATCCGAACGAGCGTGTGTTTTCCAATATCAGCAACTGACCGGTGCCGGGCGACGAGGGGGCGTGCGCTCCCCCGCTTGCGCCAGCACCGGTTGATTTTTATGCCGCCGCAGGCGGCGAACATTACCGGAAGGAGAAAAAACATACCATATGGAGCCTCAGGTTGGGAGCATTGTGGAAGGCAAGGTGACCTCCATCACCAAATTCGGCGCGTTTGTGGCCCTGGACAATGGGAAGTCCGGACTGGTCCACATTTCGGAAATCGCCAACAGCTTTGTCAACGACGTACATGACTTTTTGCAGGAGGGGCAGACCGTGAAGGTGCTGGTCCTCTCCACGGAAAACGGGAAGATCAATCTTTCCATCAAGAAGGCGCTGCCCCAGCAGGAGCGCCCGGCCTTCCGGCCCCGTACCGGCGGCGCCCCCCGCGCAGGCGGTGCGAGCGCCCATACCGGCGCGCAGCGCAGCGCCCCCCAGTCCCGGCCCGCCTTTGCCCGTCAGCAGCAGTCCACGCTGGCGCCCTCTGCGGACCAGTCCTTCGAGGACAAGCTCAAGCAGTTCCTCTCCTCCTCGGAGGGGAAGATGGCCGACCTGAACCGCAGCATCGACGGCAAGCGGGGCGGCGGCCGCAGACGCAGATAAAAAACAGGAGAGACTTTCGTCTCTCCTGTTTTTTTGCTCCGTTTGCCCGGCGCTGAAAATTTTTTCTCCGCAGCGTGCACGGTTCCGTGCAATTTCTCTCCTCCGGTCGCATATACTGGCAGGGAACCAATTGCGAAGGAGGAAAAAACAATGGTTGAAAAGGCAGTACGATATGACGTGGACGATCTGATCTATCAGGATATCTGGCTCATCAGCGAGCGATGATAAAGTCCCGGGCGCCGCAGTCGCGGCGCCCGTTTTGCGTTTTAGCAGATGATGCCGCCGCCCACCACGGCCTCGCCGTCGTAAAACACCGCCGCCTGTCCGGCGGTGATGGCCCGCTGGGGCTCCCGGAACTCCGCCCGCACGGCGCCGCCCGGCAGGGGATAGAGCACCGCCTCCGCCTCATGCTGGCTGTACCGGGTCTTGGCGGTGACCGCCATGGGCTCCGTCAGTTCCGCAATGGAGATCCAGTTCATCCGCTCCGCCGTGAGGGTGTGGGTATAGAGGGCACTGTCCGGCCCCAGCACCACGTCGCCGCTTGCAAGATCCTTGCGCAGCACATACACCGGTGCCCCGGCGCTGACGCCCAGCCCCTTGCGCTGACCGGTGGTGTATCGCTCCATCCCCCGGTGAGGCCCCAGCACCCGGCCGGTCTGGTCCACAAAATTGCCCGGCCGCAGCGTCATCCCCTGCCGCTCCAAAAAGGCGGCGTAGTCCCCGTCCGGCACGAAGCAGATGTCCTGGCTGTCGGGCTTCTGGGCGTTTTCCAGGCCGTGGCCCGCCGCCAGGGCGCGGATGCCGCTTTTTTCATAGCCGCCCACCGGCAGCAGCAGATGGGCCAGCTGAAACTGCGTCAGCTGAAAGAGGAAATAGGTCTGGTCCTTGCGCCGGTCCAGCCCCCGCAGCAGCCGCCACCGGCCGGTGGCCTCGTCGTAGTCCACCCGGGCGTAGTGCCCCGTGGCCAGGGCGTCCATGCCGTGATCCAGGGCCCAGTCCATCAGCGCGCCGAACTTGATCTCCCGGTTGCAGTCCACACAGGGGTTAGGGGTCCGTCCCCGGGCGTACTCAGCGGTGAAATTGGCCATGACCGTATCCCGGAACAGATCGCAAAGGTCCAGCACCGTATGCTCGATGCCCATGGCCGCCGCCAGCTTTTGGGCCAGGGCGATGTCGTCCCCGGAGCCGCATACGCCGCTTCGCTGGTCCCCCGGACGCAGCCGCAGCGTCACGGCGTGGACCTCGTATCCCTGCTGGCGCAGCAGCAGCGCCGCCGCGGCGCTGTCCACGCCGCCGCTCATGGCAAGGCAAACTCTCTTTGGTGACATGGGTGTTCCTCCTTCGTGATGTTCGTCCCTATTGTACCCGATTTTCGGGCAAAAGGAAAGCGGGGGACTGCTCCCCCGCCCATCATCCCTGATAGCGCACCAAAAACACGCTGGAGGGCAGCGCGTCCGCCAGATATAAAAGCGTCCGGTTGAAGCCGCCGGTATAGTCCAGCGGCACATCGCTGACCGTGCCGTTTTCCGCCCGCCGGTCCGGCAGGGAGACGGTGAAGCGGCTGCCCCGGCCCTGGCGGGACTGGGCCATGATGCTGCCCCCGTGTCCCTGAGCGATGGCCCGGCACAGTGCCAGCCCCAGCCCCAGGCCATGGGGCCGGGGGTCCATGAGGCTCTCGTGCAGGCACCGGTCAAAGAGGGCCTCCAGCCGCTCCGGCTCAATGCCCCGGCCTGTGTCCTCCACCGACAAAAGCACCTGCCCCGCCGCCGTTTTCAGCTCCACCGTGACGGTGCCGCCGGAGGGGGTGAATTTGAAGGCGTTGGACAAAAGATGATATAAAAGACGTTCCAGCTCCCGGGGCGCCGCAGCGCACACATGCCGTTCCATCCGGCACGCGAACCGCAGCGTCAGTCCCAGTTCGGCGGCCAGCGGCTCTGTCCGGCGGCAGATCTCACCCACCAGCTCCACCAGATCCGTGTCCTTGAGGGCAAGAGGCCCCTGCTGGCGCAGCAGCGCCGCGTCCGAGAGGTTGTTGGCCAGGCGCAGAAGCTGATAATAGCTCTGATCCAGCAGCGCGGCCTTGGCGTCCAGTGCCGGGTCCTGCTCCCGCTGACGGGACGGCGCCAGCTGGGACGCCGCCAGGTGCATGGTGCTGAGGGTATTGCGCAGCTGGGCGGCCAGATTGGGAAACAGCAGGGAAAGATCTTCAAAATCCGGCTCCATGGGGTCTCCTTTCCGATGCCGTGGGCACCGAATGGTAGCATTTGCACAGCCGGGCCCGTCAAACCCAGGAAAACCCTGGCTGCATTACCTCAAGCATAGCAAACCGCCGCCGCAAAAACAAGAATTTTGTCGAATCTTGTCGAAAAACGCATCCAACCGCCGAGATGCTCCCATTATACAACCTGTCCGATTTTTTTGCGCAATTTATGTCGTAAATTTTACGTAAACAACGAGGAAAATTTAAGCAGCCTGTGGTACAATAAGGCCACGCCGCTTATGCGGAAACAGAAAATAACAGGAGGCAGGACGACATGGCGATCAAAGTGGGCATCAACGGCTTCGGCCGCATCGGGCGGGTGGCCCTGCGGATCATGGTGGAGCGGGGCAGCAGCAGCTATCAGCCCTGCGGCATCAACCTGCGCAATGCGGATCTGGACTATATGGTCTATCAGGTAAAATACGACTCCGTGTTCCGCACGTTCCAGGGCACGGTGGAGCGGGACGACCGGCACCTGATCATCAACGGCAAGAAGATCCGGGTATACAGCGAGAGCGACGCCGCGCTCATCCCCTGGGACGACTGCGGTGCCGAGTACATCATCGAATCCACCGGCGCCTACACCACCATGGAAAAGGCCGCCGCCCACTTTGCAGGCGGGGCAAAGAAGGTGATCCTCTCCGCTCCCTCCAAGGACGACGTGATGCCCACCTTCGTCATGGGCGTGAACCACAAGTCCTACACGCCGGACATGAACGTGGTCTCCAACGCCTCCTGCACCACCAACTGCCTGGCCCCCATGACCAAGGTCATCCACGATACCTTCGGCATCCGACAGGCCCTCATGTCCACCATCCACGCGGCCACCGCCAAGCAAAAGGCCGTGGACGCCCGGGCGGGCCGGGACTGGCGCACGGGCCGCAGCGTGCTGGGCAACATCATCCCCTCCACCACCGGCGCGGCCAAGGCCGTGGGCCAGGTGATCCCGGAGCTGAAGGGCCGCATGACGGGCATGAGCTTCCGGGTGCCCACCAACGATGTGTCCGTGGTGGACCTGACCGCCCGGCTCATCCATCCGGCTACCTACCACGATGTGTGCGTGGCCATGGAAAACGCCGCCCGCAACTCCATGAAGGGCATCATCACCTGCACCCGGGACCAGGTGGTCTCCTCCGACCTGACAGGCTTTTCCGAGACGTGCATCTTCGACGAGACCGCCGGCATCATGCTGGATGACGACTTCGTCAAGCTCATCGCCTGGTACGACAACGAATGGGGCTACACCAACAAGATCCTGGACCTGATGGCCCACATGTACGCCGTGGACCACGCCTGAAACCATCCAAATACATAAGAAAGCCGGCGGCCTGAGGCCGCCGGCTTTCCCTATATTTTACAAGAGCTTTTCCAAGCCCTGGTTTCTTCCCTCCGCGCCGGCCGCTATACTTTGCTTGTGCACAAGGGTGCAACATCTTTCGGATCAATGAGAAAAGAGGGTAAATCATGATGAAACGCTTCCTCGCGGGCCTGCTGGCCTCCGCCACTGTGTTGGGCCTGACCGCCTGCTCCTCCCAGGGCGCCCAGAGCGCCGTCCAGGCGCAGCCCACCGCCGCCACCCTGACGGACACCGCCGTCTACGGCGCGGCCAAGGCTCCCAAGTACGTCTTCCTGTTCATCGGCGACGGTATGAGCTATCCCCAGTTCCAGGCCGCTGCCGACTATCTGGGCGCCGTGGCCGACCCGGACTACACCCAGGCCGAGCCCAGCGTGGCTGTGGCCGACCGCAAGGGCGCGGTGCTGAACGGCCCCAAGACGCTGAACTTCATGAACTTCGACGTGGCCGGCTCCGCCATCACCTACGACTCCTGCAGCTTCGCCCCCGACTCTGCCTCCACCGCCACCTCCATCGCCACCGGCCACAAGACCTACTCCGGCATGATCAACGTGGACGAGACCGGCACCAAGAGCTTTGAGACCATCGCCGAAAAGCTCCACGAGCAGAAGGGCTGGGAGATCGGCGTCATCTCCTCCGTGAACCTCAACCACGCCACCCCCGCCGCCTTCTACGCCCATCAGGCCAGCCGCAACAACTACTATGAGATCGGCCAGGAGCTGGTGGACTCCGGCTTTGAGTACTTCGCAGGCGGCGCCCTGCTCAAGCCCACCGGCGCCGACGGCGACCAGGAGAACCTCTATGACCTGGCCAAGGAGGCCGGCTACAAGGTGGTGACCACCCAGTCTGAGGCCGCCAAGGTCTCCGCCGCGGACGAGAAGGTCCTGCTGGTGGACGAGCACCTGGCCGACTCCGACGCCATGGCCTATGAGCTGGACCGCGAGGCAGGCCAGTGGGCCCTGGCCGACTATGTGGAAAAGGGCATCGAGGTCCTGAACAACAGCAAGGGCTTCTTCATGATGTGCGAGGGCGGCAAGATCGACTGGGCCTGCCACGCCAATGACGCCGGCTCCACCGTGGCCGACACCGTGGCTCTGGCCGACGCCGTTCAGGTGGCCGTGGACTTTGCCAAGGAACATCCCCAGGAGACGCTGATCCTGGTGACCGGCGACCACGAGACCGGCGGCCTGACCATCGGCTATGCCGGCACCGACTACGACACCTACCTGACCAACCTGACCAGCCAGACCATCTCCTACGCCAAATTCGACGAGGAGTATGTGGCCAAGTACAAGGCCAACAAGACTCCCTTTGCCGAGGCCATGAAGGACGTGGAAAAGCTCTTCGGCCTGAAGATGTCCGGCAGCGCCGATGACCGCCTGGTGCTCACCGACTACGAGATCCAGCGGCTGAAAGATGCCTACGCCCTGTCCATGACCGACTATGACTCCGACAGCTACACCCAGGAGCAGTACGTGCTCTACGGCACCTACAATCCCTTCTCCGTGACCGTCACCCACATCCTCAACAACAAGTCCGGCATCGACTTCACCAGCTACTCCCACACGGGTCTGCCCGTTGCGGTGTTTGCCGACGGCGTGGGCGCTGAATCCTTCGGCGGCTACTACGACAACACCCAGATCTTCACCAAGCTTTCCACCATGCTGGGTCTGAAGTGATCCGCTGCGCGCATTCATCCAGAGTACAGGGAGCGGACGACCGCTCCCTGTACCGCCGTTTTTCACGAAGGAGACAACTATGCCCAATTCCATTCTCTCCCGCATGACCCGCCGCACCAACGCCCCCGTGGCCGTGGCGCTCCTTTTGCTGGTGGTGCTGCTGGTCCTGCCCACGGGCTACGAGGGGGCCCTGACCTACCAGAACGCCGACCGGGTGCGGGCGGAGGTGCTGGACACCGACGAGAGCAGCATCGTGGACACCGGCCTGGTCCGCACCGGCGAGCAGCGCTGCACCGTGGAGCTGCTGGGGGGCCACTTCGAGGGCCAGACCGCCACGGCTGTCAACCGCCTGAGCGGCTCCCTGGCCCAGGACAAGCTCTTCGCCCCCGGGGACATCGCCTTCGTCACCGTCAGCTACGGCCCGGAGGGCATCACCGCCGTGTCCATGACCGACCACTACCGGCTGGATAAGGAGGCCATCCTGGCGGGGCTTTTCCTGCTGCTCCTGGTCCTGTTTGCCGGCAGCACGGGCGTGCGGGCCATCCTCTCCTTTGTGGATACCATCCTCCTTATGTGGAAGGTGCTGGTGCCCTGTCTGCTGCGGGGGTGGAACCCGGTGTGGCTGGGCCTTGGGCTGGTGCTGGTGCTGACGGCCCTCATTCTGAGCCTGATCTACGGCTTTGACCGCCGGTGTCTTGCCTCCGTATCCGGCGCGGCCCTGGGCATCGGCGTCACCGCCGTGCTGGGCGTGGTGTTCACGGACCTGTTCCGCATCCACGGGGCGGTGATGGAGTCCAGCGAGAGCCTTCTCTACGCAGGCTATCAGAACCTGGACCTGACCCGCATCTTCATGGCCTCCATCTTCCTGGGCTCCTCCGGCGCGGTGATGGACCTGTCCGTGGACATCTGCTCGGCGGTGTACGAGGTGGTGCAAAAGCGCCCGGACATCTCCGCCCGGGAGGCCATCGCCTCGGGCTTTGCCGTGGGCCGGGCCGCCTGCGGCTCCACCACCACCACGCTGCTGCTGGCCTACTCCGGCAGCTACATCGCCCTTTTGATGGTGTTCATGGCCCAGGGCACGCCGGTGGAGTTCATCCTCAACTACAAGTATGTGGCCGCGGAGATCGTCCACACGGTGGTGGGCTCCTTCGGCCTGGTGACGGTAGCGCCCCTCACCGCCATCACCAGCGGATTGCTGCTGACCCGCCGCAGCGCCGCCGCATGAAAAAACCGCCGTGCCAAAAGGCACGGCGGTTTTTGCCGTTTATTCGCCCTGGGGTTCCGGGGCCTTTTCTGCGCTCCGCTTGCGGCGGCCGCCCCGGCGGGAGCGGGCCGGTCTTGCGGGCTTCTCCGCCGCCTTTTCCGGCAGGGCAGGGGGGCAGAACAGGGCCTGCAGATGGTCGAACAGGACCTGGCCCTGGGCCTGGCCGTACTCCCGCATCAGGCCCTCCTTCAATTCCGCCGCCGTGGAGGCCCGGCGCATGAACGCCAGGTGCAGGCACGACTCGATGGACGGCCGCAGTGCCACCTCCTGGAAGGCGTCCGCGTACCGGGCACGCAGGGCGTCGATGGAGGCGGCGTAGCCCTTGTCCTGGCTGATGACATAGGCGTAGTCCGCCTCCTGCTTGCCCACCAGCACCCCCAGCTCCGTGATGATCTGGAAGTCGATGGAGTTCTTGCCGCCCCGGACGCTCTCGATATACTGCACGTCCGCCTCGGTCCCGGCGCACAGCTTCTGGATCTTGCTGAGGGCCAGGCCGCTCTTTTGATAAAATACCAGCACGGCGTCCTCCCGGGAGAGCATGTCGATGCCCTTGAGGCCCGTGCCGATGTTGTTGTCTCCGTCTACCAAAAATATCATTTTCATTGTGTTGTTCTTTCTTTTTCGATCCTTTCCGCTTTTTACAGCATCTGTTGGTTCAGTATATCAGCTTCCGCGCCGCCGCGCAAGCGCAGGCAAAAAAGAGGGCGGCTGACGCCGCCCTCCCGGATGCAGATCTTACTCCTCCTCGTCCGTGACGATGAGGCCGTAGCCGCCGTTTTTGCGCTGATAGACGATGCACAGGCTGTCGTCCTCGCTGTTGCGGAAGACGAAGAAGCTGTGGTCCAGCAGATTCATCTGCAAAATGGCCTCCTCGGCGCTCATGGGCTTGACGGCAAAGCGCTTGGTGCGGACGATGTTGAACTCCTTCTCCTCGGCCACCTCAAAGTCATCGGCAGGCGCGGGAGGCGGGAAGCCCTCGGAGCGCAGCCGCTTGGCAAGGCGGGTCTTGTTCTTCAGGATCTGGCGCTCGATATAGCCCACCGCAGCGTCAATGGCGCCGCGCATATCTCCATCCGGCGCCTGGGTCTGGGCGCGCAGCAGCGTTCCGCCGTCCCGGATGGTGATCTCCACTGTGCACAGGTGATCCTTCTCCACAGAAAAGGTCACAAAAGCCGTGGTGTCGTTCTCCCGGAAATACCGCTCCAGCTTGGAGATCTTCTTTTCGGCATACTCCTTGATGGAATTGTTCAGGGAGACTTTCTTGCAGGCGTAAGTGTACTTCATCGAGATCGCTCCTTTCGTGTGGAAGAGAGGCTGCCCTCTCTTTCGTATAGTATAGCACACACATTTGTCTTTGGGAAGAGGATTGCGGGAGATTTACAAAATGTTCAATCGGCGTCGTTCGCCAAAACAAGACCGGCCTCGCCAAAAGCTCCTATTTACAATGCCGGGCCGCCGGGTGTATCATAATCACGGAAGCTTTCCAATATCCCACCCGCTTGGGCCGCCCGGCGATGTGCGCTGAGCGGCTCTTTTTTACCCGCCGCTGCAAAAGAAAGGGAAGGCTGTCGAAAAGTTTTTTCCACAAGCCCTTGACAGAACCCGGCACACTGTGGTATTCTATTCATTGCCGAAAAGCTGCCGGTGTGGTGGAATGGTAGACACAGGAGACTTAAAATCTCCCGGCAGTGATGCTGTACCGGTTCGAGTCCGGTCACCGGCACCATTTTGGTTCCATATCGCGGAGTAGAGCAGTTGGTAGCTCGTCGGGCTCATAACCCGGAGGTCGCAGGTTCGAGTCCTGTCTCCGCAACCATAAAACCGCTGATTTCTTGCGAAATCAGCGGTTTTCTTTTTCAATTTTCCAAAAAAGAGGGCTTTCCGCAGGAAAGCCCTCTTTTTCTTCGCATTGAATCTGTTTTGGCGCAGTATCCAGTCACTTGGCCTGGGCAGATACCTCCGCGTTTTGCTTTTTCTGCTTCTTATCCTTGTAATTGCGCACGCCGAAAATCACCACCGACACAATGGCGATCACAATGAACGCGCAGCTGATGGGACGGGTGAAGAAGATATCCAGGCTGCCCTCGGAGATCACGATGGCGCGTCGGAAGTTTTTCTCCGCCAGGGGGCCCAGCACGATGCCCAGCAGGATGGGCACCAGCTGGAAGCCCATGCGCCGCAGGAAGTAGGACACGATGCCGAAGATCAAGATGATGTAGATATCATAAATGCGGTTATTGGTGGAGTAGGACCCCGCGATGCAGAACGTCAGCACGATGGGCGCCAGGATCTCGTAGGGGATGCGGGTGATATGGGCATAGAACCGGGTCAGGCCGTTGCCCACGATATACATGAAGACATTCACCACGATCAAGCCAAGCATGATGGCATACAGGATATCACCCTGCTCGGCAAACAAGGCGGGGCCGGGCACCATGCCGTGGAGCATGAACGCACCCATCAAAATGGCGGTGGCGCCGTCACCGGGCACGCCCAGCGTCAGCATGGGGATCATGGTGGCGCCGCAGGCGCCGTTGTTGGCGGACTCGGAAACCGCCACGCCCTCGATCTCGCCCTTGCCGAAGGTCTCCGGATGCTTGGAGGCCTGCTTGACCTGGTTATAGGCGATGAATGCGGCCAGGCCGCCGCCGGTGCCGGGCGTCGCGCCGATGATCACGCCGATGAGGGAGCCGATACCAATGGGCTTGCGGCAGCGGCGGTACTCCTCCTTGGTGATCTTGTCCTTGGTCAGGGATTTGGCATCATAGACCTTATGGTCCGTCTTGGGGTCATATTTGGACTTGGTGAGGACCTCGGAAATGGCAAACATGCCGATCAGGGCGATGATCAGGTCGATTCCCGCCATCAGCTTCTTCTGGCCGAAGAGGAACCGGGCCGTGCCGGAAATGGCGTCCACGCCGATGGTGGTCATGAAAAGGCCCAGGCAGGCGGCAATGAGGCCCTTGAAGATGCTGTCGTTGGAGACGCCCGCAATGACGGAAAGGCCGAACACCGCCAGGGCGAAATACTCCGCAGGCCCGAACAGCAGCGTGATCTTGGCGATGAGCGGCGCCAGGAACAGCAGGGAAAACGCGCTGATGAGACCGCCGATGGTGGAGGCGTACAGCGCCATCTGCAGCGCCTTGAACGCCTGTCCCTTTACCGTCATGGGATAGCCGTCAAAGAGCGTTGCCGCGTTGGCGGAGGTGCCCGGCGTGTTGATGAGGATGGCCGTAATGGAGCCGCCGTAGGTGCCGCCGCAGTAAATGGCCAGCAGCATCAAGATGGCCATGGTGGGGTCCATTCCATAGGTCAGGGGAATGCACAGGATAATGCCAAGGTCAGAGGTCAGCCCCGGGATGGCGCCCACCACAATGCCGATGATGAGGCCGATGGGGATCACCAGAAAATTCTGCCAGGTCATCAGGATCTGAAGACCACCTAAAACTTGTTCCATCATGATCCTCCTTTCCTGTTAAGGCAGAGAGACGTGCAGCACGACTCGGAACACATAGTATACAATGCCGACCATAGCCAGAGGGATCGCGTAATAGTACCATTTTCCGGCACCGTAATACACCATGATCGCCACGACCAGGATCACGGTGGAAATTACAAAACCAAGTGGCTCCACCAGGAAGCAATAGACAACCAGGAAGAGGCAGTAGAGGACAGAGCGCATTTCCTTTTTAAATGCGGCGGAGTGAAACGATGCTTTCGTGATGGTCAGTTCCTTTTTCTCTTTCATGAAGACGCCTTCCAGCAGAAGGCAGATCGCAAAGATGAACATGCCGCCGATGGCGATCCGGGGCAGTGTCTGGGCGTTCACAGCTGTTTTTTCCATGGTCTTGACCTGTGAGGGGATGGACAGCCACAGGAACGAGCTGACAATGGCAAAAAAGATTCCGGAAATGATCTCGTGGTTATATTTGAGTTTCATGTCGGTTCACCTCGGTTTTAAAGTGGGCGCCCCGGGCCCTCCGGCCCGGGGCGCCGCAGGTGATTACTGAACCAGGGGGATGTACTTGGCCATTGCCGCAGTCTGAGAGTCGATCATACCCAGAATCTCCGTGGAGTCGGCCTCCCAGGCGGACATGCCCATGCCGGCCATGAACTCCTGGAACTCGGGATCGGCATAGACCTGGAGCACGAAGTCACGCAGCTTCTCCTGGATGCGGGGGTCCACCGTGGAGCGGACAGCCAGGTAGTCCATGCCCGTGAACTCCACGTCGATGCCCTGCTCCTTGAAAGAGGGGATATGGCCGATGCCTTCCACGTCCAGGCCCTCGGGAATGAAGGTGCCCAGGCAGTTGAGCTGGCCGTTGATCACATAGTCGCGATAGGTCGGAGGAGAGCCGATGGCCACATCCACATGGCCGCCCACCAGCGCGTTGATCGCCTCCTGGCCGCCGTCATAGGGAACGGCTTCGCAGGGGATGTCCAGCATGGCAAACAGGGCGGAGATCATGGTATAGCTGTCGTTGCCGGGGCCGCCGGTGGTGGCGTACTTGATGGTATGGCCGGCAGCGGCGTAGTCCTTCAGGCCCTGGATGTCCGTGATGCCGCTGGAGGCGTTGCTGAGGACCACGAACTCCGTGATGCGGATGCCGCAGATGGGGCTGATATCATCAACGGTGTAGTCCACGCTGATGAAGCTGGGCGTCAGGGAGAACAGGGGGCCGTTGCAGCAAAACAGCGTATAGCCGTCGTCCTCGGCCTCCAGGAAGTCGTTCATGCCGATGGTGCCGGAGCCGCCGGTGTGGTTTTCCACGATCATGGGCACGCCCAGGATCTTGTCGCTGTAAGAGGCGATCTGGCGGGTGATCACGTCGGGACCGCCGCCCAGGCTCCAGGGCTGGATGAGCAGGATCTCCTTTTCGGGCCAGTTGAGTTCCTCAGTTGAGACGTCGGTGTTTCCGGAGTCATCGGTCCCGGCGGGAGTCTCAGTCTTGCCGCCGCAAGCGGTGATGCTCATGACCATGGCCAGAGCGAGAAGCAGGGATAAGAGTTTCTTGCTTTTCATCTGATTTCCTCCTTTAATTTCTCCGTATCTAATTTGATAAACTCCGGCCGGATCTCACCGGAATCGATCACAAGGGTGGTTGCCTGAAATCCTTCAGGCTGATGGAAATAGGGGGGATAGGACCGCTCGTCCGTAAACAGGAACCGGGGCGGTGCGCTGGCCGGCCGCATGGCCAGGAGCCGCTCGTAAACCTCCGGATTGGCGCTGTGATAGCGCCGGTCCGAAGATGCGGTGGTGATGACACAGCGCAGCGGCATATTCTGCATATATTGTTCGGAAATGCTGTCAATTTGTCCGTGATGCGGCAATTTGAGAACGGTTACATTTTCGAGCAAAGAAAAATCGACCTCATCCCAGCCGCTGGGACAGTTATCTGCCGCTGTCAAAAACGCCGTGGGGCCGATGTCAAACCGGAGCAGGAAGCTGGTATGATTGGAGGTGGCATCCAGCCGGGTCAGAAGGCGCGTCACCTCCCGGGGGTCCGCCTGTGCATAGGCCTGCTCCACCAGTGCCATGTAATCCCGGATGGCCTGGGGCTTGGGCGCCAGCACGGTGGCCTTCAGGTCCTCCGCCAGATCCAGCCGGTCTCCGGGCCGGAGCACACGGACGGGCGTGCCGCGCTGGGCCGCGGTCTGAAGGATCGCCTGGTAGTCATTCAGCGCCGCCGTGTAAAGGGGCACGCTTCTGGGGGCATCCGCCCCGGCTTCCAGTCTGCGGCCCCGCAGGAACGGCTCCGTGGGGTAGGGCACGAAGATCTGTCCAGCCTCCACATCCCGCAGCACCGCGGCCAGACCGCAGACGTGATCTTCATGGATGTGAGAAATGAAAACCGCGTCCACTGTCCGGATCTGCCGCAGCTTCAGATAGTCCGCGCAGCGGATGCGGTAGGGGTCTCCCGCGAACTCCTGGGGCAGGTTCCCGCCGCCGTCCACAAGCACCCGGCAGCCGCTGTCCGTCTCCAGCAGGATCGCGTCGCCGTACCCGACGTTTACAAATGTGATGTTCATTCCTTCACCTCTTTGGCTGGCATCTGGGCCATATTCTTGCATGCGGCATTACGTGGTGCCGCGGACGATCAGCTCTGTGGAGATGGTGATGCGGTCCTGGCGGAGCGTCTGGCCGTCGATGAGCTGGAACAAAAGCTTGGCAGCCAGTTCCCCCAGCCGGTAGGAGTCGATGCGGACGGTGGTCAGTTCCGGCTCAATGACCCGGCTGACCAGGCTGTCGTCAAAGCCGATGATCGCCATATCCTCCGGCACCCGCAGCCCGGACCGCAATACCGCCTTCACGGCCCCCACGGCAATGGTATCGTTGGTGCACAGCAGCGCCGTGGGCCGGCTCTCCATCTTCAATAGCTCCTTGGTGCAGGCCTCCGCCTGCTTCTCATTTGCGTCCAGGTCCCGCACGATGGAGGCGTCCGGCGCGATGCCGGCTTCCGCCAGGGCATCCAGATAGCCCTGATAGCGCTCACCGTAGATCCGGGGAGAAAACCGTCCCGCCAGCAGGCCGATCCGGCGGTGTCCCCTTCCGACAAGGTAGGCGGCCGCCTCCTTGGCGCCGTGGTAATTATCCACGGTGATGCAGGGGAGCCCCTCCATTTCGATCAGATTGTTCAGCACCACCACCGGGATGTTCTGGCTGAGGAAGCTGGTGACATACGCCTCATCCGTCTGACCGGCAATAATGACGCCGTCCATGTGCTTTTTGATGTACGCATCTCCGGTGGGGAGCCGCATGTGATCGTTGGAGGTGACAAACAGGCTGTAATCCCGCTTCATGGCCTCCTGCATGATCGCTTCCAGCACCAGAGAGTAAAAGGGGTTTAAAATGGCGGGGTACTGGTTTTCATGGACCACAAAGGAGATATTGTCCGTCTTTTGCCGGGCCATGGCCCGGGCAATGGGATTGGGCGTGTAGTTCAGCTCGCTGGCTGCGGCGTAGATCCGCTTTTTGGCACGCTCGCTGACCGTTTCCGGCGAGGCAAACGCCCTGGAAACCGTTGCTTTGGAATATCCGCATTTTTTTGCGACATCTATGATCGTGGCAGCCATAACCGCTCCTTGTGTGGGAAATGAGAACGTTCTCAAAATTTTCTACAAAAAACAGGGACTCGCCGAACCATCCCTTGTTGTATTTAACATATCACGTTCCCGGGGGCGCTGTCAATACGCTTTATTTTTTCAGCTTTTTGCAAGATTTTTTGTGCTCTTTTTTGTCATTTCCTGCAAATCCCAGCCCAGCGGCCCCTGTCCGGCCAGGATGGTCCCCCGGCCGGACAGCACCTGCCCGCCCCCGTGGAAAATCGATGGCGCCGGATCTCTTCCTCCGGTGTCCGCCGCGTCCCGGTTCTCCACATTTTCCACGGAGTTATCAACATATTGTGTTTCGGCTCTTCTCCACACGCCGAATATAGTAGGAACCGGGAAGATCATGCCGATTTTCCGGGAATGGCGGCTATCCCTGGTTCAGGGTCTTTTTCAGCTCGTCCACAAAGGCGGCGCTTACGGCGGAAAGGGAGGTCCCCTTCGTTTGGATCCAGCCCAGGCGGATATCCTTGCTCTGGCCGCGAATGGGACGGCTCACCAGCTCCGGGCCCGCAAACCCCGGCGGCAGGATGCCGCTGCCGATGGAAAACGCATCCGTGTGGGTGAGGATATTGATCATGGTCCCCCGGTCGGCCACGGAGAAGTGCCGCTGGATCTGGCCGAAATTGGCCAGCAGCACCTCCTCGGAAAAGTCCAGCGATGCCGAGGCGTCTGATTCAAAGGAAGCGTAGGGATAGCGGGCCATTTCCTCCATGTCCACCTCCGCGTGCCGGGCCATGGGGTGGTCTTTATGGAAAAACACACACGGGGCAATGGAGATGATCTCATGGAACTGGAGATTCCGGATATCCAGGTACTTGCGGATAAAGGACTCCGTGGCGCCGGAGAGGAAAATGATGCCCAGATCGCTCTTTTTCTCATAGACGTGGTGGATCACATGATCCATGCCGCACTCCCGCAGGCAGATCTCGTAGCGCTCCGGATCCCACTGGCGGAAAAACCGCATGAACGCCTGGATCACAAAGGGGTATCGCTGGGTGGAGATGGACACATGCAGCGGCGGCTTGGCCGTGCGCTTGGAGTACAGCGCCTCAATGCGCTCCTCCTGCTCCAGCATGGGCCGGGCGTAATAGAGAAACTCCCGCCCCTCCTCCGTCAGCGTGACGCCCCGCCGGTCCCGGCGGAAGATCACGATGCCCAGCTCGTTTTCCAGGTCTTTGAGGATGCTGCTCAGGTAGGGCTGGGTCAGCAGGAGCTGCTGGGCGGCCTTGCTGATGCTGCCGCACCGGGAGATCTCCAGAATATAGCGTATTTGCTGCAGCGTCATGGCCGCGCCTCCTTTTGCCTTCCATTGTGCACAAAATCCATCGGGGAAATTGGAGATATTTTTATCAGTTATGGCAAGGGATAGGTTTTTCATAATTACCCCGCCGCCCGCAGGAACGATATGATGAAATCAGGAATCGCCCTGCGCAAACCATCGGATATTCTTATGATATCCGGGTTTGATGAAAATTTCAATCGATGGTTTCAAACGGCGCAGGCCCGCACACACCGGCCTTTGCGCAGCGGCACCGCCGCGCGGGAAAACAATGAAAGGGGTATGACCATGAAAATCACCAGCATCGACGTATTTGACTTTTCCAAATGCCTCAACTACGAGGACTGCGCCCCTGTATGCATCCGCATCAACACGGACGCGGGCATCAGCGGCTTCGGCGAGGTCGGCCTGGCCTACGGCAACGCCCACAATGCGGGCGTGTGGATCGTCAAGGACTTCGGCCAGCTCATCATCGGCATGGACCCCCTCAACAGCGAAGCCATCCGGGAAAAGCTGTTCCGCACCACCTTCTGGGGCATGGGCGGCGGCACCGTCATCAACGCGGGCATGAGCGCCATCGACATCGCCCTGTGGGACATCAAGGGCAAGTATTATAACGCGCCCGTCTACCAGCTGCTGGGCGGCAAGACCAACCACAAGCTGCGGGCCTACGCCAGCCAGATCCAGTTCGACTGGGACCTGGAGGACCGGAACATGGTGACCCCCGAGCAGTACGCCGAGGCCGCCAAAAAGGCCATGGCCCAGGGCTACACCGCCGTGAAGGTGGACCCGGTGGGCGTGGCCGCCAACGGCAACTGGCAGCGCACCCGGCAGGACGCGGACTGGCGCCTGCGGGGCCAGATGCCCAAGCACGTGCTGGAGATGGTGCGCGCCCGTCTGAAGGCCATCCGGGACCTGAGCGACAGCCTGGACATCATCATCGAGCTCCACGCCTTCACCGATACCTCCACCGCCATCCAGCTGGCCAACTACATCGATGATCTGAACATCATGTACTATGAAGAGCCGGTACATCCCCTCAACGCCGTCTCCATGCGGGAGATCCGGGACAAGATCAACATCCCTGTGGCCTCCGGCGAGCGGATCTACACCCGCCTTGGCTACCGGCCCTTCTTTGAAAACCGCTCTTTGAGCGTCATCCAGCCGGACGTGTGCCTGTGCGGCGGCATCTCCGAGACCAAGAAGATCTGCGACATGGCCGACGCCTATGACGTAAAGGTGCAGGTGCATGTTTGCGGCGGCCCCATCTCCCAGGCGGCGGCGCTGCATGTGGAGACCGTCATCCCCAACTTCCTCATCCACGAGCAGCACTCCTACGGCATCAAGGAAGGCCTGCGCCGCACCTGCGTGTACGACTACCTGCCTGACGACCACGGCGATCTGGTGGTGCCGGAGCTGCCGGGCATTGGCCAGGAGATCACCGAGGAGACCATGAAAAAGACCTGGGTCTACACGGTCCAGTAATCCTCTCCAGCGCATCCCCAGGGGGCGCGGCACGCGCCGCGCCCCCTTCGTTTTGTCCGCCCTATGGATTTGGAAAGGAGTATCCATGTCTTTCAAGGACCGCTGCTGGACGGAGATCGACCGCTCCGTCCTTCGGGAAAACCTCCGCATCCTGCAAAGCCGCATCCCCGACGGCTGCCGTCTCATGGGCATTGTCAAGGCCGACGGCTACGGACACGGCGCCGCGGAGGTGGCCGCCCTCTTTGCCGACGTACCCGGCAGCTGGCTGGGCGTGGCCTGTTTGCAGGAGGCATTGGACCTGCGCCGTGCCGGCATCGCTCTGCCCATTTTGATCCTGGGCTACACGCCGCCCCACCAGGCCGCCGTCCTGGCTGAAAACCGGCTGACCCAGGCGCTTTTGTCCCCCGAGTACACCTGCCGTCTTGCCCAGGAGGCCCGGCGGCAGGGCGTTCGGGTCATGGCCCACGCGGCGGTGGATACGGGCATGGGCCGCATCGGCTATGCCGCCTGCGATGCCGCCGAAGCCGCCCGCGCTCTGGCAGCGGACTACCGCCGTGCGGAGCTGGAGGTGACCGGCATCTTCACCCATTTTTCCAGCGCCTATGCCCAGACGGAGGACGCCAGGGCATACACCCGCGGCCAGTTCGAGAAATTCTCCGCCGTGTGCGGCGAGCTCAGGCGTCTGGGCGTGGACCCGGGGCTGCGCCACTGCGCCAACTCGCCCGCCACCGTCAACTGCCCGGAATACGCCATGGACCTTTGCCGGGTGGGCACGGTGCTCTACGGTCTTTTGCCCCCCACCGCCGCGACCTGTCCGCTGCCGCTGCGTCCGGCGCTGACCTGGAAGGCCCGGGTGGCCGTCGTGCGGCAGCTGCCGGCGGGCGTGCCCGTCAGCTACGACCGCACCGCCGTCACCGGGCGGCCCACCCGCCTGGCCGTGGTCACCGCCGGAGACGCCGACGGCTACTTCCGCCAGCTTTCCAACCTGGGAAAGGTGAAGATCCGGGGCCATGTGTGCCCGGTGCTGGGCCGGGTGTGCATGGACATGTTCATGGCGGACATCACCGACTTCCCCGACGTGCAGGCAGGAGACGAGGTCGTTTTGCTGGGCGGCAGGGGAGAGGACGCCGTGCCCTGCCAGTGGCTCTATCAGCCCATCGGCATCGGTCCCAGCGCCGTCACCTGCAACATCCGGCCCCGGGTGGCGCGCACCTACCTGGGCGAATAACTGACGAATAAAAGGAGGACGCTTACGCGTCCTCCTCTGCGATCTCCGCCAGCCAGTTTGCCAGCGTCTCCACATCCGGCACGAAGCCCTCCAGCCGGTGTGTCCCGCACACCAGCGTGGGCACCATGCGGATCTCCAGCCCGGATGCAGTCTCGTCCGTGTCCCGCTCTACCGCGGAGGCGTAGGTCCCGTTCTCCAGTGCCCGGCCCAGCGCCGCCGCGTCCAGTCCCACGTCCCGGGCCAGGGCGCACAGCACGCCGATGTCGCCGATGTCCCGCTCCTCCTGGAAATAGGCCCGGAACACCCGCTCATAAAACGCATCGCCCGCGCCCTGCTCCCGGGCGAAGTACCAGCTCTGGAAGGCAAGGTCCGTATAGGGCCGGGGGCTCACCTGGGGCGGCAGGTGCATGTCCAGCCCCAGCGCCGCACAGGCGGGGGCCAGGGTCTGGGCGTACCGGACCCGGCGCTCCGGGTCCGCCGCCACATCCACCTGTTCCTCCCCCCGGCGGGTCAGCTGGAAGGGGGCATAGCGCACCGGCGGGTGCTCCGGCACACGCTCCATGAGCGCCTCCAGCCAAAAGCAGTAGGGACAGACAAAATCAGAAACCACCGTGATCTCTCGTGCCATGGGGATGCTCCTTTCTCATGGGCGGCCTGCGCCGCCTGCTATGGACACGGCCCGCCCGGTGCATGCTGGGCGGGCCGTGCTTTCATATTTTGTATTATGTCCGGCTGAGGACCAGATCCGCCGTCAGCGACGCCACTGCCGCCAGCTCCGCCACAGAGGTATACTCCCCGCAGGAGTGGCACCGGTGCATGGCCGAAGGCAGCACCACGCCGGTGATGCCGTGCTGGGCCAAGACATTGTTGTCGCTGCCGCCGAAGGTGTCCACCACCGACGTTTCGTAGCCCCGGGCCCGGCAGATATCAAAGTACCGCCGCACCACCGGCGCGTCCTCCGCCACCCGGTAGGCCTGGATGAAGCACCGCTCCTGAAAGTCCAGAGAGGCCCCGATTTCGGCGCAGGCCCTTTCAAAGGCCGAGCGCACCAGGGCTGCCTGCTCCAGGGCGCGGCCGTGATCCATGCTGCGGATCTCTCCCCGGACGGTGCACGTCTGGGGCACGATGTTGGTGCCGCTGCCGCCCTCCACCAGACCGAAGTTCACGGTGGTATCCGGCGCCACCCGTCCGCTGGGGACGGACGTGACGGCCCGGGCGGCGGCAAGCAGGGCGCTGATGCCCTGCTCCGGGGCAAAGCCCGCGTGGGACGCCCGTCCCGTCACCGCGGCGGTGAAGCTCAGGATGGTGGGTGCCGCCACCACTGCCGCTCCCAAGGCCCCCTCGTAGTCCAATACGTAGGCCTCCCGGGCGCGTACCCTGGAAAAGTCAAAGACTGCGGCGCCCTCGCAGTACGTCTCCTCCGAGGCGGAAAAGAGCACCTCGATGGGCCGGTGGGGCACGCCGCTTTCCCCCAGGGCGGTCAGCACCTCCAAAATGACGGCCACCGCCGCCAGATCGTCGGCGCCCAGCACCGTATCCCCGGCGCTGTGGATGGTGCCGTCCGTCTCCCGCACGGCCCGCTTGCCCTGCCAGGGGGCCACCGTGTCCATGTGGGCGCACAGCAGCAGGGGAGGGAGGTCCAGCATGCCGGGCAGAAAGCCGTAGAGATTGCCGCTGCTGCCGCCGATCTGCTCCCCGGCGTCGTCCTCCGTGACGGTGAGGCCCAGGGCCTCCAGGCGGCCGGCCAGTTCGTCGGCCATGCGCCGCTCCCCCCGGGAGGGGGAGTCGATGGCCACCAGGGCGGCAAAGGTATCCGCCAGCCGCTCCGGCGAAATCACAAGCTCCATGCCGCCCCTCCTTACAGATACTTCTGGATGAGGGCCGGGGTGATGGCCGTGCCGAAGCACCCCATGGCCGTGGTGGACTGGCCGGCAATGATGTTGCCCAGGCGCACACATTCACCCAAAGGACGGTCCTGCAAAAGCCCGTAGATCACGCCGGAGAGGAAGTTGTCCCCGGCGCCGGTGGTATCCACCGCCCGGAACTCCTCGATGGCGGGGGCATAGCGGATGTCCCCGTCCTCCCAGTAAGCGCAGCCCCGGCTGCCCAGGGTCACCACCGGGCGGGGGGTATAGCGGGCCAGGAAGCGCACCGCCTCCTCCACGTCGCCGGTGCCGGCCAGCTTCATGGCCTCCTTGTCGTTGGGGGTGTAGACGTCGATATCCGGCAAAAACGCCTTGATATCGTCGATGGAGAGGTCATCGCTCCAGCCGTTGTCGTACACCACCTTCACCCCCTGGCGGTGGAGCCGGCGGGTGACCTCCGGGTGTCCCACGGGGGCGAACACCACCCGGGCGTCGTGCAAAAAGCTGTAGACCGTCTCCGGGTCCAGAGAGCTTTCATACACGCCCTGATTGTGGGACAAAAAGCCCCGGTCATGAGCCCAGGAAAAGACGCTGGTGACTACCTCCGGGTCCGGGCAGTCCGTCTTAAACACATCGTAGCTGGAAAAGCCCCGCTGGGCCAGCAGCTGCCGGCAAAGCTCACTGACGGTACTCTGTCCCAGGAACGTGCCCAGCCGCACCCGGCAGCCCAGCTGCTCCAGCACGATGGGGCACACCATGGGGCCGCCGCCCAGCTGCATGGTGAAGCGATCGGCCAGCACCTCCTCCCCCGGCTGGGGCAGGCGGTCAAAATCCTTGAAGATCAGGTCCAGATTCATCTGGGCAAAGGTCTTGAAATCGTACATACGCATCGCTCCGGTCCTTCCTCAGTTGGGGGCGTCCTCGTTCCTATGGATAAAATCGGCGTACTGGCGGAAGAAGATGTCCGTCAGCTCCTGCGCCAGCTCAACGTCGTTGACCAGGGGATGGAGCGCCAGGCCCTTCACCGCAGCGTCCCGGTCTCCCTCCAGCGCCGCGCGGATGGTGCAGCGCTCGAAGTACTTGAGGCGCTTGATCTGCTGGAGCTGGAACTCGTCGATGGCGCCGATGTGCACCGGATGGGCACCGTCGGCGCGGATGTCGCAGGTGATCTCCACCACGTCGTCGTCCGCCAGGCCCTCGATGGCCCCCTCATTGGGCACGGAGAGCACCATACGGCACGCCTCGCCCTCGGTGATGGCCCGGATGAACCGCAGTGCCACAGCGGCGTAGCCGCCCTCGTCGGGCTGGGAGAGGAATTCTTCCACCGTAGGCGGCTGCCACACCTTCTCCCGGCACGCACCGCTCTCCACGGAGAAGTAGGCGTTCTCCCGCTTTCCGTAGGCGGTCATGTAGAGGTTGAAGGCCTGCTCAAAGTCCCGGGGCAGCTCCAGCTGGGAAAGCTGCTGCTCCAGCTCCCGGTTGATGAGATAGATCATCTCGCCACGGGGATGCTCCGCCTTCTGGATCATGGACAGGGACTTTTCCCGCCGGTAGTAGAAGTAGAGGTACTCATTGAGCATGCACTCACCGCTGAGGCGCGCCATCTCCCGGGTGAAAAGCCGCATCTCCGAGTGCTGGTAGGTGCGGGGATTGTCCAGGAGCTCTTGCTGCACGTCCCGGCCGTGGAGCCGGGCGTTGCGGAACCAGGACAGGTGGTTGAGGCCGTAGCACTCGATGTCCAGCTCTCCGTAGGGCACGTCCAGGATCTCCTCCAGCTGCTTGATAAAGCCGCTGGGAGCGTCGCAGATGCCGTAGACATTGTTGAATCCCCGGGAGCGCAGGGCCTGGGTGATGATGCCGCTGGGGTTGGTGAAGTTGAAGATCAGGTGCCCGGGGTGGGCCACCTTCTTTGCAAGGGTGCAGTAGTACACCAGGGTGGGGACGGACCGCAGCGCCATGGCAAAGCCGCCGGCGCCGGTGGTCTCCTGGCCCAGCACGCCGCGGGCAAGGCAGGTCTTTTCATCGAACAGCCGCCCGGCATCCCCGCCGGCGCGGATGGTGGTGATGATGTAGTCCACGTCCCGGAGGGCAGCCTCGGCGTCGTCCGTCACCCAAAACCGCAGGGCAGGGTCCAGCCGCCGGGCCAGCTCCTTGGAGATCTCGCCGTAGGTGCGCAGCTTTTCCCGGTCGTTGTCCAGAAGGACGATCTCATCCACCCGGATGTCCCCGGCGGCTTTCACCAGGGACTTGGTCAAAAATGCGGAGCGTGCTCCGGCTCCGCCGATCACACAAAGTTTCACAAAAACCCTCTCTTTCGCCCTTACCGGAACTTGGCGATCTCCGCTTTGAGATAGTCAATGGTGTCGCAGAGCATCTGATGGTGCTCGCCTGCGGGGACCCGGTCATACAGGGTATCGGCATACTCCAGGACCATGTCCACGTTGATCTTCTTGTCCAGGCGGCGGATGAACTTATGGTAGTTATTGAAGTAGATGTCCCGCAGGGTCTGCTCCTGCAGGTCCAGACCCACGCAGTTTTCCTCAAAGGCCACGAACGCCTCGTCCGTCTCCAGCACCCGGCGCAGGCAGGTGACCGTCTCGCGCCAGTGGTCGGAGAAGGTGTCCGTACCGAAGAGGATCTTGTGGGAATAGGTATCGAAGAAGTGGCGCCAGAACTCCCGATCCTTGGCGAAGTTTTCAAACATCTCCCAGCCGGGGGTGATGTCGAAGAACAGGTTAGGATAGCGGTCCAGCATCTCCGCGCACAGGCCCGGCTGGTCAGAGATGAAGAAGAAGTGGGGGATGCACAGATTCAGGTTGGGATGCTTGCGCAAAAAGCCGAAGGTCTCCTCGTCGATCTGGAACTTGTGGGGGAAGCGGCCGTCGCCGTAGAAGAAGTCCTTCTCCACCGCCCACTGGGGCAGGCGGTCCCGGTACCAGAACTCGATGGGGTCGTTGATGTGGTACAAGATGGGGAACTGGGTCCGCTGGGCGTAGTCGAACATCTTATCGTAGTTGGGGGCGTCCAGGGGCAGGTTCTGCCGCAGACGCACGCCGGGCTTGCCGTCCAGCATCTTGATGCCGTCAAAGCCCGCCTGGTCGAACCAGCGGATCTGCTGGAGAAGGTTATCCGCGTCGGGCACCACATTGCCGTCATAGTGGAAGGAGGCGAAGGCCTGGCAGCGGCCGCCCTCCCGCAGCTTCATCAGGGCGCACAGCAGGTTCTGGGTCAGGGCGAAGGGGCTGTTGATGACGGTGCAGGCCAAAAACGTCCAGTTTGTGTATCCGCACTCGTCCACCATGGCGATGCACTCGTCCATGTCCTTGGGGTCAAAAAGGTGGATATGGGCGTCATTGATGGGATAGCGGTAAAACATGGGTTCACGTTCCTTTCCTTATATAAATCAATATACGAATATACCGGTCTCAGCCCTTGATGCCGCTGTGGGCGATGCCCTCCACGAACTGGCGCTGGAAAATCACGAACAGCACGATCAGCGGCAGCACGGCGATGACGCCGCCGGCCATGACCTGCTCATAGTAGGTGGTGTGCTCGCCGATGAGCATGGCCAGGCCCGCCGCCAGCGTCATTTTGCTGGCCTGGGAGTTGTTGATCAGGGGCCACATCAGGTCCTTCCAGGTGCTCAGCATTCCCAAAATGGCCAGGGTGGTCAATCCGGGCTTTACCAGCGGCAGCAGCACATTCCAGTAGATGCGGAAGTAGCTGCACCCGTCGATGCGGGCCGCCTCGTCCAGCTCCCGGGGGATGGTGGAGAAGAACTGGCGCATGAAAAACATGCCGAAGATGTTGAACAGTCCCGGCAGCACCAGGCCCACCAACGTGTTGGTCAGGCCCAGGGCCACCATCAGCTTGAACCGGGGCAGGATGAAGATCTGGCCGGGCACCATCATCAGCGCCAGCATCCCCAGAAACAGTACGTTTTTCCCGGGAAAATGCAGCCGGTCAAAGGCATAGGCGCAGATGGTGACGATGAGCATCTGGCCCAGGATCACCATGACCGTGACCAAGATGGTGTTCAGATAGAGCTGCGGGAAATTCAGTTTGTCCGAAACAATACTGAAGTTCACCCACTGGGCAACCTCCGGCAAAAACTTCATGGGGATCTGGATGGTCTCCTCGTAGGTCTTGATGGACGTGAGGAACATCCACAAAAACGGGCCGAAGGCCAGAAATGAAGCGGCGATCAAGATCAGGTGCGTGACGGCCCTGGACAGGGGCGTCTCGCCATTGAGCTGGCGTTTTTTCTTTTTCATGCTGGCACCTCCCGGGGCTTACAGGTCCGACCGGACCCAGTATTTTTTGCCGATCATCTGAATGATGGTGATGACCATGATGATAGCCGCCAGCACCACGGAGATGGCCGCGCCGTAGCCGCGCATGCTGCTCTTGTTGAAGGCGCACTCATAGAAGTACGTCACCAGGCTCATGCTGTATGTATAGGACAGGGTGTCCCGGTCCACCATCAGATAGATGAAATCGAAGATCTGCAAAATACCGATGGTGACCATGATGATGGAGAAGAAGATCATGGGGGTGAGCATGGGCAGGGTGATCTTGAAGAACATCTGCCGGTTGCTGGCCCCGTCCAGACGGGCGGCCTCATAGTAGGAGCTGTCGATGCCCTGCATGGCCGCCAGCATGATGATGACATAGTAGCTGACCATGGACCACACCACCACCATGATGATGGACCAGCGCACATACTCCACATCGCCCAGCCAGGAGATCCGGGGCAGGCCCAGCTTCTCCAGGATCCAGTTGAAGATGCCGTACTGGTAGTTGAGGATCCAGCGCCACAAAATGCCGATGGCGGCGGGGATGGTGATGGCGGGAATGAACATGAGCGTGCGGTAGAGCGTGCGGCCCCGCATTTTTTTGTTGAGCAGGTTTGCCAGGAAGATGGAGAAAATGATGACCAGGGGCACGCCCACCACCGCGTAGAAGGCGGTGTTTTTCAGCGCCAGCCAGAACGTCTCGTCCGAGAGCAGGTCCTGGTAGTTCTTCAGTCCGACGAACGTGCCGTTGCCGAAGGTGCCCATTTTGCGGAAGCTGTAGAGGATATTTTGAACAAAGGGAATCACACTGAACAGCATCAGGCCGGCCAGCATGGGAAGGATGAAGATATATGCGGTGGATATCTCATGGATCCGGCGCTTGCTCAGCTGTTTTTCAGGCTTTTTCATGGTCTCCCTCCTATTACTCTGACTGCCGGTGTTTCCGGGCTCAAGACCGCACTCGTCAAAACATGACAAATGCGGTGTTCAGCCCGGTAAATTTCCCTGCGGCGACCCGGAGATTCCGGGTCGCCGCGGGAGCAAAGATCAGCCGAATACCTCGTCCAGGATCTCCTGGGCAGCGGCAGCACCTTCATCCATGGCCTCGTCCACGGTCTTGACGCCGCCGAATGCAGCCTGCATGGCATCGTTCACGGTAGCGGTCCAGTCGAAGTTGCCGTTGGAAGGATAGGCAAATCCATTGGCGGAAGCATCCATGAACACCTGGGCGTTGATGTTCTTGAAGTTGGTGACATAGGCGCTCTGCGCGCTCAGGTAAGCGGGGATGTCGATGCCGGCCTCCGCCTCGTGGGTCATAGCCTCTTCACCGGTGATGTACTTGATGAACTCCCAGGCGGCATCCTTATTCTCGCAGTTGGAAGACATCACATAGCCCAGACCGCCCATGCAAGTCTTGTTGTGCACCGCCATGGCGGGCATCTGGATCAGCTGGATGCTGCCGGCCTCGGCCAGGGAGCTCTCCTCCAGCACGCTGGACTTCCAGGAGCCGATGAACACCATGGCCGCCTGGCCGGAGATAAAGAGGTCGGTGCCCTTGGTCTCAGTCAGCACGGAGTAGGGAGCCATCTGGCCGTTGGCCATCAGATCCACCACCTGCTGCACGGCGTCCTTGGACTCGGGCAGGGCGATGCCGCACACGGTGCCGTCCTCATTGAGGTAGTTGCCGCCGTTCTGATACAGGAAGTTCATCCAGGAGGGCTGGGCGTCCAGCTCCATGACGATGGGATACTCGCTGCCGCCGGCCGCGGCGATGGCGTCCTTGAGCTCGGTGGCGATGGCGCGCATATCATCCCAGGTCCAGCCGTCCTGCGGCAGCTCCACACCGTAGCGGGTGAAGAGCTCGGTATTCAGGGCCACCACCACGGCGTCGAGGCCCTTGGGCAGCGCATACTGGCTGCCGCCCAGGTTGAAGGCCTGCACACGGCCCTGGGCGTAGGCGCTCATATCCAGGCCGTCGGCTTCAATGTAGCTGTCCAGCGGCTCCAGAAGACCGGCATCCACATATTTCTGGGCGTAGGTGTTCATCCAGAACACGTCCGGGGCCTCGTTGGTCTCCAGGGAGGCGTCCAGCTTGGTCCAGTAGGTATCCCAGGGGATCTGCTCGATGGTGACCTCGATCTCACCTTCGTGGGCAGCGTTGAAGCTGTCCACGTTTTCCTGGATCACCGGCAGCTGGGCCTCGTCCCACAAAGACAGCGTCAGGCTGACGGGACCGTCGGAGCTGCCGCCGCCGCTTTGACCGCAGGCGGTCAGCGCCGCCGCGGAAAGCGCCATAACGGCGGCCAGGAGCATTGCTGTGATCTTCTTTTTCATAACCATTCTCCTTTTGTTTGTTGGTATTCTCTTTCCCCATTGCGGGGTATCAGGCTTGTTCATGCTGCGCCGTGTCCTTCAGACAGCGGCAGCTCTGCCGCTCCACAATGGAGTGGGGCAGCAAGATCTCCGTGTGGAGGGTCTGGGGCGGCTGGGCGATGAGTTCCAGCGTTTTTTCCACAAAGGCCTCAATGGGCTGGTGGACCGTGGTCAGGGCCGGGCGCACCCGGGTGGCAATGGTCAGATCGTCGTATCCCAGGACGGACACGTCCTCCGGCACCCGCAGCCCCGCGTCGTACAGGGCAGCCATGGCGCCCACCGCCAGCTCGTCGCTGAAGGCGAACACCGCCGTAAAGCGCTTTCCCTCCGCCAGCGCCGCCTCCATGGCCGCGTAGCCGGCCTCGTAGGTGACGCCGCCCCGGATGACCAGCTCCTCCGGCAGGCTCAGTCCCTGCTCCTCCATGGCCTTGCGGCTTCCGGTGATGCGCTGGAAGCCGGCGCCGATCTTCTTTTCATCGTCGGACAAAAACAAGATCTCCCGGTGTCCCAGCTCCAGAAGATAGCGGGTGCCCTCATAGGCGGCAGCAATATCGTTGACATGAATGCGGTCGGACTGGTGGTCCAGCGCCACGCCGCCGCACATGACGGTGCGCAGCCCGCAGCTTTGCAGATAGCGGAGGATGCCGCTGTCGATCTCCTCTTCGAAGTAGACCACGCCGGCCGGGTGCATGCGGCTGACAAAGGTGCGCACGGTCTCCGGCGTGGCGGGATTGTAGCGCACCAGCATGAACGCGTACTCTCCGTCCCGTTCGCGCTCCAGCAGCTCCGCCAGCGTGCGGCTGTAAAAGTCAAAGCGCAGGTGGGTCAGCAGGATCAGGATGATCTTCTTTTTGGGCCGCCGGGTCACCGGCTGACGGTCCAGCGCCAGCAGGGTGCTTTCGATGCGCCCGGCGATCTCGGCGCTGACTGAATCGGGGCTGTTCATATATCGGGACACGGACGCCGGGGAGACGCCCGCCAGGGCCGCCACCTTGCGGACCGTGATCTTCATGGGCAACACCTCAATTTGTTTCTGAAACAAAATAGGTCATTTATTTTTGAAAATTACTGGCGAAAAATCTGTTTTTTCTCGTTTTTTCAAATTATAGGCAAGGAAAAAGTGAGTGTCAATATAACGTTTTTGCCAGATTTTTATTTGTCTCTAACAAAAAAGTTTCTGAAACATTTCGTGTTTATTCTGCTGGTTCTCTATTTTGCGTAAAAACGTAATTTACGTACAGCTTTCCTTGCGCAAATTACATATGTGCACTTTCACCCATATCTCTCTGCAAAAATCCAGTATTTTTTATCTGTATTGACATTTATTTGCGCATCTGCAATACTGGTCACATCCATCCGGGCCTTTGCGCCCGGTTTTGTCAGGAGGGAATGCGTTTGAAACAATGTTTGCCGCGTCCGTCATCCGGTCAGACGCTGCTTGCCTCCATTCTGCGCTTTTCCATCCCGCTGATGCTCACCGGCATTTTGCAGCTGGCTTACAACACCGCCGACTCCGTCATCGTGGGACGCTACGCCGGCAGCAACTCCCTGGCCGCCGTAGGCTCCACCACTTCCATCGTGTTCTTGCTGGTGACGCTGTTCAACGGCGTGGCGGTGGGCGCCAATTTCCTGGCCGCCCGGGACTACGGCGCCGGGGACGAAGAGGCCCTTTCCAAAACCGTCCACTGCGCGGCGCTGCTGAGCGTGATCCTGGGCGTACTGGCGGGAGTGTGCGGCTTTTTCCTCTCTCCGCCGCTGCTGCGTCTGGCCGGTGCGCCGGAAGAGGTTTTGTCCCTGTCCACCATATACCTGCGCATCTATTTTCTGGGCGTTCCCGCCATGGTGGTCTACAACTTCGGCAGCTCCTTGCTGCGGGCCGTGGGCGACACCGTTCGCCCGCTGCTCTTTATGGTGATCTCCGGTGCTTTGAATGTGGGGCTGAACCTGCTGTTTGTGGTGGGATTCGGCATGGACGTGGCAGGCGTGGCCATTGCCACCTCCTTGTCCCAGGCGGTCTCCGCCATCCTGGTCACCGTGCGGCTTTGCACCTGCCGTGACCTCTGCCGCCTGGATCTCAGGCGCATCCGGCTTTACCCGGACAAGGCGGCGGTGATGCTGAAGGTGGGCCTGTCCGCCGGATTGCAGGGCATCATCTTCTCTGCCGCCAATGTGATGATCCAGTCCGCCGTCAACTCCTTCGGCGCGGCGGTCATCGCGGGAAACACGGCAGCCACCGGCCTGGAAAACTTCATCCACACCGCCCAGAACACCTTCTACCAGGCAGCCATCACTTTTACCGGGCAGAGCCTGGGCGCCCGCAAGCCCCGGCAGGCCATCCAGGTATTCTGGATCTGCATGGGGCTGACGGTGGGGCTGGGTCTGGTGCTGTGCATCCTTCTGCGGCTGTTCCAGAACCAGCTTCTGGGGCTTTACATCAAGCCTACCGACGAATCCTACGCCGCCGTCATGGCCGCCGGCGTGACCCGGGTGCTGGCCGTCAGCCAGTTTCAGTGGGTGGGCGGCATGATGGAAACCGCCTGCGGCTCCCTGCGGGGACTGGGCCGCTCCCTCAATCCTACCGTCACCACCCTCATCGGCGCCTGCGGCCTGCGGGTGGTATGGCTGTACACGGTGTTTGCCGCCGTGGGCACCATCGAAAGCCTGTACTGGTCGTACCCCGTCTCCTGGCTGCTGACACTGGCGGTGCACTGCCTGTTTTTGCTGATTTATCTGCGCAGGCCGCTGTCCGCCCCGGAAAAGTGAGGTTTTTATGCTTCGTCTCTTTGATCTGGATTCCCCCCTCATGCGGGCGCTGTCCGCCCTGATGGACTGGTTCGTGGTGAGCTTTTTCACGCTGCTGTGCGCCCTGCCGGTCTTTACGGCAGGCCCCGCCCTCTGCGCTCTCTATGGCGCCATGGGGGCGAACAGGGGAGAGGGCTTCTCGCTGAAACGGTTTTTCGCTGATTTCCGCCGCTGTTTCCGCCCGGCTTGCCTGTGCACGCTGTTCTTTCTTGCCGCAGGCTACTTTTTCTATCTGTATATCCAGGCAGTCGGAGCGCTGCCGGGACAGGTGCGGGTGCTCTTCTGGGCGGCAGCGCTGTTTTTCCTGGCTTGTCTTGCCCTGGCGGCCGTATTCCTGCCGCCGCTGATCCGCCGGGACCCGGGCCGCCCGTTTCTCTCCCTCTGGAAAAGCGCCCTGATCCTGGGCATCGGCTATCTGCCCCGCTCCCTGGCCGTTCTGGCAGCAGCGCTGGTGCCCCTGGCGGTGCTCTTCTGGCAGCCGGGGTGGTTTCTGGGCCTGAGTCTCCTGTGGACGTTCCTCTGGCCGGCTCTGACCGGGCGGCTGTGGGTCCGTCTGACTGAGCAGGTGCAGGCCCTGCGGTAACACAATTTATATAAACGCGCAGAAACATCGGAGTGCAGTATGGAGATACTGCAGCCCGATGTTTTTTTCGTCAATTTTTTGACAAAAAACCCGCAAAAATCTTTGACACCCGGAAATTTATAGAGTATAGTAAGATTGATAATTCATGAGCAATGTTTGTCTGTTCGGTTTTCAAGGAATTTGATTCCGCATGGTGGAATCCTCAGACAGGCAGCCCGGCAGGTGCGCTCCGGATCCGCCGCCGCGCCGGGATCATGATGGTCCCGCTCAATACATACCAGGAGAGGTGTATCAGATGAAAAAGAAATACGCAGTCATGGATGGCAACACCGCTGCGGCGCATGTGGCCTATGCGTTCACAGAAGTGGCCGCCATCTATCCCATCACGCCGTCTTCTCCCATGGCGGAGAAGGTGGACGAGTGGGCCGCCAAGGGCCGCAAGAACCTGTTCGGCTCCACGGTGGACGTGATCCAGATGCAGTCCGAGGCCGGCGCCGCCGGTACCTGCCACGGCTCCTTGCAGGCCGGCGCCCTGACCACGACCTTTACGTCCTCCCAGGGCCTCATGCTGATGATCCCCGCCATGTACGCCATGGGCGGCCAGTTCCTGCCCAGCGTCATGCACATCGCCTCCCGCGTGGTGACTTCCAACCACCACTCCATCTTCGGCGATCACACGGACTTCATGACCTGCCGCACCACCGGCTACGCCATGCTCATGTCCTCCTGCCCCCAGGAGGCCATGGACCTGGGCGCCGTGGCCCATCTTTCCGCCATTGACGCCCGGTACGCCTTCATGCACTGCTTCGACGGCTTCCGCACCTCTCACGAGATGCAGCGCATCGAGGCGCTGGACTACGAGGACCTGCGCGGCCTGGTGAACCAGGACTCCCTGAAGGCCTTCCGCCGCAGCGCCCTGAACCCCGAGCACCCCACCAACCGGGGCAACAACGTCAACCCCGACGTGTACTTCCAGTGCAAGGAGGGCGCCAACGAGAAGGCCGCCTCTCTGCCTGACACCGTCCAGCACTACATGGACGAGATCAGCAAGCTCACCGGCCGGGACTACAAGCTCTTCAACTACTACGGCGCGCCCGACGCCGAGGACGTGATCGTGGTCATGTGCTCCGCCTCCGAGACCGTGAAGGAGACCGTGGACTTCCTCAACGCCCAGGGCCGCAAGGTGGGCATGGTGCAGATCCACCTGTACCGTCCATTCTCCGTCAAGCACTTCGCCGCCGCCATCCCCGCCACCTGCAAGCGCATCGCCGTGCTGGACCGCTCCAAGGAGACCGGCTCCGTGGGCGAGCCCGTGTATCTGGACGTGGTGACCGCTCTGAACCAGGCGGGCCTGGGCCACATCCGCGTGGTGGGCGGCCGGTACGGCCTTTCCTCCAAGGACACCACCCCCGGCCAGATCATCGCCGTGTATGATAACCTCAAGCAGGAGAACCCCAAGAACAGCTTCACCATCGGCATCGTGGACGACGTGACCCACACCTCCCTGGACTACAAGGACGTGGAGCTGCCCCATCCCGGCGAGGTGTCCTGCAAGCTGTGGGGCCTGGGCGGCGACGGCACCGTGGGCGCCAACAAGAACGCCATCTCCACCATCGGTCTGGTGGCCGACAAGTATGCCCAGGCGTACTTCTCCTATGACTCCATGAAGTCCGGCGGCCTGACCCAGAGCCACCTGCGCTTCGGCGATGAGCCCATCCGCTCCACCTATCTGGTGTCCTCCGCGGACTTCGTGGCGGTGCATGCCCCCACCTACGTCAGCAAGTATGACACCACCGAGGACCTGAAGGACGGCGGCATCTACCTGCTCAACTGCCCCTGGAGCGTGGAAGAGCTGGAGACGCGCCTCCCCGGCAAGATGAAGCGTGACCTCTGCCGCAAGCACGCCCAGTTCTATATCATCGACGCCGCCAAGCTGGCGGTGCAGGTGGGCCTGGGCGAGAAGCGCACCAACAGCATCTTGCAGGCCGCCTTCTTCGCCCTGACCAAGGTGATCCCCCTGGACATGGCCGTGGAGGACATGAAGAAGAACAACTACAACTCCTACTTCAAGAAGGCCGGCCAGGCCATCGTGGACAAGAACAACGCCGCCGTGGACGCCGGCATCTCCGCCGCCGTGAAGGTGGAGATCCCCGCCAGCTGGGCGGACGCCGCCGATACCCCCGTGGCCGAGCCCAAGGGCGTGACCCCCTTCGTGCGGGACATCGTGCTGCCCATGGACCGTCAGCAGGGCGACAAGCTGCCTGTATCCGTGTTCAAGAAGCACGGCGTGCTGGACGGCACCTGGGAAAACGGCACCTCCGCCTTCTCCAAGCGCGGTGTTGCCACCATGGTGCCCAAGTGGAACGCCGAGAGCTGCATCCAGTGCAACCGCTGCTCCATGGCCTGCCCCCACGCCGCCATCCGCCCCGTGCTGCTGAGCGACGAGGAGAAGGCCTCCGTGCCCGCCTCCTTTGAGACCGTGCCCGCCAAGGGCCTGGGCAAGGACGTGCCCGCCTACTCCTTCCGCATGCAGATCTCTCCCTACGACTGCCTGGGCTGCGGCGTGTGCCTGACCGTTTGCCCCGCCAACGCCAGCGACAAGACCGCCGACGCCCTGGTCATGACGCCCTTCGAGGAGATGAAGGCCGAGCAGGCCAACTTCGACGAGGTCGCCATGAACGACAAGTACCTCAAGAAGGACGTCATTTCCGACAAGACCGTCAAGAACCTGCAGTTCGCCAAGCCCTACTTCCAGTTCTCCGCCGCCTGCGCCGGCTGCGCCGAGACCACCTACATCAAGCTGGTCAGCCAGCTGGTGGGCGACCGGATGTACATCGGCAACGCGGCAGGCTGCTCCTCCGCCATCTCCGGCGGCGCCCCCATCCTGCCCTACTGCAAGGACAGCTGCGGCCGCGGTCCCGCCTGGGAGCACTCCCTGTTCGAGGACAACGCCGAGTTCGCCTACGGCTTCTTCCACGCCCAGGACGCCATCCGCAAGGAGATCCTGATCCGTCTGGAGGACCTGAAGAGCGCCGGCGTGGCCGTGGAGGCCATCGACGCGTACCTTAATAACTGGGAGGACAAGGAAAAGACCCGCGCCGTGTCCGACGCCCTGGTCGCCGCGCTGGAGAAGGCCGAGAAGACCGAGGACGTGCAGTTCGTGCTGGACAATAAGGAGTACCTCTCCAAGAAGTCCATCTGGGCCATCGGCGGCGACGGCTGGGCCTACGACATCGGCTTCGGCGGCATCGACCACGTCATGGCACAAAACCGCGACGTGAATTTGCTGGTGCTGGACACCGAGGTGTACTCCAACACCGGCGGTCAGTCCTCCAAGTCCACCCCCACCTCCGCTGTGGCCAAGTTCGCCGCCGGCGGCAAGCAGGTGGCCAAGAAGGACCTGGGCGCCATCCTCATGAGCTACGGCTACGTGTATGTGGCCCAGGTGGCCATGGGCGCCGACCCCAACCAGACCCTCAAGGCTATCCGGGAAGCCGAGTCCTATCCCGGCCCCTCCATCGTCATCTGCTACTGCCCCTGCCTGGAACAGCACATCAAGGCCGGCATGGGCTGCTCTCAGACGGAGATGAAGAAGGCTGTGGAGTGCGGCTACTGGCACCTGTACCGCTATGATCCCCGCCGCATCGCCGAGGGCAAGAACCCCTTCCAGCTGGACTCCGCCGAGCCGGACACCAGCAAGCTGATGGACTACCTCATGGGCGAGAACCGCTTCGCCTCTTTGAAGAACAACTTCCCCGAGAAGGCCGAGGCCCTCTATCAGCAGGAGATCGCCAACCTGAAGGCCCGGTACGAGAAGTACCGCAAGATGGCCCAGGAGCAGTAATCGCTTCCAGCCTATATCAAAGGACGGAGCGCACAGAAAGTGCGCTCCGTCCTTTTTTCTTGCGCCGAACTTTGCTTTGTGTTATAAGTAACATATGTAACACCTCGAGAAGAAAGCAGGCGCATCATGGGCATCAGTGAGGAAAAACAGAAAAAGCTGGCTTATGTTGCCCGGCGGTACTATCTGGACGACTGGAAGCAAAGCGACATTGCAAAGGAGCTGGGCGTATCCCGGCCTCTGATCAGCCGCATGCTGACGGAGGCCCGGGAGCACGGCGTGGTGGAGATCCGCATCCACGACCCGGCGGCCCGGCAGGGCCAGCTGGTGGAGCAGCTGCGCCATTCCACCTCCATCCGGGACGGCGTACTGGTGGAGGACGGCCGGGACGATGACGCCACCAACCAGCTGCTCTCCCAGGGGGCCGTGCAGCTTTTGTGGCAGCTGCGGTCCCGGCGCCTGGGCATCGGCTGGGGCCATCTCATCGGCCAGCTGGTCACCTGGCTGGAGGCCCATCCCCAGCTGGGCAGCACCGTCACCGACATCTGCCCCCTGGTAGGCAACGCCAGCATCCCCGCCCGGAATTACCAGTCCAACGAAAACGTGCGTCTCATCGCCCAGCAGCTGAGGGCCGCGCCCCACTTCATCTACCTGCCCGCTCTGCCGGACAGTCTGGAGGAAAAGCAGCTGCTGTGCTCCTCGGAGATCTACCGTCAGATCCAAAGTCAATGGGACAAGATGGATACCGCTCTGGTGAACATCGGCAACTATCCCTCCAGTCCCGACTTTGCCTCTCTGGTGCGCTACGGGGACCTATTGCAGCAGGAGCACACCTGCGGGCGGCTGCTGGTCTACTACTTCAATCCCCAGGGCAAGGTGATCCAGTCCGAGCAGGACTTCGCCATCCAGATCCCCCTGGAGCAGCTGCGCCGCTGTCCCAACATCATCGGCGTGTGCTCCGCCAATACCAGTGTCCGGGCATTGCAGGGGGCGCTGAAAACCGGCCTCTTTACCCATCTGGTGGCCCGGGCCGACCTGGTGCGGGCCGCGCTGGCATAATTTCTGACATAAATGTTACATATGTAACTCCTCCTCTTGTGCTTCCGGCCAAGGGGAGGAGTCGTTTTTATTTATTGCACAATTTCCTCGGAATTGTTTTATCATTTATGGAGAACCTGCCCAATTTTATTGACTTCCGTTACCCGCCGCGCTAAAATCAAGGCACAAACGTAACACTTGCGTGCGGCAGTCTGCGCCGAGCCGGGCGCAGGATGACGCCATCTGAATGCCAAGAAAGAGGGTATGTGGCAGTGAAAAAGACCGAACTTGCCGCGCGGCTCCAGCACGCCTGTGCCTGCGTGACCGCCGCGGAGGACACCCTGACCCAGATCGACTCCAAATTCGGCGACGCCGACCACGGGCTCACCATGACCAAGATCGCCGGGGCCATCTCCCAGGCGGTGGAGGAAGCCGAGGGCGACATCCAGTCCATGCTGGACGACGCCGCCATGGCGGTCATGGTCCTCAACGGCGGCAGCGCCGTCCCCCTGTGGAACACCTGGCTGGACGGCATGCAGGAGGCCGCCCCTGCGGGGGAGGACATCGACGTGGCGGGGCTCCAGGCCATGTTCGCCCAGGGCTTTGCGGCGCTGGACGACATCTCCGGTGCCAAGGTGGGCGACAAGACCATGATGGACGCCCTCATCCCCGCCAGCCAGGCCATCGCCGCCTACACCGGCAGCGACGAGGCAGAGCTCTTTACCCTGGCCGCCCGGGCCGCCGCAGAGGGAGCCGAGGCCACCCGACAGTTCACCGCCAAATTCGGCCGTGCCAAGAGCTACGGCGAGCAGACCATCGGCACCCCCGACGCCGGTGCCACCTCCATGTCCCTGTTTTTCCAGGGCCTTGCCCAGGGCTGATCTCATCTATTATTTGATACCGGGAGGTACATCACATGAAAATGAAGAAGTTTATCAACGCTCCTGAGACCATTACCGACGAGGAACTGGTGGGCCTGGGCCTGGCCTATCCCGACATCGTGGAAGTGGACGGCCACCTGGTCATCAGCAAGGACCTGGCCAATGCCGACCGCGTGACCATCGTGACCTACGGCGGCTCCGGCCACGAGCCTGCCCAGGCAGGCTTCGTAGGCAAGGGCATGCTGGACGTGCAGGCCGTGGGCGACATCTTCGCCGCCCCCAACGCCAAGCTGGTCTTTGACGCCATGAAGCTGGCCGACAAGGGCCACGGCGTGCTGCTGCTGACCCTCAACTACGCCGGCGACCAGCTGGCCGGCAAGCAGGCCATCAAGCTGGCCCAGAAGGCCGGCCTCAACTTCCGCCAGGTGGTCACCGGGGAGGAAGTGCAGTACGATCCCAACGGCGAGGACAACAAGCGGGGCCTTGCCGGCGCGGTGGCCCTGTACCACATCGCCGCGGCCGCCGCCCGGGAGGGCAAGAGCCTGGACGAGGTGGCCGAGATCGCCCAGCGCTACGCGGACAACATGGCCTCCATCACCGTCAAGTCCACCGACGCCACCCATCCCCAGAACGGCATGTCCTTCGGCGACCTGGGAGAGACCGACCTGATGGAGATCGGCGCCGGCCAACACGGCGAGGGCGGCGGCGTCCGGGTGCCCATGATGTCCTCCAAGGACACCGTGGCCACCGTGGCCGAGGCATTGAGCAACAAGCTGCAGCTCAAATCCGGCGACAAGGCCTTCGTCATGATCAACGGCTGCGGCGCCACCACCATGATGGAGATGCTGGTCCTGTTCAAGGACACCGTGGAGTTTTTGCGCGCCAAGGGCGTTGAAGTGGTGGCCAGCATGGTGGGCGAGATCCTCACCGTGCAGGAGGCCGGCGGCTTCCAGATGAACATCGCCAAGTGGGACGACGAGTTCATCCGCCTGTGGAACACCCCCTGCCACACCCCCGCATACAGCAAGGAGTAAGCCATGGCAGACAATATCGGCAACAAGGCCGCCCACGATTACCATCTGGACGTGCCCGCAGCCCAGGAGGGCTTTTACGTCAAGGGCGCGGCCCACTGTGATTTCGGCATGAAGAGCCGCCTGGGGCGCATGTTTGATCCCAAGTCCGGCAACACGGTCATGCTGGCCTTTGACCACGGCTACATCATGGGCCCCACCGCGGGCCTGGAGCGCATCGACCTGGTGATCCCGCCCCTCATTCCCCATGTGGACGTGCTCATGGGCACCCGGGGCGTCATCCGCGCCTGCATCCCGCCCGCTGCCCGGGTGGCCAAGTGCGTCCGGGTCACCTATGACACCACCGTTCTCTTTGACGAGATGTCCAACGGCGGCGGCATCGCCTGCGATGTGGAGAGCGCCGCCCGCATGGACGCCGACTGCATGGCCGTGCAGACCTTCATCGGCGCCCCCGGCGAGTCCCGCTCTCTGGAGCTCCTCAGCCGCACCGCCAACGCCGGCGAGCGCCTGGGCATCCCCACGCTGGGCGTGGTGGCCGTGGGCAAGCAGATGGAGCGCACGGAGAAGTTCTTCCTGCTGGCCACCCGCGTGCTGGCGGAAAACGGCGCCAACATCGTCAAGAGCTACTACTGCGAGGGCTTTGAACGGGTGGCCGCCGCCTGCCCGGTGCCCATCGTCATTGCCGGCGGCAAGAAGCTGCCGGAGCTGGAGGCGCTGGACATGGCCTACCGGGCCATCTCCGAGGGCGCCCACGGCGTGGACATGGGCCGCAACATCTTCCAGTCCGACTGCCCCGCCGGCATGGCACAGGCCATCGGCAAGGTGGTCCACGAGGGCTACGATCCCCGGCAGGCCCTGGAAGTATACGAGGCCGTCAAGCACGGCGAGCTGTGAGCCAACTTTCATAAAGGAGGAATCTCTATGTCCGCTGAATACATGCACATCGGCATTCCCGTCACCAACCGCAAGCCCAACATGACCTACAACGAGGGGGCCAAGTTCTGGGTGAGCAACGTGGACGACTACGACTACAAGATCGAGTACCTGAAGTTCGAGGAGGGCACCCCCTTCCCGGAGGAGATCCACCGCAACCCCCATGTGGCCTACAAGGTGGACGACCTGGAAAAGTACGTGGCCGACGCGGACAGCGTCATCTGCGGCCCCATGACCGCCAACGAAAAGGGCGACCAGCTGGCCTTCGTGTGGAAGGACGGCGCTATTCTGGAGCTGTATCAGGAGGCCTGAGCCGCTTCGGGAGAAAACGCCCCCGGGGATCAAGTTTTCCGGGGAAAATGGGAAAAACCGCCGCCGGGCAATGCCCGGCGGCGGTTTTTATCACGTCTTAGCTGGCAGGACGCTGGCCGATCTCCTGGTTCCAAAGACCATCCAGGTCCTCATAGGACACCGTCTGGGTCACATAGTCTGCCTGACCCTCCGGCCGGAAGAAGAACACCGCGCCGTCCGTGTCCAGATAGAAGGATACCTGGGCGCCCTCCGGCGCCGTCTCCAGCAGCGCCAGCACGGCGTCCGGATCGGCAAAAGCGTTGTCCATGGTCACCTCCGTGGCAGTAGCGCCGTCCAGGTTCACGGCGATCCAGGACTTCGTTTCCGTCCCGTCCGCCGCCGTCTCCGTCTTGGTGTACAGCACGCTGACCCAAGTCTCGTCGCAGCGGGTCACCGTATACTCCAAAGACGCCTCCGTGCCCTCCAGCTCCTTGGCCGGGCGGGCCAGGGACTGATTGACATAATCCAGCAGCAGCTCTCCCTGGAACTGGGTCAGCTGGGGGTAGTGGATCTGGTCGGAAATCTGAGCATCCTCATAGACCGCCTGGTCTGCCGGGGTCTGCTGACCCTCCTCCTGTACAGGCTCCTCCTGTCCCTGCCGGGGCGTCTCCTCCGACGGGGCGCTGGGCTTCTGGCCGCAGCCGGTCAGCATAAGGGCCAGGCCAGCGTCAGGATCCATATCCGTTTTTTCATGCGGTAAAACCTCCTGGGTATTTGGCCCGGCAATTCGGGCTCTTATCCATATGACGGATGAAACAGGGGAAAAGTTTTCACTTTTTTCCGGACAGGCACCGCCCCCGTACCAGGGCGTATAGACTGGTTGCGGGAGCTTCCATATCCGGGGAAATGACGTTGAAAAGTGCGCAGAATTGCTCTATAATAGGGAATGTTGAAATCCACCTTCCGTTTTTTATCTGTCAGGCAAAGGAGTCTCCCATGACCAACGAAGAGTTTCAGCACACCTCCGTGCTGTCCGCCCATACGCTGCTGATCGTCGACGACGACGCCATCAACCGGGGCATTCTGGAAAATATTTTCTCCCCCTACTACACCATCGAGGAGGCGGAAAACGGCCGGCAGGGCCTGGAGAAGATCCTCTCCCGCCCGGAGCGGCTGTGCGCCATCTTGCTGGATGTGATGATGCCGGAAATGGACGGCATCGAAGTGCTGCGCTCCCTGAAGGACTGCGATCTGACGGAGCACGTGCCCGTGTTCCTCATCACAGCGGAGGCCAGCGGCAGCGTGATGAAGGAGGCCTACGAGCTGGGCGTCATGGACGTGATCGGCAAGCCTGTGATCCCCTATATGGTGCTGCGGCGGGTGCAGTCCGTGGTGGAGCTGTACCAGGCCCGTGCCCGGCTCAGCGGCGTGGTGGACCGCCAGCAGGCAGAGCTCTTGGAGCGGGCCGCCCAGATCGTCCGGCTCAACCAGGGCATGGTGGAGGCGCTGTCCGCCGCCATCGAGTTCCGCAACGGCGAGTCCGGCCAGCACGTGCGCCGTATCCACGATATCACCCGCTATCTGCTCATGCACACGGAGCTGGGACTGGGGCTTTCCCAGAAGGACGTGGACAACATCGCCCTGGCCGCCATCATGCACGACGTGGGCAAGATCGCCATCCCCGACGCCATCTTGGGCAAGCCCGGGAAGCTCACCAAAGAAGAATTTGAGATCATGAAGACCCACACGGTCCAGGGCGCGGCCCTGCTGGAGAAGATCCCCCAGATGCAGGAGAGCGGCGCCTATCTCTACGCCTGCGACATCGCCCGCCACCACCACGAGCGCTGGGACGGCCGGGGCTATCCCGACGGCCTCAAGGGCGACGAGATCTCCATCTGGTCCCAGGTGGTGTCCCTGGCGGACGTATACGACGCCCTGACCAGCAAGCGGGTCTACAAGGACGCCTTCTCCTGCGAGGAGGCCCTGCGGATGATCCGCGACGGGGAGTGCGGCGCCTTCAATCCCAAGCTGCTGGAGGCCTTTTTCGCCGTGGAGCCCGCCCTGCGGGAGCTGTACCACATGCCCTGAGAGGCCTAAATCCATCCGACGCCAGCCGGTTTTCCGGCATAGATACAGCAAGGAGGAGTTCCCATGTTTCCAAAGATGCGCAGAAGCAAACAGGCATTGTCCCCCGAGGAGATGGAGTCTATCCTGCTGGACGGCACGTCCGGCGTGCTGGCCCTCCAGGGAGAGGGCGGCTACCCCTATGCCGTGCCCCTGAGCTATGTGTACACCGGCGGCAGATTCTATTTCCACTGTGCCAGGGCCGGCCACAAGATCGACGCCGTCCGTCATGGCCCCAAGGCGTCCTTCTGCGTCATCGGCCAGGACCAGGTGGTGCCGGAGGAGTACACCACCTATTATCGAAGCGTCATCGCCTTCGGCACGGTCCGCATCCTGGAGGACGACGATGAGATCCGCCGGGCCATCGAGGCTCTCTCGGTGAAGTACGCCCCGGAGGACAGCCCCGCCGGGCGGGACCGGGTCATCGACCGGGCCTGGGACCGGCTGTGCATCCTGGAGCTGACCGTGGACCACATGTCCGGCAAGCAGGCCCTGGAGCTGGTAAAACAGGACTGAGTGCCCCCAAACGCAAAAAGAACGAGCCGGTGATCTGCGATCACCGGCTCGTTTTTCCACATATTCATAGGGCCATGATGGCCGCCACCGCCTCCGCCGTGGTGCGCTCCGGGAACAGCTCAAAGCCCACCAGGCCGTCGTAGCCGACTTCCTCCAGGCACCGCAGTACGGCGCCGAAGGCGATCTCCCCGGTGCCGGGCTCGTGGCGGCCCGGTGCGTCCGCCGCGTGGACGTGGCCCATCTGGCCATGCCAGGCGCGGATGTTGCCCATGAGATTGCCCTCGCTCAGCTGCATGTGGTAGATGTCGTACAAAATCTTCAGCCGGGGAGAGCCCACCAAGGCCGTCAGCTCCGCCGCCATGGCCGTGGTCACCAGAAAGTTGCCCGGGTGGTCGGTGATGGGGTTCAGGGCCTCCAGATGCAGCATGATCCCCCGGTCCTCCGCCATGGCCGCGCAGGCTTTCAGCCCCTCGTACATGGCGCAAAGGCGCACCGTGTCCGAAAGGCCCTCACCCCGGTCCGTCACCACGCCGCCCTCGCCCAGGGCATTGGAGTGGATGGTGAGGGAAGCCGCCCCGGCGGCCTTTGCCGCGTCCATGGAGCGAGCAAGATAGGCAAGGTACGCCTCCCGCTGCTCCGGATCGATGAGGGAAAACGGCCCGTCGCCGTTGAACCCGGCCACCTGGACCCCTGCCGCCTCCGCCGCATGGCGCACCGCCGCCATGTCCCGGTCCTGCCAATGCCAGAACTCCACCGCCGCAAAGCCGTCCCGCCCCGCCGCGGCGATCCGCTCCAAAAAGGGGAGCTCTTTATATAAGGTATCGATGCAGGCGCATGGTCTGAGCTTCATAACTGCCGCCTCCTTTGCTCCACCTTATCAAATCCCTGCGACCCTGTCAACGGCAGCAGGGAACGAGGGGCCCAGGCCCGGCGGGATTTTTTCTCCCGCCCCCTTGCCCCCGGGCGGGAATGGGGGTATACTGACATGGATTTTGTGTACACAGGAGGCGGGACCATGGAGCAAAGAAGCTTCCTATCCTCGAGAAAACACCACGGACAGATGTCGGAGTCTTTTCTGACTGCCAGCCTTTTGTCCCTGTCCGGCGGTTTGCAGGACGCCTATACGTATCTTGCCCGGGGCGAGGTGTTCGCCAACGCCCAGACCGGCAACATCGTGCTCATGAGCGTGCGGCTCTTTGAGGGCGCCTGGGCCCAGGCCATGCGGTATCTGGTGCCCCTCACCGCCTTTTTCCTGGGGGTGCTGGCGGCGGAGCTGCTGCACCTGCGCTATAAAAAAATGGAGCGGTTCCATTGGCGGCAGCTGGTGCTGCTGGGGGAGATCGTCCTGCTGGCGGCGGTGGGCTTCTTTCCCCAGTCCTGGAACCTTTTGGCAAATTCCGTGGTGTCCTTTGCCTGCGCCATGCAGGTGCAGGCCTTCCGCAAGGTGGACGGCTACGCCTTTGCCAGCACCATGTGCATCGGGAACCTGCGCAGCGGCACGGAGTCCCTGTGCGCCTGGTGGAGCTGCGGCGCTCCCCAGGCCCGGAAAAAGGCCGGGCGGTACTTCGGCGTCATCGGCCTGTTCGGTATCGGCGCGGGACTGGGCGGCGCGCTGCTGCCCCATCTGGGTCTTGGCACCATCTGGATCTCCTGCGCGCTGCTGACGGCGGCCTTTGTGGTCATGTTCGTGCGGGAAGAACAATAATAAAAAGCATCCCCGGAGCAAGAGCTCCGGGGATGCTTTCTTTTTTTACTGTGCGCTGCGGGCCTTGTGATATTCCTCCAGGTCCATGATGCCCTCTACGATCATCTCCGCCGTGACGGTGTAGGGGAACACCCGCACGTCGATACCGGCCAGGGCCTTGGCAGTGACCGCCGCCAGGTCCTCCGGCGTGGCGTGCACGTCGGCAAGGCAGGTGGGCAGGCCGATGGAGCGGCTGAAGTCGTAGAGCTTATCCCGCTCTTCCGTCTGTCCGTCCACCGTCAGCATCACCAGGATGCCGTAGGCCACCACTTCGCCGTGGAGGTGATGGTTCGCCTCCGTGGAGGGCAGCACCGTAAAGCCGTTGTACACCGCGTGGGCAAGGCCCGTGGTGTAGTCCACCTGGACGAAGTTGGACACAAGGCCGGTAGAGATGATGATGCCCAGGATCACCTCGGTCAGTTCCCGGGTAACGGTGTGGGCCCGGCAGTCTTCCAGTGCCTGGCGGCCCCAGCGGAGGATGGGCACGGCGCACATGGAGCTCAGGGCGATGCCCATGGCGTCGGAGTGGGCGGGCACATGGCCCCGGGAGGAAATGGTGCACTCATAGTGCTTGGCCATGGTGTCGCCCATGCCGGCCCAGAGGTAGATGTCCGGCGCGTCGGCGATGACCTGGGTGTTGATGAAGATGTGGTTGGGCGGAATCTTGGAAAAGGAGTACTCCCGCAGGCTCCCGTCCGGGTGATACACGATGCCCAGGCTGGTGCAGGAGGCGCAGGTGGAGGCGATGGTGGGGAAGGTGAAGAAGGGGCGGTGGGTCTCCTGAGAGAGCACCTTGCAGGTATCGATGGCCTTGCCGCCGCCAACGGCGAAGATCATGTCGGCCGCCTCGATCTGGGGCCGCAGCATCTCCATATTCTCCCGGGAGGCCTCGCCGCCGTACCAGATGGGGCCGATGACCTCGATGCCGGCATCTTTCGCCGCGCGGATGATGGCGTCTCCGGCTGCCGCCAGGGCCCGCTTGCCGCCGATGACGGCGGCGGTCTTTCCGTAAGCGGGGCAGACGGCGGCAATGTCGTCATAGGCGTCCGGGCCGATGGTATATCCGGGAAACAGTGTCTTTTCC
>DYBL01000111.1 GCA_019418625.1 Clostridiales bacterium | reverse complement strand
AGCTCGTCGGCCAGGTCGCGGCCCTTGGAGATCAGCTCCAGGTCGGTGGGCATCAGCTTGCCCTCGCGCTGCTCACAGAACACCCATACATCCTTGAAAGCAGCGATATCAGCACTGTTGAAATTAGACATAGTCGTTTATCCCCTTTCTCAGATGATGTGCTTGGCAGTCAGAATGCCGACCAGCTTCTCGCAGGTGGCCATGTCGTCGCCCTCCAGCATCATGCCGGCGCCCTTCTGGGGAGGCGTGAAGCTCTTGAAGATGTTGGTGGGAGAGCCCTTGAGGCCGATGGTGGTAGCGTCGATCAGGGGATCGTCCTTCAGTGCCTCATAGTCATAGGTGGTCAGGGGCTTGCTGTAAGCCTCGAACACACCGCCGACGCTCATGTAACGGGGCTCGTTGAGCTCCTTGATGCAGGTGATCAGGCAGGGAGTCTGGACCTTGATGGTCATGTAGCCATCCTCCAGCATGCGCTTGACAGTGAGCGTGTTGCCGTCCTTGGTGATGTCGGCGGCGTAAGTCACCTGGGGCAGGTGCAGCTTCTCAGCGATCTGGGGACCGACCTGAGCGGTATCGCCGTCGATGGCCTGACGGCCGCACATGACGATATCGTCGGCCTCCACGCCCACCTTGTTGATGGCGGCAGCCAGGATCTGAGAGGTAGCATAAGTATCGGAACCGCCGAACTCACGGGCGGACACCAGGACAGCCTCATCGGCGCCCATGGCCAGCGCCTCACGCAGCATGCCGGCAGCGGGAGCGGGGCCCATGGTGACAGCGATGACCTTGCAGCCGGTCTCGTCCTTGATCTTCAGAGCGGCCTCCAGGGCATTCATGTCGTCGGGGTTGGTGATGGTCTGCATGGAAGCACGGTTCAGGGTACCATCGGGATTGACAGCCACCTTGCCGGAGGTATCGGGAACCTGCTTGATACTGACAATGATTTTCATTTTAACCTTTACCTCCTATATTACTTCACGCCCAGGTGGCTGGAAATGACCATACGCTGGACCTCGGAAGTACCCTCATAGATCTCGGTGATCTTGGCGTCGCGCATCATGCGCTCCACGGGATACTCACGGGTGTAGCCGTAGCCGCCGAACAGCTGCACGGCGCGGCGGGTCACATCGGAAGCAGCCTCAGCGGCGAAGAGCTTGGCCATGGAAGCGTCCATGGAGTAGTTCTCGTGGAGCTGCTTCTTGCTGGCAGCAGCATACACCAGATACTGAGCAGCCTGCATGCGGGTGTGCATGTCGGCCAGCTGGAACTGGGTGTTCTGGAACTGGCTCAGGCGCTTGCCGAACTGGACACGCTCCTGGGTGTACTTGACAGCCTCGTTCACAGCGCCCTCGCCCAGGCCCAGAGCCTGCGCGGCGATGCCGATACGGCCGCCGTCCAGGGTCTGCATGGCGATCTTGAAGCCCTTGCCTTCCTTGCCCAGCAGGTTCTCCTTGGGAACAATGCAGTCCTCAAAGATCAGGTCGCAGGTAGAGGAGCCGCGGATGCCCATCTTCTTCTCGTGCTTGCCGGTGGAGAAGCCGGGGAAGCTCTTTTCCACGATGAAAGCGGAAATGCCGTGGTTGCCCTTGGTCTTGTCGGTCATGGCGAACACCACGAAGGTATCGGCCACGTTGCCGTTGGTGATGAAGCACTTGGAGCCGTTGAGGACATAGTGGTCGCCCTCCAGAACGGCAGTGGTCTGCTGGCCGGAGGCATCGGTACCGGCGTTGGGCTCGGTCAGACCGAAAGCGCCGATCTTGCGGCCGGAGAGCAGGTCAGGCAGATACTTTCTCTTCTGCTCCTCGGTGCCGTGCTCAAAGATGGGGGCGCAGCAAAGAGAGGTGTGAGCGGACACGATAACGGCGGTGGTGCCGCAGACCTTGGCCAGCTCTTCCACGCACATGGCATAAGACAAAACGTCGCCGCCGGCGCCGCCGTATTCCTTGGGGAAGTAGATGCCCATCATGCCCAGCTTGGCCATCTTTTCGACGGTCTCCATGGGGAAGCGCTCTTCTTCGTCGATCTCCTCAGCCAAAGGCTTGACTTCGTTCTCGGCGAACTCGCGGTACATCTTACGGAGCATCAGCTGCTCATTTGTCAGATGAAAATCCATACCTTATTACTCCTTTACAATCAGGTTCTTACTTGGAATAATCGTAGAAGCCCTTGCCGGACTTGCGGCCCAGCAGACCGCCGCGCACCATCTTCTTCAGCAGCAGAGCGGGACGATACTTGGGATCGCCGGTCTCGGTGAAGAGAGTGTTCATGATGGCCAGGCACACGTCCAGGCCGATGAAGTCGCCCAGAGCCAGGGGGCCCATGGGATGGTTGGCGCCCAGCTGCATGGCCTTGTCGATATCCTCGACAGAAGCAACGCCGGTCTCCACCAGGCCGATGGCCTCGTTGATCATGGGGATGAGGATCTTGTTGACCACGAAGCCGGGAGCCTCGGCAACCTCAACGGGATCCTTGCCGATCTCCTTGGACAGGTTGTACACGAAGTCGAAGGTCTCCTGGGTGGTGTTGGCACCGCGGATGATCTCCACCAGCTTCATGCTGGGAACGGGGTTGAAGAAGTGCATGCCGATGACGGGGTGCTTGAGGCCCAGACCCATCTCGGTGATGGACAGAGAAGAGGTGTTGGTGGCGAAGATGGCGTCGTCCTTGCAGATGCCGTCCAGCTCGCTCAGCAGCTCCTTCTTGGTGGCCATGTCTTCCTTGACGCACTCGATGATCAGGTCAGCATCGGCGCAGGCGGACTTCTCCTCCACCAGGATATTGGCCAGCAGAGCGTCCACAGCCTCCTGGGTCATCTTGCCCTTGGCAACGCGCTTGGCAAGGGAAGCGGCCAGCTTATCCTTGTGCTTCTGAGCGGAAGCGGGAGAGCTGGCATACATCAGAGCGGTGTGGCCCTTGGCGGCAAAAACCTGCGCAATGCCGCTGCCCATGGTACCGGCGCCAAAAATAGCAACTTTCATGATTTTTCCTCCTGTTATTTCAATTGTTCACATTGGTTTGTCTCATTGATCCTTGCGGGGGAAACCCGAGCAAATCTCAAGTTTGCCAATTTACTCACAATGTCTATTATAGGGGTGTGTCATAAATTTATCAAGTGGAAATTGTGCATTTTGCCGCCATTTTTCGCTTTTTTACACTTCACACAAAATACTCGTTAAAATTTATACAATTTTGTTAAGACATTAACGCATCCCCCGTTTCAGCCCCCCCTCTTCCCTGCCGGATTGGCATTTACAGGGGGCATTTCCTGTGCTAAAATAGGAAAGCCGCCACAAGGGATTGTGGAATTACACGAAAATCGATCCAGGAGGATTTTTTTATGCGCATGCGGAAGAAGAAAAATCTGGTGCCGCGGATGGAGCGCTGCGGCGCCTTTCTCATCCGTGACCCCTATGACCGGCAGGGACACTGGCGGGATCTGATGCCCCAGGCCCGGGAGCTGCGTCTGGAGCTGGGCTGCGGCAAGGGCCGCTTTACCGCCGGAACGGCTGCGGCCAACCCGGACGTGCTGTATCTGGCGGTGGAAATGGTACCGGATGCCATGGTGGTTGCCATGGAGCGGTGCAT
>DYBL01000110.1 GCA_019418625.1 Clostridiales bacterium | reverse complement strand
GATCGTCACGCAGAACGCAGCGCCGACACCCAGCCGGTTTTCCACATCGATGTCTCCGTGGTGATCTTCCACCATCTGGGCCGCGATGGCAAGGCCCAACCCTGTGCCGCATCCTTCCGACTTGGTGGTGAAAAACGGCTCAAAAATATGGGGGATGACCTCCGGCCGGATGCCGGGACCCGTATCCTGCACCCGAAAGCAGACATTCTCCCCTTCCAGGCGGGTGGAGAGGGTGAGCGTACCGCCGCGGTCTTTCATGGCGTCAAATGCGTTGAGCACCAGATTCAGCAGGATCTGGGAAAGCTGAAGTTCGCTGCCTTCCATCTGTACCCCGCTGCAATCAAGATCCAGCGTGACGGTCACGCCTTCCGGCTTGGCAGGCTTGGCCACGCTCATGACCTTTTTTACAAGCTCGTCCGGATGCAGGGGCCGGAACAGGGTCTCCGGATTTCTGCGGGCCAGGTCGGAGAGCCGCTGCACCAGCGTCTTGGCTCGGACGGAGGTGTTGTAGATCTCCAGAATGTCATCATACAAAGGGCCGTCTTCCTCCGGCAGTTTTTCCATGGCCATAAGACTGTATCCCATGATGGGGGAGAGAAGGTTGTTGAACTCGTGAGAGATGCCGGAGGTGAGGGTGCCGATCATCTCCAGGCGCTGGTGGTGGGCCAGCTGGGCCATTTTGCGGTTGAGCGCCTCCACGGCCTCCGCCTTGGCCTGTACCACGGCCAGCTCCTGCCGGTAGCGGCGGCTTTTTCCGGAGGTGCGGATCAGAAGGATCACCAGCAGCACAAGGCCCGCTGCCATAAGACCGGCGGAGCAGACCAAACGGGCTGCCATAGAGCGCATGGGTGACCAGAAGGCGTTATAATCCGCTGCCACGCCCACGGCAAAATATCCGTTGGTGTCTGTCCTGGCAGGCGTGACGGCCAGGCGCACGGAGGACGCGCCGCCGTCGGCAGGGGACAGGGCGACGAAGGACGCGCCCTCTTCGCCCATGTTTTGGTGGTGCAGCAGCGCCGCCCCTGCATCGGATGCGGTGCCCGGAGAATCGGACAGCAGCACTGCGGTGGGTGCACCGTCCTGCGGGAGGATCAGCGTGGTTCCGCGGACATCCATCAAAAGGACCTGCTCCCGGTAATTTTCCTGCCCGGCAGGCAGCGCTGCGGTGATTTGATCATAAAAAGCGGAGAGCTCCAGAACGAGCCCGTCGTATAGGCCGGAGGAGCGCTCCCGGAGCAGCGCCAGATACATTCCGCCGTTATCGTCCAGGCAGACCAGCGCCTCCTCCGGGGAATCCGGTGTGACCTGGGGAGCGAAGCGAAGTCCGTGAAGCTGCTGGGAGGCGGGGGATGGCGTCCCGTCTTGCACGGACAGGGAGGAACAAAAGCCCGTGGGCTGCTCTGCCAGGGCCTTTTCCAGCGCCAGGGCGGCCTGACGGGGCTCCCGCCGCTCCCAGGCGTATCGTACCTGCGGCGTGTCCGCGGCGGCAGAGAGAATGCGGAAAGCATCTTCCAGTGCTGCGGCAATGGCCTGGTCTACTGTATGGCCGGTATGCAAAAGGCGCTGATCCGCGCTTTGGAGGACAGCTTGCTCATACCGGCGGATGGCCTGCTGCCCCGCGGCGGCGCCCAGAAGCACCAGCACCATTCCCAGAACAAAAAGCACCCTGGCCGGCCTTTTTATGTGCATATGAGTTTCCTCCCCTTGTCAAGTGCAGCTTGAAAAATTATACTATGAGAAAATGGGTGCTGTAAAGGAGGTAGTTTATGGCAGACAGAGTCCTGATCGTCGACGATGATGAAACAGTATGCACCATGCTCTATAAGGTGATCCGCAGCAACGGGATCCAGGCGGATACCGCTGCCTCCGGCGCTGAAGCCCTGCGGATGATGGAGCAGGAGCACTATGATCTCATGCTGCTGGATGTGAATATGCCGGGAATGGACGGGTTTGAGGTAGTGCAGACCCTGCGGCAGCGGGGAGTACGGATCCCCATCATGATCGTCAGCGGTCGGCAGGAGGACTATGATACCCTCTATGGCCTGGATATCGGAGCGGACGACTATGTGACCAAGCCCTTCAATCCCGTGGTGCTGGGGGCGAAGGTGAAGGCGCTGATCCGGAGGAGCCGGAATCACGGCGCAGGCTCCGCCGAGGAGATCATTGCGGGGCCATTCCGCTACCATACCGGGACGCTGCGGTTTTACAAAAACGGCCGGGAGATCCCGCTGTCTTCCAAAGAAAACGCCATGATGAAGCTGTTCATGGACAATGTCAATCGTATTTTTTCCAAGGACATGCTCTATGACATGATCTGGGGCGGGGCGATCATCGACGAAAATGCCATCATGGTCTATGTGAACCGCCTGCGGCAGAAAATCGAGGATGATCCGTCAAAGCCGCGGTATATTCAAACCGTTCGGGGATTGGGCTACCGCTTTTTGGTCTGACGGCGGATCTCGGTGTCCGGCAGGGCGATCACCGCAGAGGGACCGGCTCCATGCTGACCGAGGAGAGCGGCATCCGCAGCGTGCGCGGGGCCTGAAAAAGAAGACACGCTTTGCCGCGTGTCTTCTTTGCGTGCATAGCTGCGGGTGGGTGCGGTTTTGCCGTTCCCGGACAAAGAAGCCGACCGGCTGGAGGAACCGCTCTTTTACGGGGCCGCGTTTCCCAGTATATGGAGGATGGAGGAGAAGAAAAATCGGGCCATCTCCTCAGGACTGGCGGTGTCGTTCTCCAAAAGCCATTCCATGGTGGTGTTGAACAGTGCACCGATATACATGTAGAGCTGGTATTTTTCTATGGAGGACGAGGGCATGGTGCCTTCAATGCTTTCATGGAACCGGTTCAGCTCTTCCAAAAAGACGAACGCAAATCCGGAGCGGTACAGGTCCAGGATATAGTTTCGGTAAGTATGAAAATACTGAAAGCTCAGGAGGATGTTTTCATAAGTATAGAAGCTCTCCTGTCCCGGCGGGATTTTACTGCGGAAATCATCCAGCACATCCCGGATCAGGGTGACCAGCACATCCTCCTTGGAACAGTAATTGCGGTAAAAGGAGGCACGGGCCACGCCCGCACCCTCCACCAGCTCTGTAATGGTGATCTCGGAAAGGCTCTTTTTCTGCATCAGGGAAAAGAGCGTATGGGTGATATTTCTTTTGACACGGAAATTGGCTGCCCTTCGTTTGTCCATACGGTTGGCCCCTTTTTAATATGAGACATAAGCGCAGAAATTGTCTCAGTGACGGGAATTGATGCAGATGAGACAATGTGATACACTTGTCTCGTATTTTATCATGATTTTCCTCCTTGTCAACGAATGGAAGACAAGACGGACCGCGGCAACTCCATCCGCTCTGGGGAAGACCGGCTCATGCGGGCTGAGTTCTTACAGTGATTTGGACAACGGCATGCACAGCTGCGTGCGCCTGTTTTGCTGCGGGATGACCGCAACGGAAGAGAGGAAACATCACTGAATCCAAATGGAAAGGCAGCTATTAAAAAATGAAAGTGGCGATTGCAACCGATACAAACAGCGGCATGACCCGGGAAAAGGCGCGGGAGCAGGAGATCTATCTTTTGCCCATGCCCGTGATCATCGAGGACAAGATGTATCTGGAGGGGACGGATATCACCAGCGCACAGCTGTATGAGGCCATGCACCAGCATCGGACCATTTCCTCTTCCCAGCCGTCTCCGGGACAGATCCTGGAATTCTGGGACGGCATTTTTCAGGATGGATATGACGAGATCGTATATATTCCCATGTCCAGCGGGCTGAGCAACTCCTGCTGCAACGCGATCCGGTTTTCGCAGGAGTACGAGGGCAAGGTCCAGGTGGTGGACAACCATCGGATCTCTGTCACCCAGGAGACATCTGCCCAATGCGCCCAAAAGCTGGCCGAACAGGGCCTCTGCGCCCGGGAGATCCGGGAATACCTGAAGGAGCGTGCTTATGACGCCAGCATTTATATCACGGTGGACTCCATGGAGTACTTGAAAAAGGCGGGCGGATCACACCGGCGGCGGCAGCATTTGCCACGGTATTGAACCTGAAGCCCGTGCTGACCATCCAGGGGGACAAGCTGGATGTTCACACCAAGGCGCGGGGCATGAAGCAGGCGGAGGCGAAAATGATCGAGGCGGTCCGGCAGGACCGGCTGACACGCTTTGGAGATGTTCCGGATTCCCAGCTGCGGGTAGAGACCGCGGGGACCTTTGAAAGTGAAGAACAGGCCCAGCGGTGGCGCCAGCTGGTGCAGGCGGAATTTCCCACGATCCGGGTATCCTATGTGCAGCTGCCCTGCAGCATTGCCTGCCACGTGGGGATCAATGCCGCCGGCACGGGGATCGTGAAAAAGGAAGCCTGAGGGAAAGGGAAGAGGGCCAGGCCCTCTTTGATGAATAAAAAGCATGGTTGAGCAGAGAAAAATACAGCTTTTTGAAGAAGTGGCTGTTCCCAAGGCGGTGTTCACGTTGGCTATCCCCACGATCCTCAGCTGTCTGGTGATGGTCATCTACAATCTGGCGGACACCTATTTTGTGGGGATGCTGAATGATCCGGTTGAAAACGCGGCGGTCACGCTGGCCGCCCCGGTGCTGCTGGCATTCAACGCGGTGAATAACCTTTTTGGAGTGGGCAGCTCCAGTATGATGAGCCGGGCGCTGGGCAAGCGGGAATATGACACGGTGCGCCGCAGCTCCTCTTTTGGATTTTATTGTGCATTGCTGAGCGGGATCGTGTTCTCCATTGGCTTTGCAGTGCTGCGCCAGCCCGTTTTGAATTTGCTTGGGGCGAACGCGGAAACCATGGCGGCCACCAGTGCCTATTTGAAGTGGACGGTCATCTGCGGTGCGGTGCCTGCGATCTTGAATGTGGTCATGGCGTATCTGGTGCGGGCGGAGGGCTGTGCGCTTCATGCCAGCGTGGGCACCATGAGCGGGTGCCTGCTGAACATCTTGCTGGATCCCATTTTCATTATGCCGTGGGGACTGGGCATGGGCGCCGCAGGAGCGGGACTAGCCACGTTTTTGTCCAACTGTGTGGCCTGCATTTATTTCCTTGTGCTGATGCTCGTACGGCGTAAGCGAACCTATATCTCCCTGTCGCTCAAGTCCCTCTGCATGGAAAAGGGGATCGTATACGGAGTGTGTGGCGTTGGGATTCCGGCGGCCATCCAGAACCTGCTCAATGTTACGGGCATGATGGTGCTCAACAATTTCACCGCCGGCTTCAGCTCTGATGCGGTGGCGGCCATGGGCATCGCCCAGAAGATCAATATGGTCCCCATGTATGTGGCGCTGGGGCTGAGCCAGGGGATCATGCCGCTTTTGAGCTATAACTTCGGCAGCGGCAATATCCGCAGATTCAAGGCAGTCCTCTGGTTCTGCATGCGAGTGGCGGTAGCGTTCATGGCGATCGTCTGCGTCGCGTATTTTTGCAGTGCCAGGTGGCTTGTGGCCCTGTTTATGGACAATGCGTCCATCGTGTCCTATGGCTATCGTTTTTTAAGAGGGCTATGCCTGGCCATGCCGTTCCTCTGCACGGACTTCCTGGCTGTGGGCGTGTTTCAGGCATGCGGCATGGGAAAGCGGGCGCTGAGCTTTGCTATCCTGCGCAAGATCGTGCTGGAGATCCCGGCGCTGTTCCTTTGGAACGCGCTGTGGCCCCTCTACGGTCTTGCTTACGCGCAGCCCACGGCGGAGATCATCCTGGCGGCAGCGGCAGTCGTGACCCTGCACCGTCTGAGTCGGGAACTGGAAGCAAGAGCGTCAGCGTCGGGCAGTGCCTGACGTGTGCTGAGTTTGGAGGGAGTACGGAAATGACGAAAAATTTTGCCCACCGCGGATACAGCGGCAAATACCCGGAAAACACCATGCTGGCATTCCGCAAGGCAGTGGAGGCTGGGGCGGATGGCATTGAGCTGGATGTGCAGCTGACGAAGGATGGGGTTCCCGTCATCATTCATGACGAGCTGGTGGACCGGACCACCAACGGCAAGGGACTTGTAAAGGATATGGACTTTACTGCGCTGCGGCAGCTGGACGCCTCCTGCATCTATACCGGGCAGTACGGCGTCAACCCCGTCCCCACGTTCCGGGAATACTGCGAGTTCGTCCGGGACCTGCCCATCACCACCAATATTGAGTTGAAGACCGGCGTTTTTGAGTACCCCGGTATTGAAGAAAAAGTCCGGGACATGATCCAGGAGTTCCGTCTGGAGGATAAGGTCATCCTCTCCAGCTTCAATCACTTTACCATCCTGCGGATGCAGAAGATCGCGCCGCAGCTTAAGTACGGCTTCCTTACGGAGGCATGGATCATTGACGCGGGAAAGTACTGCCACAGCCATGGCGTGCCCTGCTACCATCCGAATTTCCGCAGCCTGACCCACGAGGCAGTCCGGGAGCTGAAGCAGTATGGCCTGGAGATCAACACCTATACAGTGAACACGGAGGCCGACGCCCGTGATCTGATCGGAAAGGGCGTGGACACCCTGATTGGCAACTATCCGGAAATGATCCGAAACGTGCTGGCTGCCGATGCATCGAAGTGACCTATATGCCCCCGCTTTCAATTTTTGAAAAGCGGGGGCTTTTTTTGCCTGCGGGGAGGAAAGGACTTGACAATTTTGTTCTACAAATATAGAATAAAATCAGATACTACAAATGTAGAACAGGAGGCGCCGTTATGTCACAGGAGATCCGCAGGCTCCCGGACGCGGAGCTGGAGGTCATGCAGGCGGTGTGGGACTGCGAGGTGCCGGCGGAGCGCAGCGCCATCCAGGAGCGGCTGAAGAACACCCACCCCGTGGCGCCCACCACGCTTTTGACGGTGCTGGGCCGTCTTGCGGAAAAGGGCTTTTTGGAGATCGACAAGACCCACCGCAGCGCCCGGTATACGCCACTGATCACCCGGCAGGCGTACCTTGCCAGCCAGAGCCGTCGCTTTTTGGATAAACTCTGCGGCGGCAGCCTGCCTGCCTTTGCCTCGGCCCTGTGCGACGGGGGACTCACCCGGGAGGAGCTGAAAGAGCTGCGGGCGCTGCTGGAGGAGGATAGCCTATGATCGAGATCAGCGGAGAGACGATCGTTCGGGGCTTTTGGGTGGCAATCCTCAGTGGTGCCATGGCCTATGTGGTCTATGATGCGGGGACACGGAGCACAGGTTCAGAGAAAAATGGACCGCGCTACCGCCCGCTGCTTGGGGGCTATGTGCTGCCGATGTATCTGGTGTGCCTTTTCGGGCTGAATGCTATATCCGGGGGGAATCGTCAGCTTTCCGCCGCTGTATCCATGTGCTTTGGGATTTTCCTTCAGATCTGCCTGTACTATGCCGTGCTGCTGCCGGTGCTGCCGCTGCTGCGGCGGCGCATCAGCGCCGTGGCCTGTGCTATGCTGTGGCTGGTGCCGACCTATCTGTACATCGCCTTTTACAGCTTCATGGAGCCCGTCCGGCCCCGTTTGGTGCTGCATGCCTCTGCGGAGTTGCTGAGGCGCTTTTGGCCCAGTGGAGAGAGGAATTGGAGCGGGCCAACGTGAAAAAGCCCAAGTGGAAGCTGGTGATCTCCCCCCAGGCCACCACGCCGCTTTCCATCGGCCTGTGGCCCCGTACCACCCGGGTGGTGCTGCCGGAGCGGACCTACTCCCGGGAGGAGCTGATGCTGATCCTCCGCCATGAGATCGTCCACCTGAGCCGCATGGACGCCTGGGGGAAGTTTTTCCTGGCATTCTGCACGGCCATCTGCTGGTTCAACCCGCTGATGTGGGTGGCCATGCGGAAAAGTGCCGACGATCTGGAGCTCAGCTGCGATGAGACTGTGACGGCGGAGCTGGACGAGGCAGAGCGGCGCCGGTATGCATTGCTGCTGCTGGACACCGCCGGGGACGAGCGGGGCTTCACCACGTGCCTTTCTGCCTCGTCCAAAGCCCTGCGCTACCGGCTCCGGGGCATCGTGCACCCCCTGCGCCGCACCTCCGGGGCCCTGACGGTGGGGCTGGCGTTTTTCATCTTGTGCATGACCTGCGGCTTTGTCTCCCTGGCGGTGGACAGCGGCACTGTGGGCGATCAGGTCTGGCCGGAGCAGGATACGGCGTATGCCATCACGGACATAGAGCGGAAGGTCAATGGTCGGTGGGCGCCCCAGATCTGCCTGGATGAAACGGCTTTCCGGGCGTACCTGGCGGCCCTGCCCACCTCTGATGTGATGGGGAAGTACAGCTACTCCGGTAATCCCTGGGCACTGCGGTTCGACCAGAAGGAGGGAGCGGTGCACTGGGTCCATCTGACGGACGATCTGATGGAGACATGGCCCCGGGATGAAACGCATTTTGAATATGCGTATCTGCCCCAGCACATCGACTGGGATTACCTGGATACGCTGCTGCTGCGGGAGCCGGAGCTCACAGTGAGATACATGGAGTCTGCTCCGGAGGGAGACCGGCTGGAGCTGAGCCATGCCGCCACGCCGATGGAGCTCATCGATCTTACCCAGGAAAAAGTGCTGGTGCAGGAGGATGTGGATCAGGAGTACCTGTCGGGCTTTAGCAATGGATCGGTCACCTGGATGGACTTGGACTTTTTCTGGCCCCCGGCAGAGGACTTCACCCTGGAGGTGGTGCCTCTTTCCGAAGGGGAACCCTATACGCTGACCATGGATGCGCAGGACACGGTACTGCCGGTGGTGATCCAGCAGGCCCGGTATATCGTTCGGGCAACGCTTGCAGGAGAGGATGGCACCCGCTATCAGGCGGAGTATCAGTTCATCCTGGAAAATGGAGCATAACAAAAAAGCAAGGTGCCGCTGCCCGGCTGGGCGGCGGCACCGATTGTTTTATGAAAATTCCCGCTGGTGGGCCTGGAAGAACTCATAGAACGTGCGGACATTGTCCACTTCCGTCCAGCGGCACCGGGAGACGGGAATACGGTCCAGATCGTAGATTTCCGCGTCCTTCAAAGAGAGCAGGAACGGGGAGTGGGTGGCAATGATCAGCTGACAGCCGTAAAAGCGTACGGAGTCCTCCAAAAACTGCTTCAGTTCCAGCTGAAGCTGGGCGGAGAGGCTGTTTTCCGGCTCGTCCAGCAGATACAGCGCCTCCTGTCCGATCTCACGGGTAAAGTATAAAAAAGCGCTTTCTCCGTTGGATTTTTCGGGGATATCGTTGGTGATCCGGCTGCGTACATACTGGGAGCCGCTTTTGCGCTGGGCGTCCACGGTGTCCCGCAGGGCGTCCAGATCCTCCAAAGAGCGGAAGCGCAGCTCGGCGTGGCGCTTTTCCGCGTACTCTGCCAGCAGCTCCCGCCGCCGGGTGTCAATGCCCTCATTCATGCACCGCAGGTCCAGCAGATAGTCGAACACATCGTCACTGGTAATGACCCGGCTCCTTTGTCTAACAGTAGGGGTGAAAGAGGCGCCGGTCTCCGATGCGCACAGATGGAGATAGTCATCAAAGAACGCACTGCGGTTATAGACGGCCTTGCGGGGCAGGGACAGCGACTCACCGATGAGATTCAAAAGCGTGGTCTTGCCGCTGCCGTTTCCGCCGCACAAAATGGTGATGGGTGCGAAGGTCAGGGCGGGCATTTTCTTAGGGGGAAAGAAGCCGAAAGGATAGCGGCTGCCGTAGCAGGTACGTTTGGACTCGGGCGCGTTGGCCAGAAAACTCCACTCTGCCGCCTCCGCCGGCAGCTGAAATCGCCGCAGATAGAGCATCTGCACCACTCCTCATTGAAAAAATACCGTGAAAGAAAGTTCCTTTACAGTATAGCATATTCAAAATGAGGAGCCAAGCAAGATTTTAGAATCCACAGAAAAAGGACAGTGGTCTGCTATTGACAGACAACCGTATGATAGCTATAATACAGTTAGAAAGTGTACTACGGAGATAATACGGTTGGAGGAGGTGATCGCCGTGATTTCCTTTGCGGAGTTTGTGCCCCGGGAGGGGAGTCCCCTCTATTTGCAGCTGGTGCGCTACGTGCAGCGGGGCATCGCGGCAGGAACCATCCGTCCCGGAGACGAGCTGCCCTCCCGGCGGGCACTGGCGGCGCTGCTGGGCGTGAATCCCAATACCATTCAAAAGGCCTGCGCCCTGCTGGAAGAGGAGGGCATCATCGCCTCCCACACCGGCGCCAAAAGCGTGGTGACGGCGGACGAGACCGTGCGTCGCCGATTGACGGAGGAACTGCTGGAGTATGACGCATCCGCCCTGGTGCGGGGCCTGAGGCAGATGGGCATTACCCGCGCCCAGGCGGTGGAGCTGGTGGAGCGGCTGTGGGATCAGGAGGAGCGCGTATGAAACGATATACTTCCGTTTTTATGCTGGGGGCCCGGGGCGTGGTCATGCCCTTGATTGCTGTTTTGCTGCTGATGAGCGCGGCGGAGGCGGGGCTTGTATTTTGGGAACTATCCGGTGGATGGATCCTGGAGCGGTTCTGGTCGGAGGGCTATGTGGTATGGGCCTACCGTGCGGCCCTCGTTTTGCTGGCAGCCGCTTGCTGCGTCCATGTGAGCGGCCTGGGCGGCAGCCGGGTCTATTATACCATGCACCGTCTGCGCATCTCGGAGTGGACGGTGACGGTGCTGCTGGGCCTTTGCTATACCGCGGCGTTTGTGGTGCTGTGGGCGGTTCAGGCGGGGATCTTGACGGCTGTGACGGCGTATTGCGCCGCCCGCGCCGGCGCCGGGGCCCAGGCAGTGTTTTTGATCTCCTGGAACGACGACTTTTTCCACGCCATGCTGCCCCTGGGCCAGTGGACGGGGTATGTGCGGCAGATGCTGCTGGCATTGGGGATGGGCATGAGCTGCGCGGTCTGGTCCTTCTGGCGGCGCCGCAACAGCTTCGGCTATGCCGCGCCGATTATGGTCATCGCGGCGGCGGTGTTCACCGGCCTGGGCTGCCGGGACTTCGTGGTGGACATAAGCCTGGGCGTAGGGGCGTGCATCGTGGTGGTGTGTTCTTTGTATTTTGCAAGCGTGGAGGTGAGCCAGTGTGAAAGAGCGGGTTAAGGTATGGGTCCCCTACGGTCTGGATGCAGATCCGGTGCTCCACCGCATGGCGGTGGGCCTTTTGGGCTGCGTGCTGGTGAGCCTGCGGTGCCCGATTTCCTGCGCGCAGGGTTGGGATAAGCTCTACAAGCTGGAGGGCGGCCGGAAGGTGCTGCGGACGGGGGTTACGATGCTGCCTTTTCGTGAATTGGTCTCCTGGAGCTTTATGGGCTTCGGACTGTTCTTCGCCGCCATGGCGGTGCTGGCCGCCTACTATGTGCTTTACCACCGCCAGGGGGGCAGCCGCACGGATTATCTCATGCGTCGGCTGCCGGACCGGTGGGAGTATCTCCGGCGGTGCCTGGCCCTGCCGGGTTTGGGCTGTGCGGCGGCACTGGTGCTGGCAGTCTTGCTGTGGACGCTGTATTTTTGGATGTATCTCCGCTTCACGCCGGCCGGGTGTCTCCCTCCGGAGCAGTGGACGGGATTTTGGAGGGCTGTGCCATGATGGAATGTCTTGGATTGAGCAAGTCTTACGGGTTCAATAAGCAGGCGCTGAACGGCGTGTCGCTGACCTTCGGCCCGGGAGAGATCGTGGGCCTCTTCGGAGAAAACGGCGCAGGCAAGACCACGCTTCTCAAGTGTCTGCTGGGCCTTTTGAACTACAAGGGAACGGTGACGCTGGAGGGAGAGCCTGTCACCGGGAAAAATATCCACCGCCTGTCCTTTGCCACCTGCGAGCACTCGTTTTTCCCCGGGCTCACGGCATCGGATCACCGGCAATTTTATGAGACCCACTTTCCCACGTTCCGTGGGGAGCGGTTCCGGGCCCTCATGGAGTTTTTTGAGCTGCCCTCCGGGCGCTGCATCCAGCATTTCTCCACCGGCCAGAAAAACCAGTTTGAGGTGATCCTGGCGCTGAGCCAGGGGGCGGACTACATTTTGATGGATGAGCCTTTTGCCGGAAACGATGTATTCAACCGGGAGGACTTTTACAAGGTGCTGCTGGGCATCCTGGAGCCCCACGAGACGGTGATCCTCTCCACGCACCTTTTGGAGGAAGTACAAAACTTCATTGGCCGGGCGGTGCTCATCCGCCAGGGGAAGATCGTGGGAGACACGTCCATGGAGACCCTGGAGGAGCAGGGCAAGGATCTGATGACCTACGTGAAGGAGACATATCACTACCGGGCGGACCGGGTCAGCCAGGCGCTGAACAGTCTGACTGGAGAAGAGTGAGAGAGGAGGTAGCCTCATGCGTGTTCGGCTTGGTGTTTTGCTGGTGCTGCTGGCGGCTGCCTGCGGCGGCCTTGCCTGGGCGCATGCTTCGGTAAACGACCAAAAGGACCAGGTGGACATCCAGGTGACCACCGTGGCCGGGGATGTCTCCGCCGTGGAGGGAACGGAGGTGACGCTGGAGGCGTCGCTTCTGGACCGGCTGTTCTGGTCTATCCGCTGTGTGCCTGGGAAGGAGCCGGCAGTACAGACGGAGTTTACCCGCTATTGGAATGAACACCCCCTGTCCTGGGAGCAGGATGACGGCGGTATGTATGTGAGCATCTTTAGCAACAACTGGTACAACGATGACGAGGAGCCGGACCGCTACGGCCTGACAACGCTGCTGGAGGCGGTGTCGGCAAACTGCCCCGCCGGGACGGATGATTACTGGGAAACCGTGCGCATGCGGGACTACTATGAGGAGTTTCCCATCTTTGTGGGAAACATCAATTTTATTCTCCAGGGCAACTATGTATACCTGGACGGCAATGAAAGTCCGGAAATGATGGCCCAGAATGCGCTGCGCCAGGTATTCCACATCCCTGTGCCGGAGGACCTGACAGTGGATGTGCAGATGAGCAAGAATACAGACGGTCATATATTCACATTCTACGTGAGCACGGAATGGGACCTGGAAGCCGCTACCGTGGCGACAGAGCAGGGCCTGTATTTCACCCTGGCGCCCTCTGATCCGGCGGTGACGCTGGACTTTTCTCACAGCGCCGTGGAGCAGGGGCTCTACTTCCTGCCCATCCACCAGGAGCCCTACACGGGAGAAAGCTACGGGGACGTGAAAGAAGCGGTGGTAATCAGCATGGATGGGGCGGGGATCCGCACGGTATGCCCGTCGCCGGGAGCAAAGAGCTCCTGGCTGGGCACCAGCGAGGATGGGACATGGATCTACTATGTGGCCCAGACAGAGGAAGAGACCACGCTGTGGGTGCTGGACGCCCAAAGCGGTGACATCGTCTCTCAGACGGCGCTGCCCTTCGGACCGGCGGATTTTCCGGAAGGCGCATACCTGTCGGGGGCCATCGTAGATGAGGGACTGGTGATGCCCTACCGGCAGGACGACCGGTTTGTGTTGGTCACCGTGTCGGAGGAGGGGGAGGCCGCCGTGGCCTTTTCCGGAAACCTGCAGCCCTTGTTCCAGGAGGCCGATCTGGAGCAGTCGGATCTGATCTACGACGGGAATCGGCTGGTGCTGACCGCTTACCAAAGCTACAATTACAGCTTTTGTCTTGCGGCCTACACGCCGGAGGGCCTTGCCTATCTGGGGCGCTATGACGTGGGCCTGGATCTCATCTCCAGCAGGGGGTGGCGGCTGTGGCGGGCAAAGGGAGAGGGAAATTCCCTGAATGTCCGGTTTGTGACGTGAATATTGAACCGCGGCGCCCGGCTCAGGAGAGCCGGGCACTCTTTTGCAGTAAAAAAGCCTGGGTGAAAAAATTGGAAAAAGGAAGAAATCCGGGGGAACTTTTTTATTGGTGCCTCCGTCTCAAGAACAAAACAGCCGCCAAAGGCGGCGAGAAGGAGGACACAACATGAAGAAAAGACTGCTGGCATTGCTGGCGGCATTGACCCTGGCCCTGGCGCTGACGGCCTGCGGCGG
>DYBL01000011.1 GCA_019418625.1 Clostridiales bacterium | reverse complement strand
GGATGTAGGGCTTGATGTCGAAGATGGGGGTGCCGTCCACCAGGTCCGCGCCCCGCACATGGAGCACCGGGCCCAGATCCGCCGTCAGCTCCACCCGCTCCAGAACCACGGAGGAAAGGCCGATGGGGTTGGGGCGGAAGGGGGAGCGGGTGGCGAATACGCCCATGCGGACGTTGCCGCCCAGCCGGGGCGGCCGTACGGTGGGGGACCAGGTGTCCCGGACGGCCTGATGGAAGGCCCAGATGAGCCAGATGTGGGAAAAGCCCTCCAATCCCCGGACGGCGTCGGGATTGCGGTAGGGCGGCGTAAAGACCACCTGGGCCTCCAGGGCGTCCACCAGGCCGCTTTGCCGGGGCACGCCGAATTTTGTGGAGAAGTCGCTGCGGATGTGGGCAATGGTATGCATGGAGAAGAGATCGTCCATGAGAGACCTCCCTTATTTCAATGGTTTTTCACTTATACCATGACGGCGAAGCCGGAATGGTATGATGCCACGTTTTCGGTTGCCCTGCAAGGGGCGAGAAAAACGGCTTGAATCAAATGATAATAGTCGCTTTGCGACTATTATACTGCAATTTGTGGAAAAAGAAAACCCGTGTCCCCATGAGAGGGGCACGGGTTTTGCTGCTCAGAAGAAAGGACAGTCCTGCCAATAGGTGAGGTACCACGCCGCGGAGAACCAGGCGATGGCCGCCAGAACGATCAGGGTGCATAGAAGCATGCCCACCCAGTCGTAGCGGAGCCGCTCTCCGTCCCGGGCCGCCAGCAGCACCTCGATGCCCAGGCTGATAAGAGCCAGGGGAGAGAGGCGCAGCAACAGCGTCAGGTCCAGCTGTGGAAGAAACAGGGCTGCCAGCATGCCAAGGCCTGTGGCTACGAGTACCAGACCGAAGGTGAATGTGCCCACCCGACGGGCGGGTGCGGTGTCATTGGGCTTCATGGCGTGCCTCCTCCTCGCTGGGGTCGGATGCTTCTTCCTCCGGCTCCATGGGCGGGACAAAGGGAGGGATCTCGCTGCCGGTGGGCTTGGGGCCCCGGATGAACCAGATGCCCAGAGCGATGATGGCCGCGGTCAGCACCAGACGGGGCACGTCGTAGACCAGGATGCGGGGGAGCCACCAGGTGTCGTAGAAGAACTGGCCCAGAAATTCAAAGAGCCAGTCGGTCAGCAGCGTGTAGAACGTCCAGCAGCCGATGACCACCAACCCCCAGCCGATGAGGCTGTGCCGCTTGCGGAAGAGGGCCGCGGCCCGGGCGCTGTCCATGTCGGAAAGGCCGAAGAGCATCTCGTCGGCGGGGGGGAAGCCGTCGGCGATGCGGCTGCGGAGATTGTAGCTGTCAAAAAAGGCGTAGAGCCACACCGGCACCATAAAGACCGCCAGTGCCCCGATCTGCAAAAAGACGGAGACGGCAAACAGGCCGAAGAAGATCAGCATCAAAGAAGTGCCCCGCTTCATATAGCCCTGGTGCATCTGGCCGCAGCCGGGGATGCAGGAGCTGACAAAAAGAAAGAATCCGTGTTTGGGTTTCATGAGTTACCTCCTTGGATGGCCTGGGAGTCCGGGCCGTGATAGGGATCGAAGAAGTCGCCGCACCGGGAGAGAAGACCGTTGATGGAAGATCTCCAGTGCTGGGACCAGTCCGCAAAGTGCTGGGAGATGGGGGCATCCTGCCCGGAGAACAGCGGCAGTCCGGAGGCAGGCAGCCGGGCACTGCCCCAGAGCACCGTCAGCGCCAGCACCACCGCGGCGGCCGCCGTGGCGTAGCGGCTGGTGATAAGGCGGATGCTCCGCTGTCGGATGCGCCGCCAGAGGCTTTCCTGGCAGCTGTGGGCCGGCACCAGCGTGGGCTGGCCGGTCAGATACAGGGTGTAGCGCTGCAGGCACTGGTCGCAGAAGGCCAGGTGTTCGGCGACCTCCAGCCGGCTGAGCTCGTCCATAGGGGCATTTTCCGTCAGCGCCCGGAGGGCTTCATCCGTCAGATGGCCGTGTTGATCAAAAAATTCCATGAGATCCGCTCCTTTCCAGCTGCGTGCGCAGCAGTTGTTTTCCCCGGGCAAGCTGGGTGTGGATGGTCTTGACCGGCCTGCCCAGGGCCAAAGCCGCCTCCTCCGGCGTGCGCTCTTCCAGAAGACAGAGCCTGCACACTTGCCCATAGGGCTCCCGGAGGTTTCGGATCAGCTCCGCGATCTCCCGGGCGCCGCCCCGGGCCAGGGCCGTCTCCTCCGCCGCCGGCGCCGCGCCGGGGGGAAGGGCCTCGTCTCCCGGCAGCAGCGTGCGCCGTTTCCAGGCGCTTTGCAGGTGGTCCTTGGCCTTGTTGGCGGCGATGCGGCCCAGCCATTGTCGCTCATACCCGGGGGGCATGGACGAGCGGTGGATATAGGCGGAGAGAAATGTATCCTGGGTCAGGTCCTCCGCCGCTGCGGCGTCGCGCACCAGCTGAAAGCAGATGGTGTACACCAATGGCTCATACTGCTGCACCAGCCGGGAAAAGGATTCATTTGTGATGGATACCACGCCGCACATCCACCTCCTTGTCGCTTGCTGCTATTATAACGAGGCAGCGGCGTCGTTTTCTTCAAAAAAAAATAAAAAAGGCAGCGCCGCTGCCTTTTTTATCGCTCCGCCATATGGGGGATCACCACCGGCACGCCGTCCACGGTCCGCACCGACGCGTCCATGCCGTACACGGCTCGGATGTGCGCACTTGTCATGATCTCCGTGCCGCCGCAGGCGTGCACGGCTCCGTCGGAGAGGAGCAGCAGCCGGTCGCAGAACCGCAGCGCCAGGTTCAGGTCATGGAGGACCAGGATGGCGGTGATGCCCGCCTCGGCACACATGCATCGCACCAGGGACAGCATCTCGTACTGGTTGCGCAGGTCCAGCGCGCTGGTGGGCTCGTCCAGCAAAAGGAGCTTTGGCTGCTGCACCAGCGCCCGCCCCAGCAGCACCTTCTGCCGCTCGCCGCCGGAGAGCTGGTCCAGATACCGCACCGCCATAGGCTCCAGGTGGAGCCGGGAGAGCATGTCGGAGACCGCCGAGCGGTCCTGCTGCCCAACGCCCCAGCGGATGTAGGGCCTGCGGCCCAGCATCAGCGTGTCGTAGACCGTCAGCCGGGCGGAGGGGGACTCCTGGGACATGAGGGCCACGTATTCAGCAAGGCGCCGGGGCGGCAGGGTCAGAAGATCCGTTCCGTCCAGCATGGCCCGGCCGGTCTGGGGCCGCAGGATATGGCAAAGGCACTTTAGCAGGGTACTCTTTCCCGCACCGTTGTTGCCCAGGATCGCCATGCACGACCCGCTGGGGGCTTCAAAGGAGATATCCCGCAGGATCTGCCGTCCGCAGGGGTAGGAGAAATTCAGGTGCTCCACGGAGATCACAGGCGTTTCCCTCCCTTGAACAAAAGATAGAGGAACAGCGGCGCACCCAGAAACGACGTGATGGCGCCGATGGGCAGCACCACCGGGGAGAGGACCTGCCGGGCGGCCAGGTCCCCCAGCACCAGCAGCGCCGCGCCGGTGAGGGCCGAGGCGGGCAGCAGCACACAGTAATTCCCGCCCACCAGCCTCCGGGCCAGGTGGGGGGCAACCAGTCCGATGAAGTTGATGACACCTACATAGGACACCACCACCGATGCCGTGAGGGAGCACAAAAGCACGTTGATGAGACGCAGCCGGTCCACCCGGACGCCAAGGCTCATGGCGGTCTGTTCGCCGCCGGAGAGTGCATTGTAGTCCCAGCGGCAGAGAAAGAAGTAGACAAACGTACCCAGTACGACTGCCGCCATGATGCCCACCTCATGCCAGGTGGTGCGGCCCAGGTCGCCGAAGGTCCAGAACACCACGGAGGCCAGCTGCACCTCGTCGGCGAAGTATTGGAGCAGCGTGGAAGCGCCGGAAAAGAGGGAGCTGAGGGCCACGCCCGCAAGCACCATGGCCTCCGCCGATACGGACCGCAGCCGGGACAGCGCCAGGATCAGAAGGGACACGGCCATGCTGCAAACAAACGCGCACAGGCTGATGGTCACCGGGCTGGTGAAGGTCAGTCCGCCGGCGGCGCTGCCGCTGGACTGGATGCCCGCCCCCAGCACGATGATGGCAAAGGCGGCACCGAAGCCCGCCCCCTGGGAGATGCCCAGGGTGGAGACAGAGGCCAGGGGATTGCGCAGCACCGACTGGAGTACGCAGCCTGCGGCACCCAGTCCCGCGCCGCCCAAAAGGGCCGTGCAGATCCGGGGCAGACGCAATGAGCGCACTACCGTGTTCACCGCCGGGTCCTCCGCAGCGCCGAAGATGCCCCGCAGCAGCTGGGGAAGCGGCGTTGCATAGGAGCCGCTCCAAAGGGCGGCCACGCAGGCGATGACGACTACCGCCCCCAGAAACGCCAGCGCGGCGGCGTGGCGGAGGACATGCAGGCGGTAGGCCTCCGGCGCCTGGTCTTTGCGTACTGCCGCCATATCAGCCCTCCAGCGTCATGGGGCCGAACACGTACCCCTGGGCGGTGTACTGGGCATAGGCATCCTCCACGCCCAGCATGGTGGAGAAGATCTCGTCAAATTTTTCCTCCATGTCCACGTCGGCAAAGGCCTCCGGGTAGAGGACGGTGCCGGCGTAGTAGGCGTCCGCCAGGGCCAGCTCTGCGTTGGTGGCGCTGGAGCGGAAGGAGATCTGGGCGTAGAGGCGGCCCTCCCGGACGGCGGTGAGGGTGTTGTAGAAGTCCGGCGCGGCGGCATAGTTCTCCCGGATGAGGTCCATGCCGTTGTAGTCCAGGAAGATCACGTCCGGGTCCCAGGTGAGCACCTGCTCGGTGTCGATATTGAAGGGACCGGACTGGCCCGTCTCGTCCGCCAGGTTCACGGCGCCGATGGCCGCCAGAGGCGCGTAGCCGGCCTCCGTGCCCTCAAAGCCGTGGTGGCCTTTATAGGAGACGCCGCCCACATACACGGTGGGCTTGCGCTCCTGGGGAATGTCCTGGGTGCGGCGGCTAAGGTCTGCCTGGGCGTCCAGAAGATAGTCTGTCAGGGCCTGGGCACGGTCTTCCTTGTGGTAGACCTCTCCCAGCACCTCCAGGGTGGTCAGGGCGTTTTCATCGAAAATGCCCTCATTGTGGGCGATGGCCACCACGGGGATGCCCAGCCGGGACTGCAGGTCGTCGGCGCTCTGGGCGTCCAGATTGGCCACCAGTACGTCCGGGCGGAGGGCGAGGATCTCCTCGTCGTAGGTGGCGCCGTTGTCGCCGGTGAGGGGGAGGGTATCAAAAAACTCCCGGTTGAAGTAGCTGAAGGGCTTGGAGGGGGTGGCGTCCCGCTCGTCCTGCTCCACGCCCACGGCCAGGTCCTGGGCGCCCAGGTAGGTGGTGTAGCGCAGGGCGCCAACGCCCACGCATACCACGGAGGAAACCTGGTCCGGCAGCGTCACGGTCCGGCCGTGGCCGTCGGTGATGGTGCGGGTATTGCCGGTATCTTCCGCCGCCGGAGCGGGGGAGGCGGCGCAGCCGGTCAGCAGCAAAAAACATAAGAAAAGGGAAAGGATACGAGTCTGCATGCATGTCTCCTTGATCGAAATTACCAGCCCCGGCCATAAGGGGCGAAGCAGTCGGGGCAGTGGGGCTTGCCGTCCACCAGATGCACCATGTGCTCGGCGGTCATCTCACCGCACACCGCGCAGGGAACGGAGGCAAAGCGGCGGGCCTTTTCCGGCACGCCAAAGCGGGGGGCGCCCATGGAGAACACCTGCTCCAGCGGCGCTTCCAGAATAAAGCGGCGGCGTTCCTCCCGCTCCATGTCCGGCAGAGCCTTGAGGCAAAGGCGCACAGAGGCACCGCTGTTGCGGCAGTAGAAGGAAAAGGCCATTTTGCCGGTGCCCCGGTAGAGGAGGTTTCCCTTGCCCATGGTGCAGCCGGTGATGGCCTGCACCGCGTCCACACCGCAGGCATCGTTTTCCGTGACGCACACCAGCTCCTCATCGGCGGCGGGGCCGTTCAGGCCCAGATAAGCAAGAGCCTCCGTGGCCGCCCGGAAGCCGATGGCAAGACCCGGGCAGGAGTGGCCGTGGAAGGCCACGCACCGGTTCCAGAGGGCTTCATTCATGACGCGTGCCCTCCTTGGCCTTTGCTGCTGCCTGGGCAACATCCTCCCAGACCTGCCCGAAGGGAAGACCCTGCTCCCGTGCGGCCCGGGCTACGTCCCGGTACTCGGGCTTTTCCTTGCAGATGCCGTGGCCCTCGCCCCGCTTGACGGCCATGGGGCCGTAGGCGGTATCCACCGTGCGGACGGAGGGGGTGAGCACGTACCGGCGGCAGCGGCGCACCCGCACGCCCAGGGTGGAGGTCTCCGCCAGCACGGCCCGGGCCAGTGCCGCCTCCTCCTCGGGGCGGCACAGCACCGTCAGCGCGGCGGCGGGGCGGCCCTGCTTCATAAGGAGCGGGGTCACGGCCACATCCAGGGCACCTTTGGAGCGCAGGGTGTCGGCGGCGTAGGAGAGGGCTTCGGCGGTCATGTCATCGATGTGGCACACCAGCTCACAGATCTCCTCCGTGTCCTGGGCGCAGCTTTGTCCCCAGAAAGCCCGGACGCAGTTGGCGGCGGGGAATTCCTTGGCGCCTACGCCCACGCCCACACGCTCCACGGTCATGGGAGGCTGGGGCCCAAAGCGGCGGCCGAAGTGAGCCAGCAGGGCCGCGCCCGTGGGGGTGCAGAGCTCACCCTGGATGGCGCCGCCGTAGGTGGGGATGCCGGAGAGCAGATGGGCGGTAGCGGGGGCGGGCACCGGCATGATGCCGTGGGCGCAGCGCACCTGTCCGCAGCCCACATGGATCGGGGAGACCACCACCGTATCGGGCCGCAGCATGGACATGGCAAGACACACGGCGGTCACGTCCGCCACGGCATCCAGGGCGCCCACCTCGTGGAAGTGGATCAGCTCCACATCCACCCCGTGGGCCTTGGCCTCCGCCGCGGCGATGCGGTCATAGACGGCGGCGGCATTTTGCCGCACGTCCTCTGCAACGTCCAGGGAGTTCAGAATGGCGCGGATCTCCGCCGGGCCGCTGTGGTGGTGATGGTGGCCGTGCTCATGGTCGTGGGGGTGCTCGTGATCGTGATGGTGCTCGTGGTCGTGAGGATGCTCGTGGTCGTGAGGATGCTCGTGATCGTGGGGGTGCTCGTGATCGTGAGGATGCTCGTGATCGTGAGGATGCTCGTGGTCGTGAGGATGCTCGTGGTCGTGAGGATGCTCGTGGTCGTGAGGGTGCTCATGGTCGTGAGGATGCTCGTGCAGGGCGGCTTCTCCCGCGCCCAGGGCCACATCGTGGCTATGCTCGGATTGGCCGCGGACCTCCACGGCCATATGGGTGCCCGCGATGCCGCAGGTGACGGCTTTCTCCGCCGCCACGGTGACACCGGGGATCAGGCGGTTCATGGTGTCCAGAAAGCGGCGCTTCTGGGTCTCGTCCAAAAGCTCATAGAGGGCGGCGGAGAGCATGTCTCCCGCGGCGCCCATATTACACTCCAGATACAGGGTGTTCATCGTTGATTCCCTCCATTTGATTGATGCGGCTGGCCAGGAAACCCGCGCCGAAGCCGTTGTCGATATTCACCACGCTCACACCGCTGGCGCAGGAGTTGAGCATGGACAAAAGGGCGCTGACGCCGCCGAAGGACGCGCCGTAGCCCACGGAGGTGGGCACGGCGATGACGGGGCAGTCCACAAGGCCGCCCACCACGCTGGCAAGGGCCCCCTCCATGCCCGCCACGGCAATGACCACTCGGGCCCGCATGAGGGGCTCCAGGTTGGCCAGCAGACGGTGCAGTCCGGCCACGCCCACGTCGTAGAGACGGGTGACGTGGTTGCCCAGCACCTCGGCGGTGATGGCCGCCTCTTCCGCCACGCCCATGTCGCTGGTGCCGCCGGTGCACACCACGATGCTGCCCCGGCGCTCCACCGGCGCGGGGAACGCCACCGCCAGGCGGGAAAGAGGCTCATAGCGCACCGGAAAGCGGGCGGAGAGGATGTCCGCCGTCTCCTGGGGGATGCGGGTTACCAGCACGTTTTCGCAGCCCTGGCGGTGCATGGTCTCCAGAATGCCCAGGATCTGCGCTGGCGTCTTGGACTGGCCGTAGATGACCTCCGCCGTGCCCTGACGGACGGCACGGTGGCCGTCCACCTTGGCGTAGCCCAGATCCTCAAAGGGCGAGAGCTTCAGCTGCACCAGGGCGTCCTCGGGGCTCACATCACCGGACTGGACGGACCGCAGAAGAGATAATACGTGATTTGCCATAGCTGCCTCCTTACATGGATGGGGTCCGGGGCGTCAGATCCAGCGCCGCCTCCCGGAAGAATAGCCGCAGCCGCCACAGTAGCTCGTCCCGCCGCGCCGCGGCCAGGGGGAACTGCTCCGCCGTCAGCTGCACCAGGGCGCTCTGGCCCCGCACGCGCACCCGGAAGTCCCGGAAGCCCATCTGATAGAGGGCGTCCTCCGCCCGCTCCACCGCCTGGAGCGCATCGGCGGTCAGGGCCGTGCCGGTGGGGATGCGGGTGGCAAGGCAGGCGTAGGCCGGCTTATCCCAGGTGGGGAGCCCTGCCAGGCGGCTCATGCGGCGCACGTTCTGCTTGGTGAGTCCGCACTCCCGCAGGGGAGAGCGGACGGAAAGCTCCTGCAAAGCCCGCATGCCGGGCCGGTCGGCCCCGTCGTCGGAGGCATTGGTACCGTCGATGAGCAGGGTAAAGCCGTCGGCTGCGGCCTGGCCGCGCAGGGCGGAAAACAGCAGGCGCTTGCAGTGGTAGCACCGGTCGGGCCCGTTGGCGGCAATGGCCCCGCTTTCCAGGGTGTCCAGTTCCACCACCGTCAGCGGAAGACCGCACTGCCGGGCGATAGCCCGGGCGTCTGCAAGCTCAAAGGCGGGCTGAAAGGGAGTGCGGACGAAATAGGCACGCCAGTCCCGGCCCCGCACACCGGCTGCCCAGGCCAGCAGCGCCGAGTCCACCCCGCCGGAAAGCGCCAGAGCCCCGTTGGGATGGGCATCAAAAAAAGCGGAAAGCTGCAAAGGGATCCCTCCTTGAAAATAAAAAAAGACATGCCCGGAGGGGAATGTCTTCTGACATTGGGCGGCTGCATGTCCGCCGTAATATAAAGCGTGCTGTGGGGAAAAAGCGCCTGCGGCGCCAGGCAGCCCTTCAGGGCCACATTTTTTTACATTATACCAAACACGCGTCCTACCGTCAAGAAAAAGGAAACGCCGTTGACAAGGGCGCTGCCGGCGGGGTATGCTGGAGAAAACAACTGGATCAATAAGAGGTATACGCATGAAACGTACGGATATTTTGGTGGCGGTCATTGACGGACAGGGCGGCGGCATGGGCCGGGCGCTGGTGGAAGCCGTGAAAAAGAGCGCGCCGGATGTACATGTGCGGGCCCTGGGCACCAACGCCCTGGCCACGGCCGCCATGCTCAAGGCCGGCGCTGACGACGGGGCCACCGGGGAAAACGCGGTCATCTGCAATGTGCGCCGGGCCCACGTGCTGCTGGGGCCGGTGGGGGCATTGGCGGCGGACGGCCTTTTGGGAGAGGTCACGGCTCCCATGGCCGCAGCCATCGGCTCGTGCGGCGCGGTGAAGATCCTGCTGCCCTCCAATCGCTGCGGCATCCGCCTGGCAGTGGGGCCGGCCCAGAGCCTGCCCTTTTACATCCGGGAAGCCATGGGACTGCTGGCAGAGGAGCTGGAGCGGCTTTGCGGCGCATGAGAGACGAAAGGAGAGAGAGCATGGTTTCTGGCATGGAGACGCGGGACAGCTTCCGCTCCCAGTGGGGGTTCCGGCTGGCGTGTATCGGATCTGCGGTGGGCATGGGCAACATCTGGCTGTTCCCGTCCCGCATGGCCCAGTTCGGCGGCGCCACGTTCCTGATCCCCTATGTGATCTTTGTGGTGCTCATCGCCTCCACCGGCGTGGTGGGAGAGATGGCCTTCGGCCGGGCTACCGGCGGCGGGCCTATCATGGCCTTCGGAGAGGCCGCCCGGCGCCGCACCGGCTCTGCCAGCTGGGGCCAGGCACTGGGCATCATCCCTGTGGTGGGATCTTATGCCATGGCCATCGGCTATTCTGTGGTGGTGGGCTGGCTTTTGAAGTATGTGGTCGGGGCGTTCACCGGCTCCGTGCTCTCCAATGAAGGCGTGGAGGGCTTTTCCGCCTTCTTCGGCGCCACTGCCTCCGCCTGGGGCAACACTGCATGGCAGGCGGTGGCCATGGTGATCTGCTTTGTGGTGATGGCCCTGGGCATCGGCGGAGGCATCGAGCGGGCCAACAAGGTGCTCATGCCCGTGTTCTTCATCTTGTTTTTGGTGCTGGCAGTGTATATCGCCGGACTGCCCGGCGCCATGGAGGGCTATCGGTACATCTTTGTGCTGCGGCCCCGGGAGCTGCTGGATCCCCAGGTGTGGATCTACGCCCTGGGCCAGGCGTTTTTCTCATTGTCCATCGCCGGCAACGGCACACTGATCTACGGGTCTTACCTCTCCAAAGAGCAGGACGTGCCTGCCTCCGCCCGGATGGTGGCCGTTTTCGATTCGGCGGCGGCGCTGCTGGCGGCCCTGGTCATCATCCCGGCCATGGCCACGGCGGGGCAGACCCTCAGCGAGAGCGGCCCGGGACTGATG
>DYBL01000109.1 GCA_019418625.1 Clostridiales bacterium | reverse complement strand
GGGGAGCCCCATGCTGAGACTGAGCGGGCTCTGCAAGCGCTTTGAGGATCTGCCCGTACTCTCAAACCTGTCCCTCACCCTGTCCCGGGGCGAGATTGTCGCCTTGATCGGCCCCTCCGGCTGCGGGAAAACCACGCTGCTGAACATCATTTCCGGCCTGACGGCGCCGGACGCCGGTACGGTGGAGGGTGTGGACGGCAGGCTGAGTTATATGTTTCAGAGCGCCCGGCTGCTTCCCTGGCGCACGGTGGAGGAAAACATCCGGCTGGTGCGGGAGGACGCGCCCGCCGAGGAAGTGCGCTCCCTCATCACTGCTGTGGGGCTGGAGGGGTTTGAACGCTATTATCCCGGCCAACTCTCCGGCGGCATGGCCCGCCGGTGCGCCCTGGCCCGGGCATTCCACTTCGGCGGTGAGATTTTCCTGATGGACGAGCCATTTCAGGGGCTGGACTACGGAATCCGCATGGAGATGCTGTCCATGCTGCTGTCTATCTGGCAGCGGGAGCGGCCCGGGGTGCTTTTTGTCACACATGAGATCGACGAAGCCCTCACTGTGGCGACCCGCATCGCCGTGCTCACTCCGCGCCCCACGACAATCTGCCAGTGGTTTGACCTCCCCGGCCCGGAGGGGCGGGACGCCTCCGCCCCTGAACTGGCCCGGCTGCGCCAAGAGATCATCCGGCGGATCACCGGTTAGAACCGGTCTGGTTGCCACGGCAATGGCGTCCCACAAGGAAATGTGATATATTAACTTTTAGAACACGGAAGGAGGCTCGGAAATGGACATTCTCCGCAATCTGCCGGTTCAGCAGCCGGCGGCTCTGAGGGAACTCATCTCCATCCAGCCGGGGCGCGTGGTGAGCATGGCCCTTTCCCGCAGCGAGCACTGCCAAATGACGCTGCTGGCTTTTGGGGACGGAGAGAGCATCAGTGAGGAGCGCTACTTCGGCGACACGGTCTATTATGTGCTGGAGGGTGATATGCCTCTGCGCCTGGAGGGGCACGAGGTCCGCCTGGGCGCAGGGGATTGTCTGGCTGTCCCGGCGCAGACCACCCACGCCATTGGCGGGAGCGGCCCCTTCAAACTGCTGCAAATTACCATCCAATCAAACTGAGGAGGATCTGTATGGAACCGTTGATCAAAAACCTGCCCCATGCACGGCCCTTTCCCCTGAAGGATCAGGTCGGGTACGAGCCCGGTAAAGTCGTCAGCCTGACCCTGGCCCAGCGGCCTGGTGTGGGGATGACGCTGTTCGCCTTTGATGCGGGCGAGGCCATCAGTACCCACGCCGCCCCCGGGGACGCCATGGCCACCATCCTGGAGGGCACCGCTCAGATCACCATTGACGGTGTCCCGCACACGCTGAACGCCGGGGAGGCTGTCATCATGCCGGCCGGCATCCCCCATGCGGTCCAGGCCGTAACCCCATTCAAAATGTACCTGGTAGTTGCGAAACAGTGACCCTTTCCCGTCCAACGCTCCGTGGACAAACCCAGGCAGGGGTACGACAAATCACAGCATAAGACACAGCCCCGTCTGGCCTTGTTCATACGGTCAGACGGGGCTGTGTTCATGCTTTTGCCGGCGGCAGCAGACTGGTCATGCTGCGCAGGCTGATGCCCAGAGTGGACAGGTTATGGAGCGTGGCGGAGGTGGCCGGTGCCAGGACGCCCAAGGCACCCAAGGCGATGAGACCACCGTTGAAGCCGATGACAAAGCGGTAATTGGACTGGATGCGGTTCATCAGGGCCATGGACAGCCGCCGCAGCTGCACCAGCTCGAACAGGTCGTTTGCCGCGATGGTGATGTCCGCGATCTCCCGGGCGATGGCGGCACCGTCGCTGATTGCGATACCAACATTGGCAGCGGACAGAGCCGGGGAATCGTTGACCCCGTCGCCGATCATGACCACCGTGCGGCCTTGCGAACGCTCGGCCTGCACAAAGTGGGCCTTGTCCTCCGGCAGCACCTCAGCCCGGTACTCGTCCACCCCTACCTGGGCGGCGATGGCCGCCGCGGTGCGCTCACTGTCGCCGGTGAGCATGACGATCTTGCCCACTCCCAGGCTGTGGAGGGCAGCTACCGCATCCGCAGCCTCGGCGCGCAGCGGGTCGGAGATGCAGATAACCGCGGCCAGCACGCCGCCAACCGCCAGATACAGATGGCTGTACTGCTTGGGCAGGGTGTCGAAGGCGGCCTGCTCTCCCGGCGGGACAGTGCAGCCCTCATCCTCAAAGACGAAGTGGGCGCTGCCAATGATGACCCGCCTGCCGTCTACCGTACTGGCGATGCCGTGGGCCACCAGGTACTCCACCTGGGAGTGCATCTCCTCATGGGCCAAATCCCGCTCCCTGGCGGCCTGAACCACGGCGTTGGCCATGGAGTGGGGGAAATGCTCCTCCAGGCAGGCGGCCAGCCGGAGCATTTCCAGCTCCTTGTTCCCACCGAATGGGACCACCTGAGCCACCACGGGGTTGGCATGGGTCAGGGTACCCGTCTTGTCAAAAACAATGGTATCCGCCTGGGCCACAGCTTCCAGGTACTTTCCACCTTTCACGGTCACATGGAAGCGGCTGGCCTCGCTCATGGCGGAGAGAACCGCCAGGGGCATGGACAGTTTCAAAGCGCAGGAGAAGTCCACCATCAGCACGGACAGGGCGCGGGTGACATTGCGGGTGAGCAGATAGACCAGCACACTCCCCGCCAGCGTGTAGGGTACCAGTCGATCAGCCAGATGCGCTGCGTGATTTTCCGCTGTGGACTTGAGCTGCTCCGACTCCTCAATCATGGCCACGATCTTGTCATAGCGGCCCTTGCCGGACTGCTGGGTGACCGTAAGGACGCACTCGCCCTCCTCCACCACCGTTCCGGCATAGACGCTGCTCCCAGGCCGCTTGGGGACGGGGATGGACTCGCCGGTGAGGGACGCCTGGTTGAGCATGACCTCGCCCTCCGCAATGGTGCCGTCCAGGGGAATCATGCCGCCCATGCGGATGACCACCTGATCTCCGGCCTGTACCTGGTGGAGCGGGACCAGTTCCTCTCCGCTTTCGGTTTTCATCCAGACCCGGTCGATATTCAGGGACATGCTCCTGGCCAAGTTTTCCACGGACTTTTTGTGGGTCCACTCCTCCAGAAGCTCGCCCAGCCGCAGCAGGAACATCACGGAACTGGCCGTGTCGAAGTCCCGCCGTACCATGGACAGGCAGACGGAGATTCCATCCAACAACTCCACATGGAGCTGTCTCCGCAGCAGACACCGAAGCGCCCGGAACAGATAAGGAGCCGACCGAATAACTGTGTAGACCGCACGAAGCGGAGCCGGGAAGAACAGGGATCGGACGGCCTTAAACGCCACCATACCCACCAGTTTTTCCTCATAGGCACGGTTGAGCGCCCGGCTGCTGTGGACCGGGACCAGCTCCGCCAGCGCATGATCCTGATAGGAGAAGCCAGCGAGAATCCTCAGTAAATCCTTCCGATCCCCCTGATACTCGATCACTGCGCAACGAGTTCTTTCATGGACAGACGCACACTCCACCTGCGGCAGAGTCAGCAGCCACGCCTCCAGCATATCGGCCTGCTCCAGCGTCATGCGCTGCTGCACAGCCTGAACACGGATTCGCCCGCGGCATTCGTGTTTGATTTGAAATTTCATGATTGCCTCCACAGAACAAGAGGGACCGCCCCCGGCGGCCCCTCTCTCATTTCTTGCGCGTTACGCTTCAGAGCACTCCACGCTGGTGGCCTCCTCCGCTTTCGCACGCTGCTCGTTGATCTCCTTAGCGGAAGCCAGGATGTCAGCAGCATTCTCCTGAACGGAAGTGACCGTTTCCATCACGGACTCCTGCACACGCAGTGCGGCCGCGGTCATGTGGGTATAGGCCTTCTTCGCATCCTTGCTGGACAGCAGCTTGAAGCCGGCAGAGCCGAACAGCACCCCGCCCACAAACAGGGCGGCTCCTTTATGGAAATTCATCATTATGGTGTTCACCTCACATTCAGCGGTGCCGGTACCCGGTAATGAAAGTCATGACCATGCAGATAACAGCGCCCCAGGCCCAGAAACGGTGGTGCTTCATTGGATAGTCCCTCCCTCGCCAGACATGGCACCTTATTTCGGTCGCTTATAATAACATAAGAATTTGAGGTTTTTCTATCTGTTCTGGTCAGGAACCGTTGTAAATGGATTTTTATTTGCGTTCCGGCGGAATTGGGCGGGCGGCATATGGTAACGCCGCTTAAAGGCGATTCCAAATTGGCTGACGCTGGAATAGCCCACCACCGTGGAGATCTGGAGTACGGACTGGGTCGTAGTCGTGAGGAGCTCCGCGGCCCGGGCCATGCGCTGCTCCAGAAGATACTGGTGGACTGGGACCCCATAAACCTGGCGGAAACAGGACTTCAACGCTGTGCCGGAAATTCGGAACTGCTGAGACAGGCTCCGAACTGTCAACCGCTCGTCCAGGTGTCCCACCATGTATTTCTGGATCTCGCGTATGGTCTCGATCTGGCTTTGGGTATGGTAATCGCACTGCGGTGTCAGGGCCAGCCCCTCCCGCTGCGCGTGGAGCAGGAACAGGACTTCCAGCGCCTTGATAACATAGTAGTCCCCGATATGTCCCAGCTGCATATAGTCCAAGGCAGAAAACAGAGCTTCGCTCCAGAGTGCCGCTCTCAACATACAGGGATCATTCCAGGCGCGGGAGATGGACTCTCCCAGGTCGGAGTGCATGGCACGCAGGGTCGACCATGCGGTTTTCGCTTCCATCCGAACAAGGGTGCCGTAGAATGGCTCTGAAGCAAACCGTCCCCGGTACGCTTCTGTGCGGACCGGGAGAAACAGCACCTGATCGGTGCTGAGGCTAAGACGCCGGTGGCCGGCCCATTCCAAAAAAAGCCCGCCTTTGCGGCAGAATAGGATCTCCAGCGCCTCAGACTCCTGAATAAACAGGAACTCTTCCGAGGGGGGTACCCCTTCCAGCCGGAAGATAGCCGC
>DYBL01000108.1 GCA_019418625.1 Clostridiales bacterium | reverse complement strand
GCTGATCTGCTTCGACTTCCAGGCAGATGTGCTGCGCCGTTACTGCGGTAGCCGGGTTCGCTTTCAAACCATTGATTTCACAAAATTCGAGGGGAGGTTGTTCCCATAGATAAGAAGAAACTCATTGCAGGCCTGATCGCTACGCCGTTCGCCATCCTTGCGATTCTCTACGCAGGCGGCTTTCTGGGGCAGATATTGGGCAACTACGCGGCATGGAAACAGGGCGGCGGCATCCCCGGAGACGGCACATCTCCGGCGGCAGCGTCGCCCGATTTTTTTACCTGCCTGACCTCTGTTCTCCATCCGCCCTATGGAGTGTACGGGGTGCTGATCTGCATTGGCCTGCTGGCGATCCTGCTGCTCATGGTCATGCGGATGGGATACAGCGACGCCGGCGAGTATGACACGGATCGGAACTTTGTCTATTCGGCCAAGGGCACTTACGGCACCTCCGGCTGGATGAGCCGCAAGGAAATGGCAGGTGTGCTGGATCTGGTGCCGGACCTGCGCAAGCACAAAGGCGTTGTGCTGGGGATGCTGGACGGGAAAGCCGTCTGTATTCCCGAGAATCCCCGTATCAACGGCAACCTGGCCGTGTACGGCTCCAGCGGAAGCATGAAGACCCGGTCGTTCTGTATGAACCGCATCCTTCAGGCGGTAATCCGTGGGGAATCGCTGATCATTTCAGATCCGAAAAGCGAACTCTATGAAAAATCCAGCGAATACCTGCGGGAGCAGGGCTATTGCGTCAAGGTTTTCAACTTGGTGTTGCCGGAAAACTCAGACAGCTGGAACTGCCTTTCCGAAGTGGAAGGGCAGGAACTGATGGCTCAGCTTTTTGTGGATGTCATTATCAAGAACACCAACAGCACCGGCAAGGGCGACCACTTCTGGGACTCCTGTGAGATGAACCTGCTGAAAGCCCTTGTCCTCTATGTGGACCAGAGCTATGCGAAAGAAAACCGGAATATCGGCGAGGTGTACCGGCTGCTGACGCTGAACGGAGAATCCGACTTGGATAGCCTGTTTGATGTTCTGCCGCCCACCCATCCGGCCAAAGCCCCCTACAGCCTGTTCAAGCAGGCCAGCGACACGGTGCGCAGCGGCGTCATCATCGGCCTTGGCTCCCGGCTGCAGGTGTTCCAGTCGGAACTGATCAAGAAGATCACCACCCGGGATGAGATCGACCTGGAACTGCCCGGCCAGGAGCGGTGCGCCTACTTCCTCGTTACCAGCGACCAGGACAGCACCTTTGATTTTCTGGCAAGCCTGTTCCTGTCCTTCTGCTTCATTAAGCTGGTGCGGTATGCAGACAAGAACTGTGAGGGCGGCAAGCTGCCGGTTCCCGTCCATATCCTGGGGGAAGAGCTCACTGCCTGCGGGACCATTCCGGACCTCTCCCGCCGTCTCAGTGTGATTCGATCCAGAAACATATCCATGAGCTGCGTCTTCCAAAACCTTGCGGGTCTCCAAAACAGATACCCGCTCAATCTTTGGCAGGAAATACTTGGAAATTGCGACGCGCAGCTGTTTTTGGGCTGCACAGACAGCCTGACGGCGGAATTCATCTCCGAGCGCACCGGTCTGGCATCTGTGTCAGTGTCCAGTAAATCCAAGCAGCTGGGCACCTGGCGCATCTCCAATTATACGCCGGAATACCGGGAGACCTCCGGCGTCGGCAAACGGCCTGTCCTCACCCCGGATGAAGTGCTTCGTCTCCCGATTACACAGGCGCTGGTTATTATCCGCGGCCAAAAGGCCCTGAAGGTAGAGAAGATGGACTACTCCAAGCATCCGGAATCGTCCAAGCTCCGCGACTGCAAAGCCTCGGCGCACATTCCTGAATGGCGAAAATTGGAGGAACAGGCGCAGCCGAAGCCTGCCGCCGCACCGTCCCCGCCCCCCAAGCCGCAGGGGACCGC
>DYBL01000107.1 GCA_019418625.1 Clostridiales bacterium | reverse complement strand
GTGGGCGGGCGGCGGGGCGGTCTGGGCGGACGAGGCGGCCTGGGTCTGCGGGGCCGCCCCCAGAAAATGGGATAGTACAGCACAGGCGGCCGTCCCATGCCCGGACGCAGATACCGGCGGCGATAGCGGCTGTAGCGCATGCCGTCCAGGATGATCCAAAGCACCAGCAGCACCCCCAGCAGCACCCCCAGCATCACCATCGCCCGTGCCGCGATCACATCGGGCGCAGGCGGCAGATACCCGGTATTTTGTGTATAGTAGCCGTTTCCGGCGGAGTAGGTATCGCCAACGGCGGGGATGTAGTTTTCACGGACGGACACGCCGTAGAAATCGGCGAACCAGTCGAAGTAGGCGTCCGCCGTTTTGCGCACGGCGGCGTCATAGTCCCCGGCGGCAAAGTCCTCCTCCATATAGGCATAGAGCAGGCTGGTCAGCTCCTGGCCGTACTGATAGAGGCCGTCTCCCCCGGAAACGCCATAGTCGCCCAAAAGGCCGCTGGGAGACATATCATCCAGGGCCAGCACCAGCACCAGGCCGTTGTTGCGCTCCCGGGAGCCCACGCCGTACTCATTGCCCAGGTCCGTGGCATAATCCACGATATCCACCCCGCCGGTGGTGGACACCGTCTGCACCATCAGCTGGGCGCCGGTCTGGGCAAAGAGGGATGCGTTCATGGCGTCGATATGGGCCATGGTCTCGTCTGTGAGCACACCGGCATAGTCATACACATAGGTGTAGGTGCCGACAATGGCGGTGGACGGCGCCTGGCTTTCGTCCGGCTTGCGGATCTGACCCAGCAAAATGCCCGCCGCGACGGCCAGCACCATGATGACCGCCGCCACAGAGCGCCTTTGCAAAGCTTTCATCTTGTTCCCTTTCCCGCGCCGCCGCTCAAGCGCGCAGCTCCAGGAGCTTCTGCTTCAGCTCCCCTTCGATGCGGCCCAGCTCGGCCTCGGCGGCCTTGCGCTTGGCGGCGCCCTCTTTCTGGATGTTCAGCACCTCATCCAGCGTGGAGATGAGCTGCTCATTGGTGTGCTGGAGGGTCTCGATGTCCACCACGCTGCGCTCGGCCTCCCGGGCGGTGGCGATGGTGCCCATCTTGAGCATGTCGGCGTTCTTCTTCAAAAGCTCATTGGTCATCTCCGTCACGGCGGACTGAGCCGCCGTGGCCTGCCGCCCGTGCTCCAGTCCCAGTGCCAGCACCATCTGACTCTTCCACAGGGGGATGGTGTTCACCAGAGAGGACTGGATCTTCTCCACCATCAGCGTGTCGTTGTTCTGGAGAAGCCGGGTCTGGGGGCCCATCTGGATGGAGATCATTCTGGTCAGCTCCAGATCGTGGAGCTTCTTTTCAAACCGCTCGCACATCTGCACCAGGTCGTTGTAGGCCTGGGCATCCTCCTGGGCGCCGGTGGCCTCCGCCTTGGCCTTCAGGGCGGGCAGCTCCGTGGCGCGGACCGCCTCCAGCCGCTTTTTGCCGGCCAGGATATACATGGTCAGCTCCTTGTAGTATTTCAGGTTCAGCTCGTACATCTGGTCAAACATGGCCACGTCCTTCAAAAGGGTCACCTGATGCTGCTCCAGCTCCCGGACGATCTTGTCCACGTTGGCCTCTACCTTGGCATACTGGGCCTTCATGGCCTCCAGCTTGTTTCCGGTCTTTTTAAAGAGGCCAAACAGACCCTTCTTCTCCTCTTCCTCGCCGAAGCCCTTCAGTTCCACCACCAGATCAGAAAGGGACTTGCCCACTTCGCCCAGGTCCTTGGTGCGCACGGAGTTGAGGGCGTTTTCAGAAAAGCCCGCCACGTTTTTCTGGGCGGCGGCGCCGTACTGGAGGACCAGCTGGGAATCCGTCAGATCGATCTTCTTGGAAAAGTCCTCCACCGCCTTCTTTTCCGCGTCGGAGAGGAGGTTTTCATCCATCTGTACCGGGGTCACCTCCGGCTTTTCCGGCTCCTGCGCAGGCTGCTCCTGGGCCGCCGGGGAGAGCGTCAGCTCCGGTACAGCCTCCTGGGCTGCGCCGGGGGTCAGGGTCAGCTCCGGGATCGTGTTCTTTTCATCGGCCATCACATTTTCCTCCGTTTCCAGTCCCCTTCCGGGACCCGCTCGATTGTTTTATGGTTCAAAGCTCCGGACGGGCCGTGCCTTCTTTGGGCTCGTCCGCCTTGAGGGGCCGGTCCGTCAGACCCTCCCGGGCCATCATGGTCTCCAGCACGGTGATATCCGTGGAGATGTCCAGCGCCTCGGTGCCGTACAGGCTGTCCAACTGCTTTTCAAAGGCGGAGACGATGGTGCGCATCATGCCCTCCACCCGCGCAAGGGTCGCGTCGATGTTCTCGCCGGACACACCCGTTCCGCTCATGCGGTCATAGGCATTGAGGAGCTTGAGGGTGGTAGGCAGGTAGTAGTCCATGAACCTGCGGATCTGAGGGAGCTTCTCCGGGCTGCGCCCCACCTCCTCGAAGATCTTGGCGGATACCTGCTCCAGCCGCACGATATCGGCGGAGATGCCGGGATCGGCGATGTTCTCGTCCAGCCGCTTCATCTCGGCAATGGCCAGGCGGCCGTCCCGGAGCATTTTATCCAGTTCCGGATTGCCGGTACCCTTTTCCTTTGTCTGCGCCTCCTTGGCCTGTCCCGTCTGTCCGACGGCGCCGGTGCGGCAGAGCATGCTCACCAGGAAAAATACCACAGCGGACACTGCTGCTGCGGCTGCATAGTGGGCAGGATGATACAGCGGCAGCAGTGCGCCCCAGCAGATCCAAAGCACGCCCACTGCATAAAAAGGCGCCGCGCTTTTGCGCTTTTCCGCTCCCACGGGCAAGCCCCCTTTCTTGTCACCTTGCGGCTATTATACCCTGCCGGCCTTTTAGGGTCAAGGCGGCAGGCTGTGAAATGATTGTGAATGCAAAAGCCCCCTCCCGTGGCGGGAGAGGGCACATGTCAAGGGATGGGGATGCCGTAGAGCCCCGTGACCGGGTCCTGCCACAGCGGGAGCTGGGGCGGCCGGAACGTAAAATAGATGAACAAAAATGCCAGAAGCCACAAAACCAGCAGCCCCGCCACCTGCCGCCATAATCCGCCGGGCTGCCGGCGCTCCAGCAAAAGAAAGTCCACGGCGTACACAGCGGCCGCCGCGATCAAAAATACGGCGATATCCGCCCAAAGCCAGTGGCGGCCGAACACGCCGGTGTAGGTATAAAAGAGCGTGGGGATGAGAACCAGGCCCGCCAGCGTGCCCGCGGCCCGGGCGGAGAGCACGTTGGGATAGTTGCGTCCCAGAAAGCAAACCTGGATCACGGAGAAGAAAAACACCGGGAAAAACAGCAGCTTCATGTGCTCCCAGGTGGACTCGTTCACAGCGGAAAACGCCGCCGCAAGCACTGTACCGCCGCTCCAGTCATAGGTAAAGTGCAGCAGTGCGCCCACCGCCGCCGTGAAAAGGAACCCCGCCGTCTCCCAGAGAAGTAATCGCTTTTTCATTGCGGTGCCTCCAAGCAAAAAGACTGCGGCCCGTCAGCCGCAGTCTCATTGTACGCCGCAGGAAGGAAAATTATACCCGCCCCGCGCTCACACGAATACCGCCTGTACCAGCACCATGTAAAGGGCCGTGCCGCCGGCGATGGATAAAAGCACATTGCCCCGCCAGCGGTGGAGCAGCGCCACCGCCGCCACGGACAAGATCTCCGCCGCTCCGTGCGGGGGCGCGGAAAACTGGATATTGCGCAGGCAGTACACTACCAAAAGGCCCATGACCGCCGGAGGCAGCACCCGCCCCAGGTACAGCACCACTGCCGGAGGACGGCGGTTTTCCGGGAACAGCCAGAAGGGCAGCCACCGGGTCAGCTGGGTACCGGCCGCCAGGGCCAGGATCATGATGAGGGTCTCCGTTCCGCTCAGGCGCATAGCCGCTTCCTCCCTCCCAGTAAGATCGCCGTCATGATGACCATGGCGGGGATGACCAGATTGTCCGGTCCGAACACAACCGCAGACACCACCGCCGCGCCGACGCCCACGGCGCCGGGAAAGCGGTTTTCCCGTTTTTTCCACTGTTCCAGAAACAGCACCACGAACAGTGCCGTCAGGGCAAAGTCCAGCCCCGTGGTGTCAAAGGGGATGTGGCTGCCTGCCAGGGCGCCCAGGGCGGTGGCCCCCACCCAGTAGCCATAGTTCAAAAGGGAGATCCAGAAGTAAAAGTCCTTCCGCTCCACCCCCTCCGGCACGTCCAGGGTGGACACCAGGGAAAAGGTCTCGTCACAGAGCGAAAAGATCAAAAATGGCCGGACACGGCCCAGCCCCCGGTACTTGTCCAGCAGGCTCAGTCCGTAGAAAAGATGGCGGGCGTTGACCATGAGAGAGAGCAAGAATGCCTGCAGGGGATCAAAAGCAGTGGTCAGCAGCGTGACGGCCACATACTGGATGCTGCCGCCCAGCACCAGCGCGCTCATGGCCGTGGCCCATACTACGCCGTAGCCCTTGGTCTGCATCAAGATCCCGTAGGCAAATCCCAGCACCAAAAAGCCCGTCATGACCGGCACCGTTGCCGGAAAGGCGGCCCGCAGCGCCGCCTTTGCAGTGTTCGTCTTGTTCATGGCGCCTCCTCAGGAGAAAACGGCCTGGGGACAGGCAGCCCGGAAAAATGCCAGGAATGCCTCGCAGGGCGCCGCTTCCCCATCTTTGAAAAAGCCCGCCTTGTCCAGCCGCACCACGGTGCCGCCGTCAAAGATCACCGCCAGCCACTCGCCCTGGTCCCGGACCTCCTTCACCTGGTCATAGGTCTTTTCCGCCTGGGCCGCCGCGTCGTGGACGGTGATCTTCTCCGCCCCGAACTCCACTGTCCGGTGCCAGGCGTCCACGCCCCACTGGGCCAGCATCCGGCCATGCTGCCGGGCAGCCATGAGGGGCAGGTAAAAAAGGACCCGGAACGCGGTCAGCACCAGCAGCAGGGCGAACATGGCCCCATAGCCCCATCGGCCGTCCAGTACGGAGCGCACCAGCATCACGCCGCAGCCAACAGCCACCAGCACCGGCAAAAGCGGGATGCGGCGCCGTCCGGACAGCAGCACCGGCCGCCGGGCCCAGTCCGCGTACAGCTTCCGGGTGATCTCATAGCGATTTTCAAACATAGGTACCTCCTGTCCCCCGTCCGGGATGTAAAAAGGGGGCGGGTATGTCCCGCCCCCCTGCTTGTGCTTGTTTTTTCCGGATCACATCTTCTCCGGCGCGTCCACGCCGATGAGCTTCAGGCCGTTTTTCAGCACCACGCGGGTGTCATCCGCCAGCTTGAGCCGTGCAGCCATGACGCCCGGCTCCTCGCCCTTGATGCGGCAGGCGGTGTAGAAGCGGTGGAAGCAGCCGGCCAGCTCCTGGAGATAGCGGTTGATGTGGCTGGGATCGTAATCCCGGGCCGAGAGCTTGATCTCCTCACAGAACTGGGCGATCTGCTTGATGAGGGCCTTTTCCGTCTCGCCGGTCAGCAGGGACATGTCCACATCTGCCTGGGCGGGCACCTGCACGCCCTCCTCCCCCAGGGTCCGCAGCAGCGAGCAGATCCGGGCGTGGGCATACTCCACGTAGTAGATGGGGTTCTCGCTGTCCTCCCGGACGGCCAGGCCCAGATCGAAGTCCATCTGGGTATCGGGCTTGGCGTTGAAGAACCAGCGGGCAGCATCCACGGGGATCTCGTCCAGCAGGTCGCTCAGGGAGATGGCCTTGCCGGTACGCTTGGACATGCGCACCACCTCGCCGTCCCGCAGGAGCTTGACCAGCTGCATGAGCACGATGTCCAGCTTCTCGGAGCCATTGAGGCCCAGGGCGTCCAGCGCACCCTTCAGACGGGCCACATGGCCGTGGTGGTCGGCACCCCAGACGTTGATGACCTTGTCGAAGCCGCGGACGGCGAACTTGTTGCGGTGATAGGCGATGTCGGCGGCGAAGTAGGTGTAGAACCCGTTGGCACGGCGCAGCACGTCGTCCTTCAGGTCCAGCTTTTCAATGTCCGCTTCCTTCTTGCCGGCCTTGCGGAAGTGGTCCCGCAGGATATCGGCGGTCTTGAGCCACACGGCGCCGTCCTTTTCATAGGTCCAACCCCGCTCTTCCAGCAGCGCCACGGTCTCGGCAACATAGCCGCTTTCGTGGAGGGTGGACTCATAGAACCAGTTGTCGTAGTGGATCTTGTAGCGCTCCAGATCGGACTTCATCTTGGGCAGGTTCACGGAAAGGCCGAACTGGGCCAGCTTCTCCTGGCGCTCCGCCTCGGGCACGTTCAAAAGCTCGTCGCCGTGCTGATCGTAGTAGGCCTGGGCCAGGTCCCGGATATCGCCGCCCTGATAGCCGTCCTCGGGGAAGGCCACTGCGTCCTCGCCCAGAATGATCTGGAGGTAGCGGGCCTCGATGGAGTGGGCGAACTTGTCGATCTGATGGCCGGCGTCGTTGACGTAGAACTCACGGGTCACATCGGCGCCGCAGGCGGAGAGCACGGCAGCCAGGGTGTCGCCCAGCACGCCGCCGCGGGCGTTGCCCATGTGCATGGGGCCGGTGGGGTTGGCGGAGACGAACTCCACCATGATCTTCTGGCCCTTGTGGGTGTCGGCGGTGCCGTAGGCGTCGCCCTCGGACTCCACGGCGCTCATGACGCCGGCATACCAGCTGTCATGGAGGCGGAAGTTCAAAAAGCCGGGGCCTGCGATCTCCGCGGAGGTGAAGTAGGTGCCCTCCAGATTCATATGATCCAGCAGAGCCTGGGCGATGTTGCGGGGAGGCTGGCGCAGTGCCTTGGAGGCTGCCAGGGCAAAGGTGGTGGTAAAGTCGCCGTTGGCCGTGTCCTTGGGGATCTCCACCGGCGCGGTCTTGACCTCCGCCCGGGGCAGCGTGCCGTCGGCCACCGCCGCTTCGTAGGCGGACATGGCCAGCGCCGCCGCCTGGTCTTTCGCGTTTTGGATCATGTTGATCATATCTCTATCCTCTTTCGTTGGTTTATTGGTTATTTCCGTTTGACCCGGATCTTGAAGCAGTTGCGTCCCGTGACCGTATGGCGTTCCCACGGGGCAGGCCCCGCGGGAGCCCTCGCATAAAACATCCTCGGCAGGCAGAGCCCGCCTGCGGCAAGCGTTTGGCCTGCGCCAAACGGCTTGGACGCGCTGTGCGCGTTGCGAACGGCAGTGCCTACTTTCGCTTTACCCGGATCTTGAAGCAGTTGCGTCCCGTGACCGTATGCTCCACGGCGATGGAGTACTTGATCTCCATGATGCCGCCCCGCTCTGTGAGATTATGGCGCAGGCAGCTGGTCTGGATATCCACGGTCAGCTCCCCGTAGGGGGTCTCATACAGGGAGGTGTGCTGCCGCCCCTCCTCAAAGATCATCTGGGAGTTCACCGATCCCGACCGGGTGAGCGTCACCCGGCCGCCCTCCACGGCGAACGTGGTGGTAGTGCCCTCCATACCGGTGAGGGCCGTCTCATGGTAGGAAAGACGCAGCCCCTGCTCCGTCAGCTCCAGCGTTCCCTCAGTCATCAGTTCCGTCTCGTCCGGGTCGATGCCGTCAAAATACTGCTCGCCCCGGATACGCAGCAGCACCGGCAGCTTTTCCTGCTCAGTATTCCTCAATGTCAATCCTCCGTGCCCCGTGATGAAGGTCCTCCTGCAAAAAGAGGGACGCCAGGTGCTCAAAATCCTCCGCCCGGTCACTGACGAAAAACTCGGACTCGCCACGCTTGGTTTCGTCCGCCCGCAGGCCGCGGGACTTGAGCATACGCTTGAGTTCGAAGGCCCCCTCTTCTCCGGCGGACACCAGCTCCACACCCGGTCCCATGATCCCGGCGATCACATCCGTCAAAAGCGGATAGTGGGTACAGCCCAGGATCAGCGTGTCGATGCCGCTTTGGCGCAGGGGCTCCAGATACTCCCGGGCCACCGTCTCGATGACCACGTCCCCCGGGCGCACCCGCCCGTTTTCCACCAGCGGCACCAGCAGCGGGCAGGCCTTCTCGATCACCCGGATCTCCGGGTCCAGACGGTGCAGTGTCCGGCCATAGGCCCCGGAACGGACGGAGGCAGGCGTTGCGATCATGCCCACATGCTTGTTCTTCGTCACCGCCGCGGCCCGGCGGCAGGCAGGCTCCACCACGCCCACGATGGGCAGGTCGTTCTCCTTTTGCAGCGTGGGCAGTGCCGTGGTGGTCACGGTGCCGCAGGCCACCAAAATGGCCTTGAGATCGAAGGACCGGAGAAACCGTACATCCTGCCGGGCATATTTGAGCAAGGTCTCCTGTGACCGGCCGCCATAGGGTACCCGGGCAGTGTCGCCGAAGTAAATGAGATGTTCTTCCGGCAGGATCTGCCAGAGGGCGCGCACTGCCGTCAGCCCGCCCAGGCCGGAATCGAACACGCCGATGGGTCGCATATCCATACGCTCTTTAAACTCCTTCTGTCCCTCCGGGCCGCCAGGAACCCGGCTTACATCCAAGTTATATATTATACTATGGGCTGCTGTTGGCCGCAAGACAGATTTTAGTCTTTTTGCCCTGTTTTTTGTATGGAATTTTACCTGCAGCTTTGCTATAATCATACCATATGGAATCTATGGACCATGCGGGAGGTGTTTGTCCAATGAAGATCGAGCTGACGGAGCAGCAGTTCCGCTATCTGCTGGACTTGGTATACATAGGAAACTGGGTGATCAATTCCACCCGGGAGGATGACCGGATCCAGGAATACGACCAGGTGGAGAGCCTGGTATTTTCCCACTGTCTCCAGCACAAGATGAGCAAGCTGGTGGAACTGTACCGGGGCGAGCTGATCCCCTCCAGGGCCTTCGCCGACGGCGGCATCCACGAGGCTATCGAAAATTATGAGGACGTGGTTTTCTACGAGATCCTGGCCGAGGAGCTAGCTCTGCGGGATATGGATGGTGAGCCTCTCACCCGGGAAAATTACAGTGAGCTGATGGATCGGATCGACACGTATTTGTCCGAATTCGACCAGCACGGGACAGACCACATCAGCGTGGATCTGGACGAGTGACTCCGGCGGGTCAAATCCCCCATCCGGCACACAGGGAGTAAAAAAGGGACGGAAAAGGAGAACGGTTATGAGCGAGACATCCAAAGTATACTTTGCGGACTTCCGCTGCCCCAGCTGGCGGGAAACCCTGCCCCAGAAGCTGGCCCGTCTGATGATGACCGCCGGCTTCGGCGACATCGACATGGAGGATAAGTATGTGGCCATCAAGATGCATTTCGGCGAGCCCGGCAACCTTGCCTATCTGCGTCCCAACTGGGCCCGGGCCGTGGCCGACCTGGTGAAGAGCCAGGGCGGAAAGCCCTTCCTCACCGACTGCAACACGCTCTATGTGGGCGGCCGGAAAAACGCGCTGGACCACATTGATTCCGCCTATGTCAACGGCTTCACCCCCTACTCCACCGGCTGCCACATCCTCATTGCCGACGGCCTCAAGGGCACGGACGAGGTAGAGGTGCCCGTGGAGGGCGGCGAGTACGTCAAGTCCGCCAAGATCGGCCGGGCGGTGATGGACGCGGATGTGTTCATTTCCCTGACCCACTTCAAAGGTCACGAGCAGGCGGGCATGGGCGGATGCCTGAAAAATATCGGCATGGGCTGCGGCTCCCGGGCCGGCAAAATGGAGCAGCACAACTCCGGCAAGCCCTTCGTCAAGGAGAAAAATTGCGTAGGCTGCGGCGCCTGCAAGCGCATCTGCGCCCATGACGCCCCCCAGATCGCAAACGGCAAGGCCACCATCGACACGGATAAGTGCGTGGGCTGCGGCCGGTGCCTGGCTGTGTGCCCCAAGGACGCCATCCAGTGCCTGTTCGACGAGGCGCCCGCCATTTTGAACAAGAAGATCGCCGAGTACACCAAGGCTGTGGTGGACGGCCGTCCCTGCTTCCACGTGTCGCTGGTAGTGGATGTGTCCCCCAACTGCGACTGCCACGCGGAAAACGACGTGCCCATCGTGCCCGATGTGGGTATGTTCGCCTCCTTCGATCCCGTGGCGCTGGACCAGGCCTGCGCCGACGCAGTGATGGCCCAGCCCGCCGCCCCCGGCTCGGCACTCTTCGACGCCGGCTGCGACGGCAGCTGCGCCGACCACTTCCGCGCCGCCCATCCGGACACCGACTGGCAGGTCTGCCTGGAGCATGCGGAAAAGCTGGGCCTGGGCAGCCGGAAATACGAGCTGGTCAAGATCTGAGAAAAACCGAAAGCGCCGCCGTGGAAATCCACGGCGGCGTTTTTTGCCTGCTTCCGCCGGTCTTACGCGAAGGTGACCACGGTGCCGGTCTTGCCGTCCAAGGCGTCCAGGGCCTTGTCCAGGCTGGTGATGATGGCCCGCTTGCTGGGGTTGGAGCGGACGAACTGCATGGCCGCCTCCACCTTGGGCAGCATACTGCCCACGCCGAACTGCCCCTCCCGCACATACCGGGCGGCCTCCTCCAGCGTCAGCTGCCCAAGATCCTGCTGATCAGGCTTTCCGAAGCGGATGGCCACCTTTTCCACCTCGGTCAGAATCAGCAGCACGTCCGCCTCCACCTCCTCTGCCAGAAGCTCGGCGGCAAAATCCTTGTCGATGACAGCGGCCACGCCCTCCAGCGTGCCGTCCGGGTTTTCCACAACCGGCACGCCTCCGCCGCCGCAGGTGATGACGATGGCATGGTCCCACAAAAGCCGCACCGCGCCGATCTCCACGATCCGCCGCGGCCGCGGGGAGGCCACCACCCGCCGCCAGCCCCGGCCTGCGTCCTCCCGCATGACATAGCCCTTTTCCGCCTCCAGCCGCTTGGCCTCTTCCTGGTTATAGAAGGGACCGATGGGCTTGGTGGGATTCTGGAAGGCCGGGTCGGCCCGGTCCACCACCACCTGGGTGGTCAAAGACACCACCGGATAGTCCTTGCGCCGCTTGCTCAGGGCATACTTGAGGGCCTGCTGGATATGATAGCCGATATACCCCTGGCTCATGGCGCCGCATACGTCAAAGGGCATGGGCGGCACCACGTCCTTTGACGCCTCGCTGGCCAGAACGATCCGCCCCACCTGGGGGCCGTTTCCGTGGACCACCGCCACCTCGTAGCCCCGCTGGCTGATGCGGGCGATGGACTCGCTGGTGCGCTTGACTGTCTCCAGCTGGGCCTGGGCCGTGGGCTCGGCCCCCTTGGACTGCAGGGCGTTGCCGCCCAGGGCAATGACAATTCTCTCGGGCATATACGCGTCTCCTTTCCGTATTCGTCCGATAGTGTCTGCCGCCGCCTGGATTTTATGCGCGCCACGTCCGGCCGGAAGTTTTCCACACGGCGGCGATGCTCTGTGGAAATTTCTCCGCTCTTCGATCATACTTTTCTCCCCGCCGGGCATGCTAACGCATATCGCAACGAGAGGTGACCACAATGACCAACAAACGACTGGGCAAGCAGACCGTGGCACTGGCCGCTCCGCCGTCCATCCGCGCCGGGGCATGCGTAGGCGGCAAAATGGAAAAGGCCGGGCCGCTGGCCGCCTGGTTCGACTGTTTGGAGGAGGACTCCTTTTTCGGCCAGCAAACCTGGGAAAAGGCGGAGTCCTATATGCAGCAAACCGCCCTTTCCCTGGCGCTGGAGAAGGCAGGCCTGGCGCCGGAAAATCTGGACTATGTGCTGGCGGGCGATCTTCTGAATCAGTGCATCGGCTCTTCTTTCTGTCTGCGCTCGTTCCAGATCCCCTTTTACGGGCTTTACGGCGCCTGCTCCACCATGGGAGAGTCGCTGTCCCTTGCCTCGCTGCTCATTGACGGCGGCTTTGCCGACCGGGCCGCCGCCATGACCTCCTCCCACTTCTGCACGGCGGAGCGGCAGTACCGCATGCCGGTGCCCTACGGCAACCAGCGGCCGCCCACGGCCCAGTGGACCGCTACGGCGGCCGGGTGCACCATTCTGGAGCGGGAAGGAGACGGGCCTTATATCACCCATGTGACCTGCGGAAAAATTCAGGACAAGGGCATCTGCGACGCCAACAACATGGGCGCGGCCATGGCCCCCGCCGCCTATGATACCCTCTCCGCCTTCTTCCGGGACACCGGCACGGCCCCGGAGGACTACGACCTCATCATCACCGGCGATCTTGGCAAGCTGGGCCACGAGATCGTGCGGGACCTTTTCCGCCGGGACGGCGTGGAGCTTGGCAGCCGCTTTTTGGACTGCGGACTGCTGCTCTATGACCTGAAAGGGCAGGACATGCACGCCGGCGCCTCCGGCTGCGGCTGCTCCGCCTCCGTGTTCAACGGATACCTGCTTTCAGGGCTGCGGGAGGGAAAATGGCGGCGGATCGTATTCGCGCCCACCGGGGCACTGCTCTCCCCCACCAGCGCCTTTCAAAAAGAATCGATTCCCGGGATCTGCCACGCGGTGTGCATCAGCACCTTCCGGTGACGACCCGTTCCATCCAGGAGGCTCTATGGAATATCTCAATGCATTTTTGTGCGGCGGCATCCTCTGCGCCATCGGCCAGATCCTCATTGACCGCACCACTCTCACCCCCGCCCGCATCCTCACCGGCTACGTGATCACCGGCGTGGCCCTCAGCGCCCTGGGGCTTTACGAACCGCTCATCCGCTGGGGCGGCGCCGGGGCAACCGTGCCTCTGACGGGCTTTGGCCACACTCTGGCCGCCGGCGTGGAAAAAGCCGTGGCAGAACAGGGATGGCTCGGGGTCCTGACCGGCCCCCTGAGCGCGGCCGCCGGCGGCATCACCGCGGCGGTGGTGTTCGGCGCCGCGGCGGCGTTTTTGTTCCGCCCCGGCAGCAAACGATAAATACACACGGGACGCACCTTGCAGTGCGCCCCGTTTTTGCCGTGATTTGTCACCATTTTGTTGGTTCTTTCGTCGAAAAAGATGGTATACTGAATTACAACCATTTTCGACAGAAAGGATCATTATCATGCGTCGCTGGATGTGCTTTTTTCTGGCAGTGTGTTCTCTGCTGACTCTGTGTGCCTGCGGACAGGCCGCACCGGAGCCGGAGGCCGAGTCCCCCGAGGCCCCTGTGGAGGAGCCCCAGGAGCCGGAAGCCCCGCCGGAACCGGAACCCTATTCCATTTACGATCCCACCGTCATGCCCGAGGGCGGCAGCCGGGACGGCGTCACCTACGCCGCTTACGACGGCATCGTGGAGCACCTCTTCTTCCACCCGGTGGTAGCCTATCCGGAGCTTGCCTTTGACGGCGATGCCCAAGCCGACGGCATCGACGACTACATGGTCACTGCCGACGAGTACCGTGCCATCCTCCAGAGCGTCTATGACCGGGGCTATGTGCTGGTGGACATCGCCGATGTTTGGAGCGAGACCACGGATGAAAACGGCAACGCCAAAATGGTGAAGAATACCCTCTACCTCCCTGAGGGGAAAAAGCCCCTCATCCTCTCCTTTGACGACACCAACTACTATGAGTACATGCTCTCCAACGGCTTTGCCTGGAAGCTCGTCATCGGGGAAGACGGTAAGATCGCCTCCTACGGCAAGGACCCCCAGGGGGCGGAGGTCGTCTCCCGGGACCTGGACGCCATTCCCATTCTGGATAAATTCGTGGAAGAGCACCCGGATTTCTCTCCCTTTGGTGCCAAGGGCTGCCTGAGCCTCACCGGCTATGAGGGCATCCTGGGCTACCGCACCCAGACGGACACCAAGAGCTGGACGGAGGCTCAGGAGCAAAACCGCCAGAAGGAGCGGGAGGCCGTCAAGCCCATCATCGCCGAGCTCAAGCGCACCGGCTGGACCTTCGGCAGCCATACCTGGGGCCACATCCGCCTGGGCACCATGTCCCTGGAGACCATCCAGGCGGACACCAAGCGGTGGTTCGACGAGGTCGGCTCTCTGGTGGGCCCCACCACCATTTTGTTCTATCCCCACGGCGAGCGGCCCGACGGGGACGACTGGCAGAAGACCGGTCCCGTCTTCCAGTACCTCCAGAGCCAGGGCTTCCGGGTATTCTGCTCCGTGGGCATCAACAGCTTCAGCTATATCAAAAAGGACATCTGCGCCGTCATCTGTGACCGCCTCCATCCGGACGGCACCACCCTCCGCGGAAGCGACAAGGTCATCGGCTGGTACAGCCAGTTCTACGACGCCCGGGACATCATCGACCTGGATGTGCGCCCGGACCGGGGCGTCCGTTGGACGCCCAAGACGGCATAAGACAGTAGAAATCCAACTGCGCGGAAAAGGAGGAACCCCATGACCCGTGAAGAATTGAAAGCCGCTGCTGTTGCCATGCTGGACCGGGCCTATGCGCCCTACTCCCACTTCCCGGTGGGGGCGGCGCTGGAGTGCGCCGACGGCACAGTGTTCACCGGCTGCAACATTGAAAACGCCGCCTACTCCCCTACCATCTGCGCCGAGCGGTGCGCCGTGGCCAAGGCGGTCAGCGAGGGACACCGGGACTTCGTCCGCATCGCCGTAGCAGGCCGGTGCGAGGACTTCTGCGTGCCCTGCGCCGTGTGCCGTCAGGTACTGCGGGAGTTCGCCCCCGACCTGGAGATCATCTGTCTCAATGGCGCCGGAGCATCCCGGACCTTTACCTTGTCCGAGCTGCTGCCCCACAGCTTCGGGCCGGAGTTTCTGGGGCATACCACTCCCTAAAAACTTCAAGCATCGGCAAAGCCCGCGCCTTACGGCGCGGGCTTTCTCTTATCTTTGCTCATTTTTTCCGCAGCTCCCGGATGGTCATGACAACGATATACACCAAATAGGCCAGGAAAATCAGCCCCACGGGAAGCAGCACCACTGCCACAATGAAATTTCCCGCCAAAGCGCTGAGCGCCCGCCAGGCCAGCTCACCCATCGCTCGCTCCTTTCTCTCTTGCCGCACCTTACCTTGCCCGGAACACCCGGACGAACCAATAGAGCATATCTCCGAACACTGCCCCCAGCGCCAGGGGCAAAAACCATACCGAGAGTGGCTGACACCGGGCAGCCGCCGCCAGGATCCAGACGAACATGGCGCAGAGGATCCCTTTCAGCGTGCTGAGGAGATGGCTAAGCAGGGCATACACCCGCTCCCGGTTCTCCTCCGTGATCTTCACGCCGGTATTCCACGCGCCGGGAATCCGCTCCACCAAGGTCAGCAGGCCGTACATGACCCAGGCAATAGCGGCCAGAGCGATCAGCGTCCCCTTGCCGCCCCAGCGGTCGATCTGGCCGGCGGCGTTATAATGCAGGGGCACCTGGCTTGGGATCTCTCCCCAGATAAGGCACAGCCACACCGTCACCACCGCCAGCAGCAAAAGGCTCAAAACGTTCATGGCCCGGTCCAGCGGTTTCTTTTTCATGGCGCCGCCCCTCCTTTTTTTCAGTGTACCACGGCACTTTTTCCACAGCAAGGCGGAAAAAGGCGGCGGGATCTCCCGCCGCCTCTCACTCACACCACTTTTTCAAAATAGAAGAACTTCTCATCCTCGCCCTTTTTGCGCATGCAGGAAGAGAGCATTTTGTAAGACGCCTGGTTCTCCTTGAAGCACTTGGCCACCACGCGGCTCAGATGCACCTTGTAAAGGGCCCACTCCGCCACGGCGGCAAAGGCCTCCGTGCCGTAGCCAAAGCCCGCATAGGCCTTGTCGATCCGGCAGCCCAGCTCCGCGCCGCCCCGGCAGTCGAACCGGTAGAGCACCGCCTCGCCGATGAGCTTTCCGTCCAGCCGGACGGCAAAGTTGGCCGCCTGGCGGTTTTCAAAGTCACGGCTGGCCACATCGAAGAAGCTGCGCTCCGTGACGGGGCCGCCCAGGCCGCCCACGTCGTCATAGCCCCACCAGCGGTTGCGCTCCCCATCCAGGACCAGGGCATTGTAGGCGGGGATGTCCGCCTCCGTCAGCGCCGAGAGAGTCAGCCGCTCCGTTTTCAGCTCCGGGATCGCTTTCACATGGGTCAAAAGCTCGTTCTGAGGCTCGAAGCGGGACTTGGGCGCCAGCTTGGCCGGGCCGTACTGGAGCTTGGAGGTCCGAAGGCCCCGGTCCGCCGCGTCGTCCTCCCGGTTGATCCACTGGCAGCCGTCGCCGAAGGCGTCGGCAAAGGCCTGCACCAGCGTGGGGTACACACCGGTATAGGAGTAAAGGGCCTTTTCGATGTGGATGATCAGGGTCTCGCCGCACTTTTCCGCAAGGGACAGGGCGATGAGCTTGTCCCCGTCGAACATGCCGCCGGCCAGGAACCAGGGCTTGCCCGCCATGGCCAGCATCTTCTGGGCCAGCTTCAGCTCATCCCGGGCCTTGGCATTGTTCCCCTTGGGAAACTCCGCCTCATAGTCCTGCCAGAAGGCCTCGATGACCGCCCGGTCCGCCTCTCCCAGGGGGCGGAACTGGGCGTCCGGCCACTTGGAGCGGAACTTGTTGATGTGGTTGCGCTGGCCGGAATAACGCCGGCCGGCGAACAGCTGCAGGTCCTCCCGGTAATATACATAGTCCCGCCAGGTGCGTACGTCGCTCACGTGCACATAGGGATAGCGGCTCAAAAGCCGCCCCGCCTTGCACTCGGGCACCACGGAGATCACCGGGGGGATGCCCTCCTCCAGGCAGTAATTTTCGATCAGCTCCAGCGCCGCATCCTCGTCCCCCTCCGCTCCGGGAACGGGATAATCGAAGACCACCTGTCCGTCGATGCAGTTGTGCACGATGAGGCAGCCGGCCGCCTCCGTCCAGGTGGGATGGAGGGTGCCCCGCCACATGAGCTTGGTACCCACTGAGTATTCGCATAGTCCGTAGTTGCACCGCTCATAATATTTGCGCAGTTTGGCGGCGTTCTGTTTGGTCACGGATTGAAATTGTAACATGTGTTTTTACCTTGTCTTTCTTTTTTGGAATAGAGTTTTCTATCATCGCGCCCGCCGCCTCTCTTGACACAGGGAGGAAAAGGGCGTATCCTACATGCATGATTTGAATGGGGGGTATTCAAAAACAGAATGGGAGAGAGGGATCTTTGTGAAAAATGAGAGAGGCTCCTGGGCCAGCAACGTGGGCTTTCTGCTGGCGGCCATCGGCTCCGCCGTGGGCCTTGGAAACATCTGGGGCTTTCCGTACAAAATGGGAAAATCCGGCGGATTCACGTTTTTGATCGTGTATCTGCTGTTGGCCGTGTTCGTGGGCTTTATCGTCATGGTCAGTGAGCTGGCCATGGGCCGCAAGGTAGGCCAGGGCGTCATCGGCTGCTATACCACCCTTTCCAAGCGCTTCAAATGGGTGGGCTGGCTGGCGGTGTTCTCCCCCTTCGTGGTCATGAGCTTTTACGCTGTGCTCGGCGGCTACTGCATTGAGTATATGGCCCTGAACCTGAGCACGCTGGCCTTCCCCACGGAGCTCGCCACCGGGGCGGAGCTGTTTGACTCCATGCTGACCAATCCCTTCGGCAGCATCTTGTTCACGCTGCTGTTCCTGGTGATCTGCTATCTCATCAACCGGGGCGGCATCTCCGGCGGCATCGAGAAGTTCAACACCGTGGGCATGCCGGCGCTGTTCATCATGCTGGTCATCATCATCTGCCGCAGCCTGACCCTGCCCGGCGCCATGGAGGGATTGAAATTCATGTTCGTGCCCGGCTACGCCGTCAGCGCCGGCTTCATCGACAAGGCCCCCGGCTTTTTGACGGTGCTGGCCACTGCCGGCGGCCAGATGTTCTTCTCCTTGTCCCTGGCCATGGGCGTCATGTTCACCTACGGCTCCTACCTGAAAAAGGACGAAAACCTGGTGAAAAACTCCATGGTCATCGTGGGCGCGGACACGCTGGTGGCCGTCATGGCAGGCGTTGCGGTCATCCCCGCCGCCGTGGCCAACGGCATCCAGCAGGGCATGGACGTAAGCGAGATCGCGCTGGGCGGTCCCAGCCTGCTGTTCGTCACCTTGCAGGACGTATTCAGCGCCATGGGGCCCATCGGCCCCCTGTTCGGCGTGATCTTCTATCTGCTGGTGCTCATCGCCGCCATCTCCTCCGCCATCTCCCTCATTGAGGTGGTGGTCACCTTCTTCCTGGACCGGGGCGCGCTCCACGGGAAAAAGGGCGTGCGGGAGCGGGTGGTGCTCATCGTGTGCCTGGCCATTATGGCGGAAGCGGCGCTGGTGGCCGTGGATGGCCTGGGCCGCAACGGCGTACCCGTGCCCTTTAAGGAAAGCGCGGCGCAGGTGCAGCTCTCCGACGGCAGCGAAGTCGCCCTCAAGGATGCCACTGAGGCTATGATTGCCTCCGGCACCGTGAAATATGCCCCCTGGAACGACAACTGGCTGGACTTCATGGATATGATGTCCGAGGGCATCGCCATGCCGCTGGGCGCTCTTTTGATGAGCCTCATGGTGGGCTGGGAGATCCGGCCCAAGCTGGTATTGGAGGAGGTCCACCTGGGCAGCAGGCGGCGGATCGACCGGTTCTACTCGCTGTGTATCCGCTTCATCACGCCCATCGGCATGGTGCTGGTGCTGCTGGGACAGGTGAACGATTTCTTCGCCCTGGGATTGTTCGTCTGAAGCTTCATTTACTCCAAATCCCGCAAATATGCAATCGTATATGCAACAGGAACGGAAAGCAGAGCCAAAATGGCTCTGCTTTCTCATTTCAACCCGATATAGGCCACGCCGTAGCAGCCGGGGCCGGAGTGGGTGCCGATGACAGCGCCCAGCTCGTCCCATGCGTAGTCCCGGATGCCCAGGGCCTGGACGCATTTGTCCCGGTAGACTTCCATGGTCTCCAGGCACCGGGAGTGGCCGAACACGACGCAGTGGCGGCTGTCTACGGGATACTCCCGGAAAAAGTCCAGGGTGTAGCTGAGGATCTTCTGCTTGCCCCGCACCTGGCCCACGGACTTGACCTCTCCGTCCACGATGGCTACCACCGGGGAGATGCCCAGCATGGTGCCCAGCACAGCCGTGGATGTGGAGATGCGGCCGCCCATTTTCAAATACTTCAAGGTGCCGATAAAGGCCACGAACCGCACCCGGTGCTTCAGCTCCTCCAGCGCCGCGGCGATCTGGGCGCCGGTAGCGCCGGCGTCCCGCATGCGCACCGCCTCCCGCACCAGAAGGCCCTCGCCGATGGTGACGTTCAAAGAGTCCACCAGATGGAGCCGCTCGCCCCCCTTCGCCATGTCCTTGGCGATCTGGGCGGACTGGAACGTGCCGGACAGGCGGGAGGACATGATGATGGCCACCACCTCGTCGCCGCCAGCCAGCAGCGGCTCAAAGGCGTCGCAGTACTCCTGGGGATTGACCTGGGTGGTCTTTGGCAGGATCTTGGCCTGGGCCTGCTTTTCGTAGAACTGTTCCTTGGTGATGTCAACGCCGTCGGTATAGACGCCGTCCTCGAAGATGACCCGCATATGGAGCATGTGGACGTTCAGCTCCCGCTACTCCTGCTCGGTCAGATCGCTGGTGGAGTCCGTAATGATCTGGACAGCCATGGTCGCGCTCCTTTCGCGGCTTTGACGCCGAATGGTTGGTATCTACTATACGCAAATTCCCGCAAAAAAGCAAGAGTCTTGCCGTTGACACCGCCCCGCCGTTCTGCTTTACTATTTTTGAAACAACGAAGAGGAGGCGCTTTTGATGCGTGAATGGGATCGGATGGTCTCCCAGAAGATCTACTACCCCGGTGATGAGGAACTGTGGAAGGCCCGCTGCCGGGCCAAGACCCTGTGCCGGCAGTATAACGACGCTCCGCCGGAGGACGACGCCGCCCGGGCGGACATCCTGCGCCGGCTGCTGGGGTCCGTGGGAAAGGACTGCTGGATCGAGCCCACGCTCCGCTGCGACTACGGCACCAACATCTCCATAGGGGACTATTTCTTTGCCAATTACGACTGCGTCTTTCTGGATGTGGCCCCCATCACCATCGGAAACAACGTGATGGTGGGGCCCCGGGTATGCTTTTATGCTGCCGGGCACCCCATTGCCGCCTCCGTGCGCAATACGGGGCTGGAGTTCGGGGCCCCCATCACCATCGAAGATAACGTCTGGATCGGCGGAGGCGTCTCCGTCTGCCCCGGCGTCACCATCGGCGCCGGCTCTGTCATCGCCGCCGGGTCCGTGGTGACGCGGGACGTGCCGCCGGGCGTGGTGGCGGGGGGAAATCCCTGCCGGGTGCTGCGGCCCATCACCGACGCGGACGAGGCCCACTGGCTATCGCAGCGCCGGGCCTACGAATCTGAGACCGGCAAAGCCCCCTGGCAGACGCCCCAGGCGTGACCCTCCCCGGCGCAAAAGCGCCCGGACGAAAGTCCGGGCGCTTCCTTTTTTCAGTTCATCTGACGGCGCCGGGAGAGGTTCATGGTGCCGTCCTGCATGTTGTTCAGGGAGTCCAGGCTCTTGCCGGTGCCGATGGCCACGCAGGAGATGGCGTCCTCGGCGATGACGGTGTGGATGCCGGTGCGGGCGGTGACCAGCTTATCGAAGCCGGAGACCAGGCTGCCGCCGCCGGTCATGACGATGCCGTTGGTGGAGATATCCGCCACCAGCTCGGGGGGCGTGCGCTCCAGCACGGAGTGGATGGCCTCCATGATGCGCTCCACAGGCTCTTCAAAGGCGTCCATCATCTCCACAGAGCTGACGGTGACCACACGGGGAAGACCGGTCAGCAGGCACCGGCCCTTGACGTCCATGGTCTCCTCTTCCTCCTTGGGGAACACGCAGCCGATCTGCTTTTTCATCTCCTCGGCGGTGCGCTCGCCCACCAGCAGGTTGTGCTTGCGGCGCATATACTTCACCACAGCCTCGTTGAGCTGGTCGCCGGCGATCTTGATGGAGGCGGACTCCACCACGCCGCTCAGGGAGATGACGGCGATGTCGGCGGTACCGCCGCCGATATCCACCACCATGTGGCCGTCAGGCTGGGTGATGTCGATGCCGGCGCCGATGGCGGCGGCCACGGGCTCTTCGATGAGATACACCTTCCGGGCGCCGGCCTGGATGCCGGCGTCGATGACGGCGCGCTCTTCGACCTCCGTGATGCCGGAGGGCACGCAGATGATGACCCGGGGCTTGAAGAAGGAGACGCCGGCCACCTTGTGGATGAACTCCCGCAGCATGCGCTCGGTCATGTCGTAGTCGGAGATAACGCCCTCCCGCAGGGGACGGATGGCGATGATGTTGCCGGGGGTACGGCCCAGCATGGCCTGGGCCTCGGCGCCCACTTTCAGCAGCTTGCCGGTATTTTTATCCAGCGCCACCACAGAGGGCTCGTTGAGCACGATGCCCTTACCCTTCACATAAACCAGAACCGACGCGGTACCCAGGTCGATACCGATATCCTTTGCCATGGCCATATATTCCACCTCATTTAATCTTTCTTTCGTTATCAGCAGCGGTTTACCCGCACAGAGTCATACAGATTATATTATATCTGCATTTTGCCCGATTGCAACCCTATTCTTCCGTGTTTTTGTGAACTTTTTTCTCACGGCTGAGGGCCACCGCCGCGCAGACCACACGCTCCGCCCCGGCATCGTACAGCTCCCGGACACATTCGCCCAGCGTGGCGCCGGTGGTGCAGATATCGTCGATGAGCAATATGCGCCGCCCGGCAGCCTCCGGCAGCGCCCGGTAGACGCCCAGCACATTGGCCCGGCGGGCGGCAGCCTCCGTCAAGGTAGACTGGGCGGGGTTGTCCTCGGTCTTTTCCAGCAGTGCAGCGGGCTTTGTGTCCCAGCAGCGGCAGGCGCTCTCGGCCAGGAGCCGGGCTTGGTCGTAGCCTCTGCGGCGCAGCCGTTTGCGGCTCACCGGCACCCAGGTCACCATGTCAAATTCGCCGGAAAAATGCTCCGCGGCGCACCGGGCCACCAACTGCCCCAGCGGCTCCGCACTGCCGGGCGCATAGTGAAATTTCAGCCGCAGCAGCGCCTGACGCACCGCTCCCTCATACCAAAGGGGCGCGGCGCAGCAGCTCTGCCCCACCTTCCGCTCGCAAAGGTGCTCCTCGATCCACGGCAGGGTCTTTTCGCACTTCGGGCAGACCCCCGGCTCGTTCAGCACGCGGCCGCAAAAGGGACATTTGGGCGGAAACAGCAGGTCCAGCAGCCGCCCGGTCCACGTCCGCTTCATTTTTTCCTCCTGGGATACGGGGCCGCTTCATCGGTGAGCCCCACCAGATAGTCCACGCTGACGCCGTAAAACTCCGCCAGTGTGACTACCACATCCAGTGGATAACGAGTCGTCCCGATTTCATATTGGGAATAGGTGTTCTGGCTCACATGCAGCACCTCGGCTACCTGGGCCTGAGTCAATCCCCGGTCGATCCGCAAGTCCCGAATCCTTCCATATTTTAAAACTTCTGTACGCATACTCATCACCTAAGGACGAGTATATGTATCTTGAAATCAGATATTTTTGTTTATCGTATTTCTAGATAAAGTCTCACATAAGGACCGTTTTCTTATTATTTCTGACGGCCCGCAAGCAAAAAAAGAGACTCCGAAGAGTCTCTTTTTTCACGTTTTTTCTCCGTCGCCGCTGTGGGCAAGACGCCACCGGAGCCCTGAGTAGCGGCGCTGCTGGCGGTCGTTCTCCGCCATGGCCCGGATGGCCGCGTCGTCCCCCACCACGATCATCAGTTCTCTTGCCCGGGTGAGGGCCGTGTACAGCACCCCCCGCACCATCAGCGACGGGGCCGACGGCAATGCGCACAGCACCACGCACCGGTACTCGCTGCCCTGTGCCTTGTGGACGGTCTGGGCGTAGGCAAGGTCCAGCTCGCTGAGCTGCTCCACGCCGTAAAGGGCCACCCGGCCGTCAAAGTCCACCGTCAAAAATTCGCCGGAGGGGTCGATGTCCACGATCTTGCCCACGTCGCCGTTGAACATGCCGGTGCCCACGGTGCCGTCCGCCTTCTCCCAGACCACGTTGTAGTCGTTGCGGGTCTGCATGATGCGGTCCCCCTGGCGGAACAGCCGCTCTCCCCACTGGATCTCCCGCCGGTCGGGACTGGGGGGATTGAGGGATTGCTGGAGGCTGCGGTTGAGGCGGATGGTGCCCGCGGGGCCCTTGCGGGTGGGCGTGAGCACCTGGATCTGGTCGGCGGGAACGCCCATCTTCTCCGGCAGGCGGCCTTCCACCAGCTCCACCACCGTGCGCACGGCCCGGTCCGCCTCCCGGCGGCACAGGAAGAAAAAGTCCCCCTGGTCATTCTGGAGCCGGGGCGGCTGGCCCAGGTTCACCGCGTGGGCGTTGCGGATGATGGCGGACTCCGACGCCTGGCGGAACACCTCCCGCAAAAATACCGTCTCCACCCGGCCGCTGCGGATGAGGTCGGAAAACACGTTCCCGGCCCCCACGGAGGGCAGCTGGTCCGCGTCCCCCACCAGAATGAGCCGGGTGCCGGGCCGCAGGGCCCGCAGCAGCGCGGAGAAAAGCCCCACGTCCACCATGCTCATCTCGTCCACGATGACGGCGTCCGCCTCCAGAGGCTCCTTCTCCGTTTTCTGGAACGTGAGCTGGTGGGTCACGTCGTTCCAGCTCATGCCCAAAAGCCGGTGGACCGTCTGGGCCTCCATGCCCGTCAGCTCGCTCATGCGCTTGGCGGCCCGGCCCGTGGGGGCGGCCAGCTGGATGTCCAGCCCCATGTTCAAAAGCAGCGCCACGATGCCCCGGACCGTAGTGGTCTTGCCGGTGCCGGGCCCGCCGGTGAGGATGAGCACGCCCGCCCGGGCGGCCAGCTCCACGGCCTGGCGCTGCTGGGGGGCATAGGTGATGCCCTGGCGGCGCTGGATGTCGTCGATGACCCGTCCTGCCTCCGCACTGCGGTCGGCGTCGGCAGAGAGCAGGGCGCAAAGGCGCACGCAGGCAGAGCTCTCCGCCTCCCACAGCCGCCGCAGGTAGCAGGCCTCCACATTGGCGATGCGCTGGCAGATCACCTCACGGCGCTCCGTCAGCTCCTCCAGCGCCCGCTCCACCAGCTCACTCTCGCACTCCAACAGCTGGCACGTGGCAGCCACCAGCTTGTCCCGGGGCAAAAACACATGGCCGTTATTTTCGTTGTGGCTCAGCTCGAACAGCACCGCCGCCTGGAGCCGCTGGCTGCTGTCGGCGGCCAGCCCCATACCCAGAGCCATCTCGTCGGCCAGGGAGAACTCCACACCGCAGCCGTCGGCGCTGAGGAGGTACGGATTGGCGCGGATCATCTCCAGCGCCGCGTCCCCGTAGCGCTCCCGCAGCTCCATGGCCAGCACCGGGGGCAGCTGGTGGCGGGCCAGAAACTCCATGAGGCGCCTGAGGCCCATGTGGCGGCGGAAGCTCTCGCCCATCTCCTGGGCTTTCTTTTCCGTCACGCCCTTAAGTAAGCTCAGGCGCCGGGGCTCCGCCTCCAGGATGTCCAGCGTCTCGGGCCCGAACCGGTCCACGATGCGCCGGGCGGTGGCGGGCCCCACGCCCTTGATGATGCCGGAGGCGAGGTAGCTGAAGATCTCCTCCTCGTCCTCCGGCAGCGCCCGCTCCAGCTCCACGGCGCGCAGCTGCTCCCCGTGCTGGGGATGCTGCTCCATGACGCCGGAGACCGTCAGGTGCTCGCCCGGCGCCGCGCAGGGGATACAGCCCACCACCGTGACCACCTCGCCCTCCTCCGTGAGGAGGCGCAGGACCGTATAGCCGTTTTCCTGATTTTGAAAGATGATACTATGTACGGTACCGTCGTAGGTGGTCAGCTCTTCCATGTCGTTTCCTCTTGCTCCTTTTCATTCCACCGCCAGGCGGTCGCCCTCCGCCAGGGTGATGTTTTCCGTCCGGCCGGCCATGTACTCGGCCAGGGACCGGGCGTCCTCGCTCATGCCGCAGTCCGCCAGCACGATCCGTGCCCCCGGCAGCCGGTGGCACAGTCGCTTCAGCTCCCGCACGTCGGCCTCCATGGCCAGCGCCTGACCCCGCAGGGGCAGCACCAGCAAAAGGCCGGGCACCGTGGGCCGCCCGGCGTGCAGCAGCGCTCCGGCTACCAGCCACACCACCGTGGTCATGCCCACGGCGGAGAAAAAGGCGATGCATCCATCTTGCAGCAATACCATCCCAAATCACCTCGGGATAGTCTATGCGCCGGGGTCGTCCGCTGTCAATTTACTCCTCCCGGGTGATGCCGAGCTGGGCCAGGATGGCCTCCTCCCGCGCCCGCATCTGCTTTTTCTGGGGCCCTTCGTCCAGGTGGTCATAGCCCAGCAGGTGCAGCACGGAGTGCACCACCAGATACGCAAGCTCCCGCCGGTTGGAGTGGCCGTACTCCTTGGCCTGGGCCGTCACATGCTCCCAGGAGATCACCATGTCCCCCAGGGGCACCAGGCCCGTGCCGGGGTCGGCGTCCTCCGCCTCCGGCAGCTGGCCGGGCGTCAGGTCGAACTCCGGGAAGCTCAGAACGTCCGTTGCCCGGTCCACGCCCCGCATGTCCAGATTCACCTGGTGGATGGCTTCATCGTCGGTGATGAGCACGTCCACCTCGCAGGGGAAGTCCACTCCCTCTGCCGCCAGGGCCGTGCGGATGACCTTGCGGATGAAGGCCCGCCGGTCCTCGCTGATGCCGGGCACGTCCGCCGTCACAGGGATATAATGCCGCTTTGCCATGTCACTTCCTGCCTTTCCCGCCGTTTTTCACGTCCTCATAGCGCTCGTAGGCCTCCACGATCCGCTGCACCATCACATGGCGCACCACGTCCGCGTTGCTCAGCTGGCAGATGCCGATGCCCTCCACGTTCCGCAGCACCCGCATGGCCTCCTTGAGGCCGGAGGCCTTGCCGTCGGGCAGGTCGATCTGGGTCACGTCGCCGGTGATGACGATCTTGGACCCAAAGCCCAGGCGGGTCAAAAACATCTTCATCTGCTCCCGGGAGGTGTTCTGGGCCTCGTCCAGGATGATGAAGCTGTCGTCCAGGGTACGGCCGCGCATGTAGGCCAGGGGCGCCACCTCGATGTTGCCCCGCTCCAGGTACTTTTGGTACGTCTCCGCCCCCAGCATGTCAAAAAGGGCGTCATAGAGGGGCCGCAGGTACGGGTCCACCTTGCTCTGGAGGTCGCCGGGCAAGAAGCCCAGCCGCTCTCCCGCCTCCACCGCCGGACGGGTGAGGATGATGCGGTTGACCTGCTTGTCCCGGAAGGCCTGGACGGCGGCGGCCACGGCAAGGTACGTCTTGCCGGTGCCCGCCGGGCCCACGCCGATGGTGACGGTGTTGCGGAGAACGGAGGCGATATATTCCTTTTGTCCGATGGTCTTGGGCTTGATGGGCCGGCCCTTGGCGCTGATGCACAGCACGTCGCCCGTCAGCTCCGTCACCTGCTCCTCCTTGCCAGATCGCACCAGACCGATCACATACCGCACGTTCTGCTCCCCGATGGTCTCTCCCCGGGAGGAGAGGGTCAGCAGCGCCTGGATGGCCTTGACGGCAAGGTAGACGTTCTCTGCCTCGCCCTCCACCCGCAGCTCGCCCTCCCGGTTGACCACGGTGACGGAGAACTCCTGCTCCAAAAGACGGATGTTCTCGTCAAACGATCCGAAGATATTCACGGCCTGCTCCAGCCGCTCGATGCTGATTCTCTGTTCCAATGGTTCCACCACTCCTATTGCTTTGCCGGACCTTACCCGTCCGGATCATCCTGATAGATGGGCACCGTTTCCCCGATCTGCTCCTCGCACTCCGCCCGCAGCGTCACCAGCACGCCGCCGTCGGCGCTCCGGGACGAGCAAAGCACAGAGCGCACCTGCCCGTAGGGGTCCACCAGGGTGTGGAGATACTCCTCCAGCAGCGCTCCGGCCGCCTCCTCAGCCGCCTGCGGGTCCACCGCCGACGGCGCTGTCTCATAAAAGCGCAGGCGCTCCGTCACCACGGTCACCGGCAGAGGAAGGCCAAACAGGGAAAACGGATGTCTGGTGGTTATTTTATCATATTTCCGTCCCTCGATGCTACTGTTTGAAAAGAATTTTACCCGCTCTTTTCCGATGACCAGGGAAACGCACAGCTTCTCCTCCCCCGTGTAGGACTTTTCCTGGGCCGTCAGCGGCATCATCGCGGAAAGGGTATACCAGGTGCGCGCCTGCACCGTGCCCATGCCCGCCAGCAGCCGGGCGCCGAAGGTATCCGTATCCTCCACGCCGGAGATGAGCAGCTGTCCTTCTTCCACCGCCGTGCCCGGCAGCACGCATTTGACGCCGTCCAGAGCGCGCACCTGCTGCACCAACCCCGCCCGCCGGGCCACCACGTTGGTGGGCTGGCGCTCATCCACCATCTCCGGGGCCATGACCCGCTCCCGCACCTGCACATAGGCACGGCAGCCGGACACATTCACCGTCATCCAGCTCAGCTCCGGGATCTCCAGCAGCACATGGTTGCGGATGTCCTCCGCGTCCAGAGAGAACCCGAAGGTGCCGATGCCCACGCCGTTTTTCTCCAGCGCCCGCAATATCTCCTCCTCCGTGACGGTCTCGTTTCCCTCCACGGTGAAGTCCCAGATGAAAAACGAGCCCACGGACATGCCCGCGGCGCACAGCGCAAGTCCCGCAAGCAGCGCGTAGCGCTTGCGGAAGCGCCCTACAAAGTAGGGCATCCCCTCCCGCCGCACCACCGTGATGGTGCACTCCAAATGCTTTGCGGCCTGCCGCAGGCCATGATAGTCCCGGCGGCTGAGGCGGCAGGTGAACGCGGTCTCGCTCTCCCAGTCCAGATCCCAGAACGCCAGATTCCGCTCCCCGCACAGGTTCAAGATCCGCTCCGGGAACGGTGCCTCCACCCGGATGCGCACCTGCCCCCGCATGCGGTTGACGATCTCCTTGAGCATTTATCTCACCCACTCCACCGCATCGATGCGGCCGCTGAGCCGCAGCTCCTCCGCCGTCATGGCCGTCAGCGACAGATGCTCCCCCCGCAGGCGCAGCACGCCGCCGGACGTATTGATGTCGATCTGGGTCTCGCTGTATGCCAGGATCCCCGTGTGCCGCTCCAGATACAGCTGGCGGCTGCCGATCATCTCCAGGTGGGGCAGCCGGGCCACCACGTCCGCCGGCAGGTCAAAGAGTTCCGCCACGCTCCCCAGCACACCGCCGCGCTCCTTTCGGTTCCGTTCCATATTCGTTCACCTCACATCCAACCCTATGCGCCTGGCTCGTCCCACTTGCCTTGCATGGATCTTCCCGGCCCGGCATAGATATCCATGGGTGATGTGTATGAAGATCCGGCGGCAGGCCTTTTGCCTTTTGGTCCTGGGTGTTTTGATCTGGTTTTTGATGGATGCGCAGTCCGTCCGCTCCGCCGCACTGGAGGCGCTGGAGCTTTGCGCCGCGTCCGTGATCCCGGCCCTCTTTCCGTTTTTGGTGGTGTCCACGCTGCTTTTGAAGCTGGGCTTCGGCGAGGCCCTCGCCCCCTGGCTGGCAGGATTGATGGAGCCGCTTTTCCGGGTGGGCGGCGCGGGGGGCGCGGCACTGGTGCTGGGT
>DYBL01000106.1 GCA_019418625.1 Clostridiales bacterium | reverse complement strand
AAAACCGCCATACAAAGCCCCCCTTTTGGCCCATTTTACCCATCAGACAGAAGCAATGTAAAGTCGTTCCCGGAAAAAAGAAAAAAATTTTCAAAAAAAAGAGGAAATTTCGGAAGGAGCGGGTATATAATAAGTGTTCCGGCCAAAACATGGCGGCAATTTCCGTATGATGTCCCGTGAAACCGGCAAAACTGACCGAAAGGAGGAGCGTTCCGTGGCATTTCCCCAGAATTTTCTGGACGAGCTCATTGCCCGCAGCGACATTGTGGACGTGGTGGGCAGCTATGTGCAGCTGACGCGGAAGGGCTCCAATCTCTTCGGCCTGTGCCCGTTCCACAGTGAAAAGACCGGTTCCTTTTCCGTCTCACCCGACAAGCAGATCTATTACTGCTTCGGCTGCAAGCGAGGCGGCGGCGTGGTGAACTTCATCATGGAGGAGGAAAACCTCACCTTTCCCGACGCGGTGCGCTTCCTTGCAAAGCGCGCCGGGCTGGAGGTGCCGGAGGAAGACGGGGACCGGGAAGCCGGCCGCCGGCGGCAGCGTCTGCTGGACCTGAACCGGGACGCCGCCCGTTTCTATTACCAGACGCTCCAGGGCCCCCAGGGCGAGGGCGTCCGGGACTATCTTCAAAAGCGGCGCATCACCCGCGCCACCGCCGTGAAATTCGGTATGGGCGCCTCTCCGGACGCCTGGGACGCGCTGCTGCTGGCCATGACCAAAAAGGGCTACACCAAGTCCGAGCTGCTGGAGGCCGGGCTGGTGGTGCAGAACAAAAACGGCGGACTCTACGACAAGTTCCGCAACCGGCTCATGCTCCCCGTCATCGACACCCGGGGCGATGTGGTGGCCTTCGGCAGCCGGGTACTGGACAAGTCCGAGCCCAAGTATATGAACTCCTCGGAAACGCCGGTATACAGCAAGCGCCGGGTGCTCTACGGGCTGAATCTGGCCAAAAAGACCAAGCGGCCCAACATCATCCTCTGCGAGGGCAACCTGGACATCGTCACACTGCACCAAGCGGGCTTCGACAACGCCGTGGCCTCCATGGGTACGGCGCTCACCGTGGAGCAGACCCGGCTTCTTTCCCGGTTCACCAAGGAGCTGGTGCTCTGCTACGACAATGACAATGCCGGCAAGATCGCAACCGAGCGGGCCTTGCAGATCCTGAACAACTCCGAGTTTACCGTCCGGGTGCTTCAGCTTCCCCGCCGCCTGGTGGATGGGGAATACGTCAAGCAGGACGCGGACGACTTCATCAAGTTCCAGGGAGCGGACGCTTTCGAGCGGCTGCTCACCGGCAGCGAAAACGGCACGGAGTTCCGCATGGCCCAGATCGCGGGCAAGTACGACCTGGGAGACGACCAGTCCCGGGTGGCCTACTGCGAGGAGGTCAGCCGCCTGCTGGCAACGCTCACCAATCCCGTGGAGCGGGAGATCTACACCGTCCGGGCGGCGGAGTGCGCCAAGATCACGCCGGAGGCCATGAAGCTGCAGGTCCAGCACGCCTTCCGGCGCCGGCAGTCCCAGGAAAACCGGGCCGCTTTGCGCAAGGAGCTCAACCCCGCCGCGCAGCTCCAGCCAAAAGAGCGCACCTTCCGCTATGAGAACCTGCGCTCCGCCCGGGCCGAGGAGGGCATCCTCCGGCTTTTGGTTCTGGATGCGTCGCTCTTCGGCGACCAGCCGCCTCTCAAACAGCGGGAATTTTCTTCGCCGCTGCTGGGCAAGGCATTTTTCCTACTGTGGCAGGCCCGGGAGCAATGCCGCCCCGTCTCTGTGGCGGCCCTGGCCGGTCAGCTGGACCAGGAGGAAATGAATCACATCACTGCCGTCTGTCAGCAGCCTGAATCCGTGCACAACGCCCGGCAGGCACTGGCGGATTACATAAACGTCGTAAAGACGGAAGCAGAAAAGCGCGCCGGCATCGCCGTGGACCCCCTGCTGGCAGCAACAGAAAAATACAAGAACAAAAAGGGTACTGGAGGAAAGCAGCATGGCTAAGGATTTGGAGAATATGACCCCCGCGGAACTCAAAGCACAAGCGGACGCGATTTTGGCGGCTGCCGCGGCTGATGAGGCTCCGGCTGCCAAGCCTGCCAGAAAGCCGGGCAAGAAAAAGCAGGAGGCCCAGGAGGCTCCCCGCGTTTTGACGGATGAAGAGGCAAAGAAGGCCGGCATCGTCCGGCTGGATGACAAGCAGGTAGCGGCACTTCCTTCCGCCAGCTGGCTCATGGGCAATGAAAAGCTCCGCGAGCTGCTGGCCAAGGGCAAGAAGAAGGGCAAGCTGGACTCGTCCGAGCTGATGGAGGCCGTGGATGACCTGAACCTGGAAGGCGACCAGATGGATCAGCTCTATGATTCTCTGGAGGCGCTGAACATCGACATCAGCACGGACGATGATCTGCTGCCGGATCTGCCCGACGATGAGCCCGCCGCTGAGGAGATCGCCGACGTGGAAGAAGAGGAGCTGGTGGACCCCAACACGCTGGTCAACAACTTCTCTATCGACGACCCCGTCCGCATGTACCTCAAGGAGATCGGCAAGGTGCCCCTGCTCTCCCCCGATGAGGAGATCAACCTGGCCCAGGCCATGTCCGCCGGCAATGAGGCCACCCGCCGTCTGGCAGAGGTGGACGCCCAGCGGGAAGCCGGCGAGCCCGTGACCGCCAGCATCGACGAGATCGTGGCATGGAACAAGGACTACAAGCGGGGCGAGGCCGCCAAGCAGAAGCTGGCCGAGGCCAACCTGCGTCTGGTGGTGTCCATCGCCAAGCGCTATGTGGGCCGCGGCATGCTGTTCCTGGATCTGATCCAGGAGGGCAACCTGGGCCTTATCAAGGCCGTGGAGAAGTTCGACTACACCAAGGGCTACAAGTTCTCCACCTACGCCACCTGGTGGATCCGGCAGGCCATCACCCGTGCCATCGCCGACCAGGCCCGTACCATCCGCATCCCCGTCCACATGGTAGAGACCATCAACAAGGTCATCCGGGTCAGCCGTCAGCTCCTCCAGGAGCTGGGCCACGATCCCACCCCCAACGAGATCTCTGCCGAGATGGGCATGCCCGTAGAGAAGGTTCGGGAGATCTTGAAGATCGCTCAGGAGCCCGTCTCCCTGGAGACCCCCATCGGCGAGGAGGAGGACAGCCATCTGGGCGACTTCATCCCCGACGAGGGCGCCAGTGAGCCCAGCGAGGCCGCTTCCTTCACGCTGCTCAAAGAGCAGCTGATGGACGTGCTGTCCACCCTGACGCCCAGGGAGGAAAAAGTGCTGAAGCTGCGCTTCGGCATTGAGGACGGCCGCACCCGCACGCTGGAGGAAGTGGGCAAGGAGTTCAATGTCACCCGCGAGCGCATCCGTCAGATCGAGGCCAAGGCCCTGCGCAAGCTGCGCCATCCCAGCCGCAGCAAAAAACTCAAAGACTTCCTGAACTGAGCAAGGCACTGGTATTTCAGCGGTTCCCCGGCGCAGCTTGTCGGGGCCCCTGCGGGAGCCCAGCGAAGCGGGTCCCGTGGGGAGAGCCGGAGCGACGGAATGCGCAAGCACATGCCGCAGGCGTGTGCGCAGGATATGAAGTCCGCGACGGCGACGCGCCATCCCAGCCGCAGCAAGAAGCTCAAGGATTTCCTGAACTGAGTCCCATTTTTCAAAGTCTTTTCGCGCCGTCAGGCTCTCCCGCCTGGCGGCGCGCCCACTATGTTCCAACAACACGCTATGCCGCGCCGCGGCAGAGGAGGTACATCATGCTCACAAAAGAAGAACTGCTGACGCTGCTGCACCAGGAGGTAGTCCCTGCCCTGGGCTGTACGGAACCGGTGTGCGTGGCTCTGGCCGCCGCCGATGCCAGTGCCGCTGTGGGCGGCGAGATCCGCAGCGTCCATGTGGAGGTCAACCCCGGCATTTACAAAAACGGAATGAGCGTTGGCATTCCTGGTTTTCCCCGGGTGGGCCTTAAATACGCCGCCGCCCTGGGCGCCCTGCTGAAAAACCCGGAAAAGAAGCTGCAGCTTCTGGAGGACCTGAACGCAGACATCACCGCCCGGGCCATCGCCCTGGTGGAGAGCGGCCAGGTCAGTGTCTCCATCAAACGGGACGAGGCCCGGCTCTACGCCCACGCGGAGGTGGTGACCGCCGCTGGCTGCGGCACCAGTGATATCCGGGGCACCCACTCCAACATCATCCGCACCTGCCGCAACGGTGAGACGCTGATGGAAGCGCCGTACAGCGACGCAGGGGACGACGTGCTCCACGCCCACCTCAAGCACATGACCGTAGCCGGATTGCGGGCGCTGGTGGACCAGTGCTCCGCCGAGGAGCTTGCCTTCATGCTGGAAGGCGCTCAGATGAACGAGCAGCTGGCGGACTACGGTCTCAGCCACTCCATGGGCATCGGTCTCACGTCCGCTCTGCGAAAAGCGGACGTGCTGGGCGATGGCCTCGCCGCCCGAGCCATGCTGCGGGTAGCCAGCAGCGCCGAGGGCCGCATGAGCGGCTGCCCCTACGCTGTCATGAGCAGCGCCGGCAGCGGCAACCACGGCATCACCGCCATCATCCCCGTGGTGGAGACGGCGCACCATCTGGGCTCCTCCACGGAGCAGCTGGAGCGTGCCCTGGCTCTGAGCCATATTTTGAATGTCTACATCAAGCTTTTCACCGGTAAGCTCTCCGCCACCTGCGGCTGCGGCGTCTCTGCTGCCACGGCGGCAGCTGTGTCCATGGTGTATCTCATGGGCGGCAGCGACACCCAGATGGGCTATGCCGTCACCAATATGAGCGGCAACCTCACCGGCATGATCTGTGACGGCGGCAAGATCGGCTGCGCCCTGAAGCTGGCCACCGCCACCAACGCCGCCATTATGTGCGCACACCTGGCCATGTCGGACGTGGTGCTGGACGCCGCCGACGGCATCTGCGGCAAAACGCCGGAGGAATCCATCCGCAACATGGGCCGGGTCAGCACCCCCGGCATGGTCCCCACGGACGGCACTATCCTGGAGATCATGATGGAAAAGGACAGCCAGTCCTGACTAAGTAAAAAAGGAAGCGGAGCCTGCGGCTCCGCTTCCTTTTTTACTGCTCCAGCCAGCTTAAAAGCCGCCCGGCTTCCAGCGCTGCCTGGGCCCGCACGCCCTCAAAGTCCACATAGGGATTGTAAACTGCCTCCAGCGCGTCATGGGACGCCTTGGCAGCTTTCAGTGCGGCTACGCCCTCATCCCGCAGCAGCACGGTCAGCCGCGACTGCAGCCGCTGGCGGCCCTTTTCCACCGGCTCGGCCAAAGTATCCAGATGGATACGGCGAAACGGCTTGCCCGGGTACTCCATGCCCGGCCGGCTGGTCACAAACGCCAGGCCCAGGCCGGGGATGAGCAAATGCTCCAGCCGCTCCGGGTCCTCCGGGCATACGCAGGAAATGCTGTCCCAGCCCTTTTCCGACGCCATGGTGCGCAGCAGGGAAAGCCCCTCCCCCGCAAGCCCCCAGCTGTCCGCCAGTACGTACACCTTGGGACACAATGCATCCACGCTGTCAAAGCGCCAAATATAGCCCTTGTGGGTGAGGCTGCCCAAAAAGCGAAGCGACGTTCGTCCGCTTTCTTTTCCCTTCCCATGCAGTTCCCGCTGGCCGATCCGCTCCAGCCGGGCCAGAGCGTGATGCCGGTCAAATACCGCGGCGGCGCCGGCGGCGTTCTCCTCCTCTACCAGCCGCGCAGCCTTGAGATAGCGGTAAGCCCGCTCATAGGCTCGCTTATAGGCGTAAGTATGCGCCTTGACCTCCGTGGCCGACAGCTTTGCCGCCGTCAGATCGTAGAACCGACCCAAATCCACATAGCGTCCCACAGCGGCAGGAAACCTAGGCTCCACGACATGGGGGCTGGTGCCGTCCACCACGGCGCAGCGCAGAGCCGGGAGCACCACGCCGTCCAGCGAGTCCGGGTCACCGGAGCACCAAAGATACTCTACCGGCGTTCCCGCCCGCTCCATGGTCTTGCCGATCTCCCGCATGAAGGTATTCTTCCCCACGCCCGGGCCGCCCTTCAGGACCATCACATCATAGGCCGCCGTCTCGTCCGTCACCTGGGAAAAGAGGTTTTGAAATCCTGCGCCGCTGTTGGCGCCTACAAAGAAGTTCGTAACCTGTGCCATAAACTCTCCTCCAAGCTTCATTCTCACCACAGATTATGCCGTCCGCCGCCTCTTTGACATTAAACTTCCCGTCCTCTTTCTCCCCCGGGAAAGCCACACATTTTTTCTGGAATTTCTTGATCTACCGGTGCATTTTGCCGAAAGTTCTGCTATAATGAAAAAATCACAGACAAGACAGGAGCCGCCCTATGGAAGGAAAGTACACCTCCGCTTTTACCGAAGAAGAACGCGCCGCCCGGCGGGCCCAGCGTGCAGCTGCCCGAAAGAAAAAGCAGCAGGAGCGCCGCCGGCGCCAGCTGCTGCTCATGGCCCCCTTTTTCCTGCTGGGCGGCGTATTTGTGGTGCTGCTCACCGCCTTGGCCACCAACCGCACAGCGGGGGATGATGTGCCCAAGCAGACAGTGATGGCCGCATCCATGCCGTCCATGGAGGCCGCTTCCCAGACGTCAGAGCCGGAGCAGCCCTTCTCCGTTTCCGAGACGGCTGAGACCGTCCAGCTGGGCGAGGAGCTCCCCAGCGCCTACGCCATTTTGGTGGATCTGGATGAAGGAACGATCCTGGCGGAAAAAGAAGCCCGCACCGTCATCTCTCCCGCCTCCATGACCAAGATCCTCACGCTTTTGGTGGCCGCCGAGCATGTGACGGATCTGGACGATACCTTTACCATGACCATCGATATCACGGACTACTGCTATGTGAACGGATGCAGCGTGGTGGGGCTGGACGTGGGTGAGACCGTGACCATCCGGGAACTGCTCTACGGCACCATCCTTCCCTCCGGCGCCGACGCGGCGCTGGGCCTTGCCACCTATGTGGCCGGCTCCCAGGAGGCATTTGTGACGCTCATGAACGAAAAGCTGGAGGAGCTGGGCCTCAGTGAGACCGCCCACTTCACCAACTGCGTGGGACTTTACGACCCGGAGCACGTGTGCACCGTGTATGACATGGCCATGATCCTCAAGGCGGCTATGGACAACGAGCTGTGCCGTCAGGTGCTGGACGCCCGCACCTACGAGACCGCTCCCACGGAGGCTCACCCGGACGGGCAGGTCCTCTCCAACTGGTTTTTGCGCCGCATCGAGGACAAGGACACCGGCGGCCTCGACGTGATCGCCGCCAAGACCGGTTATGTGTCCCAGTCCGGCAACTGCGCCGCCAGCTGCGCTCAGGCACCCGACGGCAGCCGCTATATCTGTGTCACCGGCAACGCATACAGCTCCTGGCGGGCCATCTATGACCACGCGGAGCTTTACAAGACCTACTGCGGCGTCTCCGAGGAGGCGGCCTCCGCCGGGGATACCGGCTCACAAACCGACACCTCTTCTACCTGAACCTGAAAAAAGCGGAGGCATCCATTGGATGCCTCCGCTTTTTTGTTTTGTCTCTCAATACCCGCGCCGCTTCAGATCCGCCACCAGCTCCACATAAAATTCCCGCACATCGAACCCCGGGATATTCTCCCGGTTCAGGTCCACCACATCTCCATGGGAGATGCCGCGTTTTCCACGAGGCTCCAGCAGCGTGAAGCGGCTGCCCCACTTCGCCGAGTCCACTGACACCAGCCCGTCGTTTTTTCCGTCAAAATGGCGGACGATGGGATGCGTCATATTCAGAGGAAACTTTCCATGACCGGCCCGTCTGCAGTAGGACATGACGCTCTCATACACCACGCCGGGATCGTCCGGCGTGACGGCGTTTCGCCTTTCGCAGGCGGAGGCAGTCAGGTCCGTTACCGCCGCCAGGAAATCCGGGTCCTCGTCCCCCAGGCGCCGAAGTGTGGCGTTATAGGTGTCCGCGATCTTCCGCCGGGCCGCCTGGGGCACCTTGCCCAGCAGGTACTCGGCAAAAATGCATCCCCGGTGGGGCGTATTGATGGTGGTGAGGGTGGCAACATACGGTCCCATCCCCTGATGGGCAATGGCCGCCCGGCTGTCCAGCCCGCCTTTGGAATGGGCGATGATATTGACCTTTTCGCAGCCGGTCTCGGTTATGATGGCACGGATCCGCTCCGCCAGTTCCTTTCCGCTGTCCTCCACCGCGGCGGCAGACTGCTGGCAGCCGTAGTAGATCCGGGCGCCGTTGCGCCGCAGCTCCCTGGGGATGCGGCCCCAGTAATTGATGTAGCGGTAGTCCCGGAAGAACACCCCATGGACCAGCAGGAGGGGATACTTTGTTTTGCAGATCTCACTTTCGGCCCGGGTCTCGTCCAGCTCCCACTTCTCTGTTTCAAACTCCACCTCGTCCGAGGCGATGCGGATGATCTTCGTGAGATACCAGATGTTGACCAGCGGGATCCAGCCGCACAGCGCCGCCAGTATCCGATGCTTCAATCCCAGCTGGACAGAGGTCAGGTACACCCGGATCATGCCGTTCCAAAAGACGGCGGCCTCCACCGCCACCACAAGGAATACATGTACCCCGCAGATCAGCGCCCCCACGCCTCTTTCATAGCCATCCGCACCGGTCCACGGAGAAACCGTCAGCAAAAAGCCCAGGACCGACGCTGCGTTGATCGTCGCCGTCACCAGGAAAAGCCGAAGCAGCTCCACGCCTCCTGCCAGCGTCTGGATAACGCGGGTAGGAAAGGCGTCTCTCCCCAGAGGGCAAAGCAGTGCACAGCCCAGCAGGGCCAGGGATACCAGCCCCAGCAGCAGACCGCCAGCACCGTTCGCACTCACCATGTACGGTGCCATACAGGCGGCCGCTGCCAGATTGGAAAAACCCAATATCCCAAAGACATACAGCGTCCGGCGTATCCATCTCATACGGTCTCCCCCCACGCTTCCACTCACAAAAACACCTCGTTCTTCTTCGGCTCCGTGAAGTTTTGCTCCAGCATGGCCACATGGCTCAAAAAGGCCGGGTCGTCAAAGTATTTGGCGCGGCGGGTGCACTTGCGCACGCAGGCCTGGCACTTGATGCAGGTGCCGGGCACAGAGGCCACATTCTCCGGGTCGATGGCGCCCATGGGGCAAAGGCGGGCGCAGGCGCCGCAATTGGTGCACTTGCCCACATCCGTCTGGGGCTTGGCCTTGAGGAACTTGGCCGGCTGTCCGTCCGTCCCCTTGGGCACATAGTAGGGAGCGGCGGCATCACCGGGGACTACAACGGCGGCAGGGATTTCTGTCAAGGAAATGACCTTGTCAGCAATCGCTTTGGCAAACGCCGTCATCTCACGCCGGTCATCCCAGTCCGGCCGTCCCTCACCCAATACGTCCGTGAAGGCATGACGGCCCACAAAGGCTCCGGCGGCCACCGTATGGAAGCGGTCTCCCTCCAAAACAGCGCAAAGCTCCGCCAGGGAATTGTCGTAGCTGCGGTTGCCGAACAGCACCACCGCCACTGCCAGGGCGCCGTTTCCGTGGAGTTTTGTCTGAAAGTCCGGCAGGATCTTGTTGGGCAGCTTGCCCGCGTAGGTGGGAGAGCCCACCACCACCAGGTCTGTTTCTGTAAAGGAATACTCCTTTTGCCGCTCTGCCGGCCGGGTGAAGCCCACCCGTTCCAGCGGCACCTCCAGCGCTTGCGCCAGAGCTTCCGCAATGGTGTTCACCGCCTTGTCCGTGGTGCCTGTGGCGCTGTAATAAAGCGCCCAAACTTTCCGAATCTCCATACCCGTACCTCCTTTAGCAAATCAGGCACCCCGGGCCGGGGTGCCTGATTTTGTTTTCCCTCACAAAGAGAAATCCGCTTCTTTCAGTTTTTCCGTATCCAGCGCCGCAGGACGAGGCGGCACCCGCTTGAGGGGATCGTATTTGAAGGCCCGGCAGTGGTCCTCCATCTGAACGATGCCCCGCTTGACGCAGGCTACCTCCCGCTCGTTGATCTGCTGGCCCCGCTGACAGTAGGCGCAGTGGGGCTCGATATCCTTGCGAAACAGCACAGCCCTCGCCTCCTCTTTACAGCGTATACAGCCGGACCTTTTCCTCCTCCACCGTGGCGCGGACCTGGGTGAAGGGAGTTTCATAGCTTTCAATGATCCGGGTGGCCAAAGGATCCTCCACTTCCTTTTGAATGGTACGGCGCAGATTGCGGGCACCATAGGTCAACGAGTAGGACTTGTGGGTCAGCCAGGCGACCAGGGCGTCGTCATAGGTAAAGGTGATGCTCTTTTCCTTCAGGGACGCCACCAGCTCATCCAGCATGATGCGGGCAATGCCCTGGAAGTTCTCCTCACTGAGACGGTTGAAGGTGATGACCGCGTCCACACGGTTGATGAACTCCGGCCGCAGGAACTGCTGGAGCGCCTTCATGGCACGCTCATGATCCTGCTGGCTCACGGAGCGGTCAAAGCCCACCGTGCCCTCCTTGCTGGCGCTGCCGGCGTTGGAGGTCATGACGATGATGGTGTTTTCAAAGTTGACTTTCCGACCGTGGGCGTCGGTGATCTCACCGTCGTCCAGGATCTGGAGCAGCACGTTGAGCACATCGGGGTGGGCCTTTTCGATCTCGTCAAACAGCACCACGGCATAGGGCTTGCGGCGGATCTTCTCCGTCAGCTGGCCCGCCTCATCATAGCCCACATAGCCCGGCGGGGAACCCACGATCCGGGAGACGGAGTGCTTTTCCATAAACTCCGACATGTCCAGACGGATCAGGGCGTCCGGGGTGTTGAAAAGGTCACTGGCCAGCTGCTTGACAAGCTCCGTCTTGCCAACGCCGGTGGAGCCCACGAAAATGAAGCTCACGGGCTTATGCTTGGGGGAAATGCCCACCCGGTTGCGCCGCACTGCCGCGGACACGGCCTCGATGGCCTCGTCCTGACCGATGATGTGGCTCTTGAGCCGCTGTTCCAGCTGGCTCAGACGCTGGAACTCCTGCTCCCGGATCTTGGCGGCGGGGATCTTCGTCCAAAGCTCGATGACGTGGGCCAGGTTTTCCATGGAGAGCTGGGGATCACCCTTTTCGCAAAGAGCCGTCAGCTCCGTGTTCAGCTGCATCTCCTTGCTCTTGAGGAAGGCCATGCGCTCGTAGTCCGGCTCGCCGCCGTCCTGCTGGCTCTCTTCCAGCATGGTGCGCTCTTTCTCATAGTCGTCCAGCTCCTGCTGGATCTGCATCCGCCGGGAGATGTCCGGGTCTTTCAGGTTCAGGTCGGAGCAGGCCTCGTCAATGAGGTCGATGGCCTTATCCGGCAGGAAGCGGTCGGTGATATACCGCTCGCTGAGTACCACCGCCTGGCGCAGGATCCCCTCGGAGATCTTCACACCGTGGTACTTCTCATAGTTGGGCGCCAGGCCCTTGAGGATCTCCACCGAGTCCTCGATGGACGGCTCGTTCACCGTCACCGGCTGGAAGCGGCGCTCCAGGGCCGTGTCCTTTTCGATGGACTTGCGGTACTCATTGAACGTGGTGGCACCGATGACCTGGATCTCCCCCCGGGAGAGGGCGGGCTTCAGAATATTGGCCGCGTTCATGCTGCCCTCGGCATCGCCGGCGCCCACGATGTTGTGCACCTCGTCGATCATCAAAATGATGTTGCCCAGGCGCTTGACCTCATCGATGAGGCCCTTCATCCGGGACTCGAACTGGCCCCGGAACTGGGTGCCCGCCACCAGGGCAGTCAGATCCAGCAGATAGACCTCCTTATCCCGCAGCTTGAAAGGCACATCTCCCTCCGCGATCCGCTGGGCAAGGCCCTCGGCGATGGCGGTCTTGCCCACGCCGGGCTCGCCGATGAGGCAGGGATTGTTCTTCTGGCGGCGGTTGAGGATCTGCACCACCCGCTCGATCTCCTGGGCGCGGCCGATCACCGGGTCCAGCTTGCCGTCCTTGGCCTTCTGCGTCAGGGAGATGCAGTAGTTTTCCAGATATTTGCGCTTATTGTTCTTTCCCTCTTTCCGGTTCTCCTTGTCCCGGCCGGAGCGGGGCGCAGCGGAGGACGCATCCTCGCTGCCGCTGTCCCGGGGGGCGTCGCTGCCGGAGAATAGGCGGTTGAGGAAGGGGAACGTGGCGGTCTTGCCCTCTTCTTCCTCGCCGGGGTCTTCCTCCCCGCCGGGCAGGTCCTCGATATTCTCCACGCCGTTCATGGCCTGGAGCATCTCATTGTTGAGCGTCTCCAGATCCTCGTCGGAGATGCCCATGCGCTTCATCATATCGTCCACCTGGGGAAGCCCCAGGTCCTTGGCGCATTTGAGGCAAAGGCCCTCATTGATGGTCTTGTCTCCCTCCATTTTGGAAATGAACACAACGGCCACATTTTTCTTACATCTTGAACACAGAGTCGGCTGCATCGTATACCTCCAGCGTTATTGCAAAAGCGACAGCACATCCAGCGGGGTGTGCGTCGTGAAAAATTGAAACAGGATCGTCTGGGCCGCCGGACCGGTCTCAAAGGACATGCCCAGCCGGCGAAGCACCCACACGGCCAAAAACAGCACCAGCGCGCCCTCCGCAAGGCCAATGGCAGCACCGCCCAGCGAATTGAGCCCGTGGAGCACCGGCAGCTTCAGCACCAGGTCCATGGCCCGGATGGCGATCTTCAGCAGGATCAGCAAGGCGGCAAAGGAGAGAAGGAACAGCGCTCCGTAGATGAAGGTCCTGGTCAGGCTCTCCACCACGGCGGTGGCCACAGACACGCCGGTGTCGTGCACGGCGTTCTGGATGTCTTCCGCCAGATTCTCCCGCACGTCGCTGTCCAGACCGATGAGCGAGAGCAGATCCAAAAGATCGCCTCCGTCGTCCACATCCGCCTCCGGCATCTGCACCTGGCCGGCTTCCTCCGCCAGGGCATTTTCCACCCGCTGCTCCACATGCTCCGCCAGCAGCGGCGTCACCAGTTTGGTCACCGGTGTGGTCAGCGCAGCAGCGATGATCCCGGCGCCGGCCAGCGCCACCACGATGGTCAAAAGTCCGGCAAGCGCGCGGAACAGTCCCCGCTTGGCACCGCCTGCGGCAAAGCCCAGCAGGACAACCGCCGCAGCGATATCTATTATAACAGTTGTCGTCATTCTTGCCTACCTTTCCTCCTGTAAACGTTTTGTTAACTCCCCAAAAGTTCTTTCCACTTAAGGGAGATACAGCCGCGCCGACTCCGCTCCGATCAGCAGCGCAGAGCCGTTCTGGCGCACCAGTGCCTCCTTGGCCGCGTCCGTGCCCTCCAATGTTGCATATGCCTGAAGGTCCGGATTATAGACCACCAGCGAGTCCGTATACAGCACGGCGATATACCGCCCCGCCGCCGAAACGCTGAGGATCTCCCGGTTCACATCCAAAGACGCCATCTCCGCGCCATCCGTCCCCACAGTCACAAGACGCCCCACGCTGCCGGACTGGTACCGGTTCAAAAGCAGCACCACATAACCGTCGCCCTGACAGTCAAATTCCCGCAGATACTCGCCGCCGTAGGTGTACTCCCCGGAGATCTCGCCGCCGGGGTCCGCAAACGTCAGCCTGCTGTCCGCCACCGTGACCAGCTCGCCGTTCATCTGTCCGATGGACATGACCAGCCCGTCGGTGATGCTGTAATCCGCCATGGGCTCCGTTTCCTTCAGATCGTAGAGCACCACATTGCTGATAAACGTGCCGCCCTCCTGGCCCAGGGTCACGGCCGCCAGGCGCTTGCAGTCGTCCGTCACATAGGCGTCCGTCACAAAGCGGCGGGAGGAGTTGAAGTCAAATACCTTCTCCATGGAAGCGTTGTACACAGACACGCAGCCCTTGTAGTTTTTCTTTTCCGCCGTCACCGCAAGCCAGCCCTCGGCGTTGAGGGTGGCCGCGATATAGGGCTCGTCCTCGTTGGCCTCCAGTTTGCCCACAAGACCGTTTTCGTCCAGCACATACAAAACCCGGCCGCCTACCCCGTAGGCCACGGCCCGGCCGCCGCCGGTGACCAGGGCCGGCGCATCCATCTGCACCGTCTCCGACCACAGCTCCGCACCGCTTCCGTCCAGCAGCCGCAGCGAGGTATCCGACAGCACCACCAGCGTGTCGCCCAGAGCGGCAAAGCGGTTTTTGGCGGCGGCGTCGTAGCGGTAGCCCTCGTCCGTCTCCTCCTGGCTGGAAATACCGTAATTGAGGTAGCGGCGCAGCACGTCAAAGCCGGTGCCATCCCGGTAGGCCGCCACCAGCACCACCGCCAGCACCACTGCCAGCGTCAGGAAAAACAGCACGAAGCGGCCCAGCTTCCCGCGCTTTTTGGGAGACTGCTCCTCCCCGTCACTGTCGTTCCAGATGTCGTTCGTCGTATCAGCCATTGAGTCGTTCATCCTCATACCACAGTTTTGTCAGGTACAGTCCACCGGGCGGCACCGTGGGCCCGGCCGCCGTGCGGTCGCCCCGCTCCAGAATGCCGGGGATGTCCTCCGGGGCAAATTTGCCCTCCGCCGCGTAGAGCACCGTGCCGGTGATGGCACGGACCATGTTGTACAAAAAGCCGTTGGCGCACACCTTCAGCTCCAGAAGATCGCCGCTGCGCGTCACATCGCAGTAGTAGATGGTGCGCACGGTGGAGCGGGTCTCCATACCCACGGAGCGCACGGCGCGGAAATCGTGGGTGCCCACGAACATGCCCGCCGCCCGGCTGAGAAATTCCTCGTCCAGATGCTTGGGATAAAAATACGCGCGGTTCACGTAAAAGGGGTTTTTGAACCGGGAATTATAGATGCGGTACGTATACTCCTTGCGCAGGCACGAACCGATGGCGTTGAAATCCTCCGCCACCTCATAGGCCTCCTTGACGGCAATGTCCTCCGGCGTATGGGTGTTGATGGCAAAGGGCAGCCGCTCCACGGGGATGCGGGAGTCCGTATGGAAATTGGCGATGTAATGCTCTGCGTGGACACCGGCGTCCGTGCGGCCGCAGCCGGTCAGATGCACCGGCGCGCCGGTGATCTTTTCCAGGGCGTCCTGCAGCGTCTCACAGACAGTGACCGCGTTTTTCTGCACCTGCCAACCGTGGTAGGCGGTGCCGTTATACATGAGTTTCAGGGCAATATTTCGCATGAGGACGCTCCTTTTCTCTCCGCCGCAGCGGTCAAATGCCGAACTGGCGCAACACGATCACCAAAGCACACACCGCCGCGCCCAGGATCAGCGCCGCGTAGTCCCGGCGCTCATAACGCAGCACCTGGAGCTTCGTGCGGCCCTCGCCGCCGTGGTAGCAGCGGCACTCCATGGCCGTGGCCAGCTCGTCGGCACGGCGGAAGGCGCTGATGAACAGCGGCACCAGAATGGGCACCAGAGCCTTTGCCTTCTGCACCAGGCCGCCGCTTTCAAAGTCCGCGCCGCGGGCCTTCTGGGCAGACATGATCTTGTCCGTCTCTTCAATGAGGGTGGGAATGAACCGCAGGGCAATGGACATCATCATAGAAAGCTCGTGCACCGGCACATGGAACCGCTTGAGTCCGCCCATGAGCTGTTCCAGCGCATCCGTCAGACGGATGGGGCTGGTGGTATAGGTCAAAAGGAACGTGCCCATAATGAGCAGCATGATGCGGATGACCATGAACACCGCGTTGCGCACGCCCGTATCGGAGATACGCAGGAAGCCCCACTCCACCAGATAGTGGTCTCCCGGTGTGAAAAGCAGATTCAAAAGGCCGGTGAAAACGATAATGAACAGCACGGGCTTGAGACCCCGCACCAGCGAGCGCAGTCCCACCTTGGAAATGCGCACGCACACCGCCAGCACCGCCGACATGATGGCGTAGGTCACCACGCCCTTGGCGCAGAACAGCGCCGTGATATACAGCACCACCAGCAAGATCTTCGTGCGGGGGTCCAGCCGGTGGGCCACCGTATCGCCGGGGAAATACTGTCCCAGCGTGATATCCTTCAGCATGCGCCACCGCCTTTCCGCGCCGCCAACAGCGCGCGCTCCAGCTCCTCCACCGTATACACGGCCGGGTCGATGGGCAGCCCCCGGCGCCGGAGCGCCATGGCCACCCGGGTCACCTCCGGCACGTCCAGTCCGGCGGAAAGCAGCTCGTCACCCCGGGCAAATACCTCCCGAGGGGTGCCGCTCATGAGTACATGGGCGCTCTTGAGCACCACGATGCGGTCCACGTTCCGGGCGATCTCGTCCATGCTGTGACTCACCAGCACCACCGTGGTATGCTTGTTGCGGTGATAGTCCCGGATGTTGGCCATCAGATTTTCCCGGCCCGCCGGGTCCAGTCCGGCAGTGGGCTCGTCCAGCACCAGCACCTTGGGCTCCATGGCGATCACTCCGGCCAGGGCCACCCGGCGCTTCTGTCCTCCGGAGAGTTCAAAAGGGGATTTTTTCAGCTGGTCATCCCGGATGCCCACCAGCTTCGCACTCTCCCGCACGCAGCGATCCAGCTCCGCCCCGGTCTTTCCCATATTGGCCGGGCCGAAGGCGATGTCCTTATACACGGTCTCCTCAAAGAGCTGGTACTCCGGATACTGAAACACCAGCCCCACCTGGAACCGCACGTCCCGGATCTTCTTGGGCTCCGCCCAGATATCCCGGCCCCCCAGCAAAATCTGGCCGGAGGTGGGCCGCAGCAGTCCGTTCAGGTGCTGGATGAGCGTGGACTTGCCGGAGCCGGTGTGGCCGATGACGCCCAGGAACTCCCCGTCCATCACGTCAAAGGACACATCCTCCACCGCGCTGCGGCAAAAAGGCGTGCCGATCCCATAGGTATGGGTCAGGTGTTTGATACTAAGAATCGGTTCCAATCCTTGTCCGTCCCTTTCCGTCATTGTTTGTTCAAGGCCGCAAAAACGGCGTCGGCGCACTCCTCCACCGTCAGCGCATCCAGGGGCACGTCCACCCCGTCCCGGCGCAGCCGATCCAAAAGGTCCACCGTGTCCGGCACGGTCAGCCCCATGGACCGCAGAGCGTCCACCTGGGTAAATACCTCCCGGGGCGTACCGTCCATGGCCACCTTTCCGTCGTCCATGACCACCACCCGGTCCGCCTCTTCGGCCTCGTCCATGTGGTGGGTGATGAGCACCACGGTGATGCCCTTTTCCCGGTTGAGCCGGTGGACGGTAGAGAGCACCTCCCGCCGACCCACCGGGTCCAGCATGGCGGTGGCCTCGTCCAGCACGATGCACGCCGGCTCCATGGCCAGCACGCCGGCGATGGCGATGCGCTGCTTTTGTCCGCCGGAGAGCAGGTGGGGCGCGTGGCGCACGAACTCGCGCATGCCCACGGCGGCCAGGGCATCGTCCACCCGGCGCCGGATCTCCTCCGTGGGAACGCCCAGGTTCTCCGGAGCAAAGGCCACGTCCTCTTCCACCACGTTGGCCACGATCTGGTTGTCCGGGTTCTGGAACACCATGCCCACCCGCTGCCGGATGGCCAGGAGCTTTGCCTCGTCCCGGGTGTCCATTCCCTCTACCAGCACCTGGCCGCCGCAGGGCAGCAGCACGCCGTTAAAGGTCTTGGCCAGGGTGGACTTGCCGGAGCCGTTGTGTCCCAGCACCACCACAAAGCTGCCCCGCTGGATGGCCAGCGTCACGCCGCCCAGCGCCAGAGGGGCCGTTTTCCCCTCCTCCGCCGGATAGGCGAATTGTACGTTTTCTGTTTGGATGATCGTTTCCATGGTCTATCTGTCACTCCGAAAACCAGCGGCCCGTAGCGCCGCAGGGCAATGCCAGGCCCGTCTCCGTTACGGGAAGGCCCAGCTCGTCCCAGGTGCACTTGCCGCCATATTTCTCCGCCACCAGCGTGTGCAGGAGATACCCCAGCACCGAGGGGGCCAGGCCCGTGGTGTAGGAGTTGATCAGCACGAACAGCGGCTTATCCGACAGCACGCCCGTGCACAGCTTCACAAAGGGATACAGGCTCTCCTCCAGCTTCCACACCTCGCCGCCGGGGCCACGGCCGTAGCTGGGCGGGTCCATGATGATGGCGTCGTAGGTCTTGCCCCGGCGGATCTCCCGCTCCACGAATTTGGCGCAGTCATCCACGATCCAGCGGATGGGCGCGTCCTCCAGGCCGGAAAGGCGGGCATTGTCCTTGGCCCAGGCCACCATGCCCTTGGCCGCGTCCACATGGCACACACTGGCCCCCGCCTTGGCGCAGGCCACCGTGGCGCCGCCCGTATAGGCAAAGAGATTCAGTACCCGGATGGGCCGGCCAGCGGAGCGGATCTTGTCCATGACGAAATCCCAGTTGACCGCCTGCTCGGGGAAAAGGCCCGTATGCTTGAAGTTCATGGGCTTGACCTGGAACGTCAGCTCCCCGTAACGGATCTTCCAGCTCTCCGGCAGGGACTTTTTCTCCCAATGTCCGCCGCCGGTCTGGCTGCGCAGATACCGTCCGTCCGCCCGCTTCCAGGCGGGGTTTTTCCGGGGCGTGTCCCAAATCGCCTGGGGGTCGGGCCGCACCAGATACTGCTTGTCCCAGCGCTCCAGCTTCTCTCCCCCGCCGCAGTCCAGAAGCTCATAGTCCTGCCACTTGTCCGCGATCCACATAAGCTGCTCCTCCGTGTACATAGTAAATCATGTTATTATACTACCATATTGCGCCGTTCGTCAAATGATTTCCCTCGAAAAAAGAGGACAGGCGGCCTTTTGCGCCGCCTGTCCATACGGGTTTTCCAGTTTTCGCCGGGGTTCACACCGCAGCTGTTTCTCTCTCCGGCGCAGCCTTCGCCGTATGGGCGTCAGGCGCAGTCCTCTCCTCCAGCCGCTCCCGGGCCACCGCCAGCATGAGCTTGATGCGGTTTTCCTGGTTGACGCGGGTGGCGCTGGGGTCGTAGTCGATGGGGGTGATGTTGGCCTGGGGATAGAGCTCCCGGATCTTGTTGATCATGCCCTTGCCGCAGATGTGGTTGGGCAGGCAGCCGAAAGGCTGGGCGCAGACGATGTTCTCATACCCCGCCCGGATCAGCTCCACCATCTCGGCGGTGAGGAGCCAGCCCTCGCCCATTTTGTCGCCGGTGCTGATGAGGCCGTCCGTCAGCTTCACCAGCTCCCGGAAGGGCAGCGGCGCATGGTAGCCGTTTTCTTTCAGCACCCGGATCATCACGGACTCCATGCTCTCGATGTACTTGAGGATCACATCGGAGACATGCTTTTCCAGGAAGGTGCCGCCGTACAGCCGGGCCGTCTCAGAGGGATTGTAGGCGCAGTACTGCACAAAGCCCATGAGGCCCGGCAGGTTCACCTCGCAGTCCTGGCTGGCCAGGAACTTTTCCAGATCGTTGTTGCCCAAGGGGGAGTACTTCACGTAGATCTCACCCACCACGCCCACTTTCACCTTGGGCACCCGGTGGACGGGGATGGCCGCGAACTCCCGGGCGATCTTGGGCATGGCCGCCTTGATCTCCCGGCCCGTCCAGCCCTTGTCCTGGAGCACCCAGCCGCAGATGGTATCCAGCCACTTTTCCTGCAATGCCTGGGCATCTCCCTGATGGGTCTCATAGGGCTCCGTCTGGGCCCGGAGGGCCACCAGCAGATCGCCGTAGTAAATGCAGGCCAGGAGCTTGCGCATCATGGGCACGGTCATGGGGAAGCCGGAGTCCTTCTCCAATCCGGAGAAGTTCAGGCTCACCACGGGCACCTGGCCGTAGCCGGCCTTGGCCAAGGCCTTGCGCAGCAGGTGGATGTAGTTGGAGGCACGGCAGCCGCCGCCGGTCTGGGTGATGATGAGGGCTGTGTGGTCCAGATCGTACTTCCCGGAGCCCAGGGCGTCCAGGAACTGGCCGATGACCAGCAGCGCCGGATAGCAGGTGTCATTATGCACATATTTGAGGCCCAGCTCGCACACCTGGCTGCCGCAGTTTTCCAGCAGCTCGCAGGTGTAGCCCGCCTGCTTCATGACGGCGGCCAGGATGCGGAACTGCACCGGCGCCATGTTGGGGATGAGGATCTTATGGGTCTTTTTCATCTCCGGGGTGAACTTGGGATACTCTTGAAACGCCAATTCCATATTACCGCTCCTTTCTTGCCTCGTCTTGTTCATCCAGGGCGGCAAACAGGCTCCGCAGGCGGATGCGCACCGCGCCCAGATTGGTGATCTCGTCGATTTTCAGCTGGGTATAGAGCTTGCCGCCCGCAAGCAGGATCTCCCTGGTCTCGTCGGAGGTGATGGCGTCCACGCCGCAGCCGAAGCTCACCAGCTGCACCAGGTCCATGTCATGGTGCTCGCAGCAGTATTTGGCCGCCGCGTACAGCCGGGCGTGATAGGTCCACTGGTTGAGCACGGTGGTGGGGAACTTCTCCACACGGTTGGAGATGGAGTCCTCCGTCACCACGGCGGCGCCGAACTGGGTGATGAGGGTATCGATGCCGTGGTTCACCTCCGGGTCCACATGGTAGGGTCGGCCCGCCAGCACGATGATCCGCCGGCCCTCGGCCCGGGCCTGGTCCATGACCCGCTCGCCCTCCTTGCGGATGAGGGACATGTGGTGGGCGTACTCGGCATAGGCCGCGTCCGCCGCCTCCCGCACCTCACCGCGGGTGATATCCGGGAAGTAACGGCGCAGGGCCTCGTGGATCTTCTTGGTGAAGTCCTTGGGGCGGTGCAGTCCCACGTAGTCGTAGATGAACTTGGTGTCCTTGATCTCCGGGCAGTTGCCGGCGATGACCTCCGGGTAATAGGCCACCACCGGGCAGTTATAGTGGTTGTCGCCCAGGCCCTCATCCAGGTTGTAGGTCATGCAGGGGTAGAAGATGGCGTCCAGCCCAAGCTTGGAGAGGAAATGGATATGGCCGTGGGCCAGCTTGGCCGGGAAGCACGCCGTATCACTGGGGATGGTGCCCTGGCCCTTGAGGTAGAGGTCCCGGCTGGACAGAGGGCTGTGGTACACCGCAAAGCCCAGCTTGGTGAAGAACGTGTGCCAGAAGGGCAGCAGCTCCCACATGTTCAGGCACAGGGGGATTCCGATCTTGCCCCGCTTGCCGGGAACGGGCTTGTAGCCCAAAATCAGCTTGCGCTTGTAGGCATAGAGGTTGCGCTCGCCGGAGTCCGCCTTGCCGGTGACGGGCCGGTCGCAGCGGTTGCCGCTGATGTAGGTGCCGCCGTCGGCAAAGGTGCTGATGGTCAGCTGGCAGTTGTTGCCGCAGCGGCCGCACACCTCGTTGCGGGTCTCCTGGCGGAAGTCTCTCAGTTCCTGCCGGCTCAGCAGCGTGCTCACCGCGCCGCTGCCTGCCTTGCCCCGGCCGTAAAGAGCCGCGCCGTAAGCGCCCATGAGTCCGGCGATATCGGGCCGGATGACCTCCACGCCCATCTCCTTTTCAAAGGCCCGCAGTACGGCCTCGTTGTAGAACGTGCCGCCCTGGACCACGATGTTGCGGCCCAGCTCCTCCGGGGAGGCGGCGCGGATGACCTTGTAGATGGCGTTTTTCACCACGGAGATGGAAAGGCCCGCGGAGATATTTTCGATGGTGGCGCCGTCCTTCTGGGCCTGCTTGACAGAGGAGTTCATAAACACCGTGCACCGGCTGCCCAGGTCCACGGGACGGTCGGCAAAGAGGCCCAGCTTGGCAAATTCCTTCACGTCGTAGCCCAGTGCCTGGGCAAAGGTCTGCAGAAAGCTTCCGCAGCCGGAGGAGCACGCCTCGTTGAGGAAGATATTGCTGATGGCGCCCTGGTCGATCTTGAAGCACTTCATATCCTGGCCGCCGATGTCGATGATGAAGTCCACATTGGGCAAAAAGTGCCGGGCGGCGGTGAAGTGGGCCACCGTCTCCACCACGCCGTAATCGGCATGGAAGGCGGACTTGGCCAGGTCCTCACCATAGCCGGTGGTGGTCACGGAGGCCACATGCAAAGCCGGATGCTCTTCGTAGAGCTTGGTGAGCACCTCCCGGATCAGCGGCACCGGATTGCCCAGGTTGGGCCGGTAATCCGTAAACAGCAGTCGGGCGTCCTGGTCGATGACCACCAGCTTCACGGTGGTGGAGCCGGAGTCGATGCCGATGTGCACGGGAGCGGCGTAGTCCGCCGTAAAGGGCACCCGGGGCACCGCCGCCTTGGCGTGCCGGGCCCGGAATGCCTCATATTCCTCCTTGCTCTCAAAAAGCGGCGGCTGAGACCGGTAGGTCTCGGAAGCGCCCCGGGTCTTGAGCTCCTCTGCCACCTCCTCCAAAGAGAAGGTCTGGTCCGCATAGAAAGCCGCGCCCAGCGCCACGAACAGCAGGCTGTTGTCCGGGCAGGTGCCCTGGACGCCCAGGGTCTTGTCAAAGCTGCGGCGCAGGCAGCGGGAGAAGGTCAGCGGTCCGCCCAGATACAGCACATTGCCGGTAATGGGACGGCCCTGGGCCAAACCCGCGATGGTCTGGTTCACCACCGCCTGATAGATACTGGCGGCGATATCCTCTGCCCGGGCGCCCTGGTTGATAAGGGGCTGTACGTCGCTCTTGGCGAACACGCCGCAGCGGGAGGCGATGGTATAGGTCTTTTCCGCCTGCGCGGCCGCCGCGTCCATCTCGTCGGCGGTCATTTTCAAAAGGGTGGCCATCTGGTCAATGAACGCACCGGTGCCGCCGGCGCAGGAGCCGTTCATACGCACCTCCGTGCCGCCGGTCAAAAACAATATCTTGGCATCCTCACCGCCCAGCTCGATGATCACATCGGTGCCGGGTGCCAGACGCCCCGCCGCCACACGGGTGGCAAACACCTCCTGCACAAAGGGAACGCCCACGCTGTCCGCCATTCCCATGCCGGCAGAGCCGGAAATGGCCAGCTGGGCGCTGCCGCCGGGCACATACTGCTCCGCCACCCGGCGCAAAAGCTCCTCGGACTTTTCCAGGATATGGCTGAAATGCCGCTCATATGTACTGTACACGATGCGGTCCGCATCGTCCAAAACCACACACTTAATGGTGGTGGAGCCTACATCAAGGCCGACTTTCAATCTGTTTTCCTCCTTTGGGAACCGCTTACACAGCCCATATGGACCGGCAAGCCACAAGATACCACATTAGTTGTGTATTGTACTCTTTTTCCACGGAATGTGCAATTGACAAATTGCGGCAAGTGTGTAAAAAAATCGTTAAGAAATCGTTTATCTTTTTTCTTCCCCTTTTTTCTTCGCTGTGATATACTGATTTGTATCTATTTCACCCAAGGAACGGGAGGAACATCCATGGATCAGGTCCTGCTGCACTGCTGCTGCGCCCCCTGCTCGCTCAGCTGCATCGAGCCATTGCGCGCCGTGGGCATCGAGCCGGTGGCGTTCTGGTATAACCCCAATATCCACCCCTGGAAAGAATACGAGGCCCGTCGGGACTGTCTGCTTACCTATGCTCCCACCATCGGCATGGAGGTACGGGTCCAGGAGGACTACGGCCTGCGGGAATTCGTGGAGCATGTGGCCTCCGATATCGACCACCGCTGCGGCTACTGCTACGGCCACCGGCTGGAGGAGACGGCCCGCTATGCCGCTGAGCACGGCTTTGCCGCCTTCACCTCCACCTTGCTTGCCAGCACCTACCAAAACCACGAGGCCATTGCCGCAGCCGCCCAGGCCGCTGCGGAGCGGTACGGCGTCACGTTCCTCTATCGGGATTTCCGCCCCAATTTCCGGGAGGGCAACCAGCGTGCCCGGGAGCTGGGTTTTTATATGCAGAAGTACTGCGGCTGCGTCTTTTCCGAGCAGGACCGCTATCAGAAGAAGATCGACCGGGACAAGGCCCGCTTTGCCGGGCAGATGTGAGCTTTTTCAGGAGGTCATCCATATGAAGTGGTTTTACGCCATGTCTCCCGCACAGCAGCGGGATTTTCGGAAAGTGGTATGCACCGCCGCTGCGGGCGCAGGGCTTGTTTTGCTGATCCCCCTGCTCTTCCGCGCCATCTGCGGATAAACACATCTTTACAAAAAGGCTGCCAAACCGCCGGACTGCCCGTAAGCGTGCCGTCCGGCGGTCTTTTTGTCCAACAGAAAACGGCGTGACTTTCGTCACGCCGTTTTTTCAGCAGGCATTCAGTTTTTCAGGCTGTGCATGGGGGCCGGGATGCGGCCGCCGCGTGCAATGAAGTCCGCGCTGGACTCCGGGTGCACCGGCATGACCGGGGCGCTGCCGAAGAGGCCCCCGATCTCCACCGTGTCGCCCACCGTCTTGCCGGGGGCGGGGATCAGCCGCACGGCGGTGGTCTTGCAGTTGACCATGCCGATGGCCGCCTCGTCGGCGATGATGGCGGCGATGGTCTCGGCGGGCGTGTCGCCGGGGACGGCGATCATGTCCAGGCCCACGGAGCAAACGCAGGTCATGGCCTCCAGCT
>DYBL01000105.1 GCA_019418625.1 Clostridiales bacterium | reverse complement strand
CCACGGGACGGGGCGTATCAGCTCTACTGCAATACCCTCTCGCCTCTGGGTGCGGGCGATCTGGCGGTGGCCTTTGAGCAGCTCAAGGCCAAGCTCCAGGCGGAGGGGCTTTTTGACCCGGCCCACAAAAAGCCGCTGCCGGCCTATCCGGAGCGGATCGCCGTGGTCACCTCCGCCGCCGGCGCGGCAGTGCATGATATGATCCGCATCCTGCGGCGGCGCTATCCGCTGGCCAAGGTCATTTTGCTGCCCGTACGGGTGCAGGGGGCCGAGGCCCCGCCGGAGATCGCCGGCGCCATCCGCTATGCAGACCGCTGGCACATCGGCGATGTGATCATCACGGGCCGGGGCGGCGGCTCCATGGAGGACCTGTGGGCTTTCAACGACGAGCGGGTGGCCCGTGCTATCTACGATTGCAAAACGCCCATCATCTCCGCCGTGGGTCATGAGCCGGATGTGACCATTTCCGATTTTGTGGCGGACGCCCGGGCTTCCACGCCGTCCAACGCCGCGGAGATCGCGGTGCCGGATCGCATGGACCTCACCCGGCAGCTGCGGGACATGCAGGTGCGTCTGGAGCAAAGCCAGATCGCCCGGCTGGAATCCCTGCGCCGGCGGCTGGAGACGCTGGCAGACAAGCGATGTCTCCGGGATCACGGGGCATATATCCAGGATAAGCGCATGGCGCTGGTGCATCTGCAGCAGCGGCTGGGAGATCTGGCCGGTGCGCAGCTGGGCCGCAAGCGGCAGCGCTTTTCCGCTCTGGCCGCGTCGCTGGATGCCCTGAGTCCGCTTGCGGTGCTGGGCCGTGGCTATGCCGTGGCCCGGAACGAGCAGGGGACTATTTTGAAGAGCTGGCAGGACGTGACTGCCGGCGATATGGTGCGCGTGACACTGGGCGAGGGCGGATTTTCCGCCCGGGTCCTGGAGCCCTATGGGAAGGAGCAAGACGATGAGCGAAGAAAAGCAGACGTTTGAGCAGAAGCTGGGCCGGCTGGAGCAGATCGTGGCGGCCCTGGAGAAGGGGGACGCACCTCTGGCGGACTCCCTGGCCCTGTTTACGGAGGGGACGACACTGATCGCCCAGTGCTCCGACGAGCTGGATCGGGCGGAGCAGCAGGTGGTCAAGCTGATGAAGGGCAGCGACGGCGCACCCGTGGAGCTGCCGTTTGAGGAGGAGACGTAATATGGACAAGGCTTTGTTTGACCAGCGGTACAGCGCTTACCGCCAGGCAGTGGAAACCTATCTTTCCGGGCTGTTTTCCGAAAAGCCCCACTGGGCGGACCTCTATGAATCCATGCGGTACAGCCTCCTGGCGGGCGGAAAGCGCATCCGTCCGGTGCTGACGCTGGAGTTTGCCCGGCTTTGCGGACTGGAGAACTGGCAGACGGCATTGCCGGTAGGGTGTGCGCTGGAGCTGGTGCATACCTACTCTCTCATTCACGACGATCTGCCCTGCATGGATGATGACGACCTGCGCCGGGGCAAGCCCACCAACCACAAGGTCTACGGCGAGACCCTGGCCGTGCTGGCGGGCGACGCCCTGCAGCCGGAGGCGTTCCGCCTCATTTTGACGGCGCCGGGGCTGGATGACAGCCGCCGCGCCGCCTGTGCGCTGGAGCTGGCCTGTTCCGCCGGAGCTGACGGCATGGTGGCGGGCCAGGTACTGGACACCCTCCATGCCTCCAGGACGAAGGCGGAGCTGGGGGAGGTGCACCGGCTCAAGACCGGCGCCATGATCGCCGGTGCCTGCCGCATGGGCGTGCAGGCCGCCGGCGGCAGCGATGCCATGCTGCGCGCCGCCACGGAATATGCCTTCCAGCTGGGCATGGCTTTCCAGATCCGGGACGATCTGCTGGATGTGATCGGCGACGCCGCCGTGTTCGGAAAGCCCATCGGCTCCGATCAGGAGGAGGGAAAGGTCACCTTTGTGGACCTTCTGGGCGTCGAAGGCTGCGAAAAGGCGGTACAGAGCTGCACCCAGGCTGCCAAGGAGGCAGTGGCCGGCATGGATGCGGAGGGATTCCTCGCCGCCCTGGCGGACTCTCTGGCAGTCCGGGACCGGTAAAGAAGATCGCGTATGCGAACAAGGAGATCCTGCGGGATCTCCTTGTTTTTTTGTGAAGTTTGCCGGAAGAGATTGGGCCGGGCCATATTGACGATATCAGAGACCCAATGCTATAATATGGCAATTTAGTGTGTGAAAGAGTCACAAAATCAAGGAAGGAATGTACATGCTGCTGCAAATTATTACCGCCATCTCCGACTTTTTGTGGGGAACGCCTATGACGGTGGCCCTGGTAGGGACGGGACTCTACCTGGGGATCCGCTTTGGGTTTCGTTATAATTTCCGAAAGGTAGGCTTCAACTTCCGCAACACCTTCGGGAAGATGTTCCGCAAGGGGGAGGGCGCGGGCACCGTCTCCGGCTTTGCCGCCGCCTGCACGGCCATGGCCAATACCATCGGCGTGGGCAATATCGGCGGCGTGGCCACGGCCATCGTCTCCGGCGGCCCCGGCGCAGTGTTCTGGATGTGGGTGTCGGGCCTTCTGGGCATGTCCACCAAGGCCTGTGAGATCATTCTGGGCCAGCGGTATCGGGTCAAGTACAGCCAGTCCATGGATGAGTACATGTGCGACCGCTCCTTTGTCATGCGCAATGCCCTGGGCTGGAAGAAGGGCGCCGTGTTGCTGGCGGTGGCCTGCTTCGTGCTGGGCCCGTGGACCTGCTGTGTGCAGACGGAGTCTGTGACCGGCGCGCTGGAGGAGGGCTTCGGCATTGACCCCACCATCTCGGTCATCGTGCTGGGCCTGACCTGCTTTTTGACCATCGCCGGCGGCCTCAAGCGGATCTCTGCCATCATGGAGCGGGTGGTGCCCTTCATGGCTCTGCTCTATATCGTGGGCGGGCTTGGGATCTTGCTGATGAACCTGCCCCAGGTGCCCTCTGCCGTCGCTCTGATCTTCAAGAGTGCTTTCACCCCCATGGCGGGCGTGGGCGGCTTTGCAGGTGCCACCGTGCGGGACGCCATCCGCTACGGCATCGCCCGGGGCCTCTATTCCAACGATGCGGGCACCGGCTACGGCATCATCGCCCACGCCTCCGCCAAGACGGATCATCCGGTGCGTCAGGCGTCCTGGGGCTGGGGTGAGGTGTTCCTGGATACCATCGTGGTCTGCTCGGTGACGGCGCTTTCCCTGATCCTCACCAATGCCTATATCGACTACCCGGATGTGGACAGCGCCCAGCTGACCACCGTGGCCTTCAAGGTGGCTTTCGGGCCCTTTGGCGGCTGGTTCATGGCGATCGCCATCACCATTTTCGCCTGGACCACCATCATCGGCATGTATTACAGCTGTGAAAAGTCCGTGAACTACGCCTTTGGCGACACCAAGGCCAACCGCCGGGCTACCTGGGTGTACATGGTGTACTATATGCTGCCCTGTGTGCTGTTTTACAATATCGAGGCGGATACCCTGTGGGCCATGACGGACCTGCTCTCCGCCATTTACGTCATCATCACGCTGCTGTTCATTTACAGCAAGCAGAAAGAGATCTTCCGCCTGTTCCACGACTTCTGGGACCGCTTCGTACCGGCCCAGGAGCGGGGAGAGAACCCGGAGCCGGTGGTTTACGGCCAGGCCCCGGACGCGGGAAAGGAGGCGTGAGCCGTGCGGATCCCATTGGATGAAGTGCTTGCGCAGCAGAAGATCCTGCTGCTGGATGGATCCATGTCCACACCGCTGGAGGCCATGGGCTGTGACCTGAACGACCCGCTCTGGACGGCCCGGGCCCTGGCAGAGCGGCCGGAGCTGGTACGAAAGGTACATCTGGATTATTTCCGTGCCGGTGCCGACGCCGGGATCACCGACAGCTACCAGGCCACCATCCCCGGCCTCACGGAGCGGGGTTACAGCCTGCGGGAGGCGGAGGATCTGATTGCCCGCTCCGTGGAGCTTTTCCTGGAGGCTCGCCGCGTATGGTGGGAGGAAGAGGGCCGCAGCAGCGGACGGCCCATGCCGCTGTGCCTGGGCAGTGTAGGTCCCTACGGCGCCTACCTTGCCGACGGCTCTGAATACCGGGGCAATTACGGCGTCAGCGACCAGGTGCTCCGGGACTTCCACCGCCGCCGGATGGAGATTTTGTGGGAGGCAGGCGCGGACCTGCTGGCTCTGGAGACCATGCCCTCCCTGCATGAGGCGTGCATTGCAGCGGACCTTGCCGAGGAGCTGGGAGCGGACTACTACGTGAGCTTTTCCTGCCGGGACGGCGGGCACATCTGCGAGGGCGACAGCGTGGAGGAGTGCGCCCGAGTTTTGGCGGCGGGGCATCCTCACCTGCGGATGATCGGCGTGAACTGCACGCCGCCGCAGTTCGTGGAATCCCTCGTGGCACGGCTGCACGGCTGCTGCGGCTTGCCGGTGGTGGTGTATCCCAACAGCGGGGAGACCTATGACCCGGTCACCAAGACCTGGCACGGGATGCCCGGCGGGCCCGA
>DYBL01000104.1 GCA_019418625.1 Clostridiales bacterium | reverse complement strand
GCGGGGCCTTCCGCCGTCTCCTTTCAAAACGTCTCCCTCTCCTACCGCTCGGTAAAGGGGGCGCCCCGCACCGTTTTTGACGGGCTGGACCTGGAGATCCGGGAGGGGGAAAAGGTGGCGCTCATCGGCTCCAACGGTGCGGGCAAGTCCACGCTCATGAAGATGATGGTGGGCCTGCTGCGGCCCCAGAGCGGCACGGTGTCCCTCCTGGGCGTCCCCATCGGAGAGAAAAAGGCGGAGGACCTGTCCCGCCTGATCTCCCTGGTATATCAAAATCCGGAGCAGATGTTCATCAAGGACTCCATCCGCGCCGACATCGCCTACGCCATGCAGGTGCGGGGCGTTGCCGACTGGCAGGCGCGCACCGACGCCCTGCTGGACCATTTCCGGCTCCGGGAGCTTGCGGACCGGGACGGGCGGCTCATGTCCGGCGGCCAGATGCGCCGGGCAAGCCTGGCCATCGGCGTGGCACTGGAGCCCGGCATTTTGCTGCTGGACGAGCCCACCGCCAACCTGGACATCGCCACCCGCCGGGAGATCCTGACCGTGCTGGAGAACATGAAAGGCATCATCCGCACCGCCGTCATCGCCACCCACGACATGCAGCTGGTGTGCCAGTGGGCAGAGCGGATCATCGTGCTGCGGGGCGGGCAGGTGGTAGCGGACGGCAGCCGGGATGAGATCTTCTCCCGCTCCGATCTGGCCGCGTTGGTGGGCATCCGCCCGCCGGAGATCTTTACCATGGCCCGGGCACTGGATAAAAATGCCCTGTGCTGCACCATTGACGAATTTGCAGACCGCTTTGAGGAGGCGCGCCCATGGAACACATAATGAACCGGCTTTCAGAAAACGTCCTGGACAAATTCTCCATGGATTTTCTCCGCAGCCAGGTACTCAAAAACGCCTACGGCAACGACGATACGGTGATTGCCGCCCTGGACCCCCGTATCCTGATCGGATGGTATCTGTTTTTCGGCGTGGTGCCCTGGTTCGTCAGTGACCTGCCCTTCCTGCTGGGCAGCTTTCTTCTGGTCATGGTCACCACCCTGCTGGCCCGGGTGGCCGGTCTGGTGCTCTTTCTCTTCGCCCTGGGCGTGTTTTCCCAGACGGGCTACCTGTTCGTGGTCACGCTCCTCTTCGGCGGCAGCGCCGCGGCCGCCGCGCCGCTGCTGGTGCTGACGCTGAAGGTGGCCACCGTCTCCCTGGCCTCCATCACCGTCTTCTCCGGCCTGGACCCGGACCGGCTTTCCAACGGCCTCATGTGGTACGGCTGCCCGGAGCGGCTGAGCTTTTCCATCTCCTACGCCTACCGGATGCTGCCCATGCTCATGGAGGAATTTCAAAACGTGCTCCTTTCCTACCGGCTGCGGGGCAACCCTCCCGGCCACGACACCTTCGGGGGCAAGGTGCGCTACCTCATCTATCAGGTGAAGATCATCATGGAGTCCTTCTACCCCCTGATGCTCAACACCGCCAAACGCTCCCGCACCACCGTGGAGGCCCTGGAGCTGCGGGGCTACCGTTACGCCGCATCCAGCAAGGCGGTGAAAAAGCTCCGGCTTGCCGCCCTGAAGGTGACCTATAACGATCTGCTGTTTCTGGCGCTGTCCGCTTTGTGGATGGCCCTGGCCGCACTGTGCTCCACCCTGCTTTGAAAGAAGGTCTTTCCTTGCGCCTTGATTTTCACACCCACGGGAAGCTGGCCAAAAAGCTTCCCTTTTCCACTGTCTACACCGACTGGCTCTTCGGCGAGGCCCGCCGGGCCGGGCTGGATGCCCTGTGCCTGACGGAGCATTTCAACACGCTGCACTTTGACCAGCTCTACGGCTACCTCTCCTCGGTGAGCTGCCGGCGGGAGGATGTACTGGAGCTGCCCAACGGCCTGCGGATCTTTCCGGGCATGGAGACCGACGTGGCCGAGGGCGGGCACATTCTCTCCATCGGCCCGCTGGAAGCCATTTTGGAGCTGAACCGCCGCCTGGAGGCCTATAAGGAAAAGGGCCAGTTCCTCCCCTTCGCGTCGCTGATGGATCTGCTGAAGGAATACCCGGTGCTGGTCGGCTGTGCCCACCCCTACCGCCCCGGCGGTCATGTACCGCAGCTGCCCCAGTCACAGCTGCGGCGGCTGGACTTCCTGGACCTCAACGGCAAGGACCTGGCCCTGGACCGGGCCCGGACGGAGGCACTGACCTACGGCCTGGGCCAGCAGCTGGGCATCCCGGTAGTCTCCGGCAGCGATACCCACCAGGCGGTGCAGTACGGCTGCGTCACCACCGTGCTGGAGCGCACCTGCACATCCCTTCCCGCCCTGCGGGAGGAGATGGAGGCAGGGCGCTACGAGATCCAGCTCTCCGACACCGCCGCCGCCCAGGTGCGCACCGCCTGCCTTTTAAAGCGCTCCCTCAAGGAGATCCACGCCCTGGGCGGGGACTACGTCTCCATTCTCACCAAAGGCGCCACCGCATAGACGCGTCCCGGTGCCAAATCATCAGGAGGGCTCTATGGAACTGCACCTGCCTGTCTCTGCCGGGGAACTGACCCGGGCAGAGCAGAAGATCCTGGACTACATCAACACCAATCCGGATACCTTTTTGTTCCTGTCCATCGGGCAGCTGGCCCAGCGCCTGGAGCTGTCGGACGCCACCGTCTCCCGCTTTGCCCGGCACGTGGGCTGTTCCGACTTCAAAGAGCTCAAGAATCTGGTCATGGAGCAGTCCTCCGGCCCCGCCGTCAAAATGGCGGGCACCCTCTCCCGGGAGGATGCGTTTTCCCCCACCGCATGGCTGGAGCGCCAGCAGCTGTATCTGGAAAAGACCGCCCGGCAGCTGGACCGCGGGGAGTTCGGCCGGGCCGCGGCGGCCATCATTTCCGCCCGGCAGATCTTCCTCCACGGCAAAAACGCATCCGCGCCTCTGGCCCGGATGCTGGCCTTCCGCCTGCGGCGGCTGGGATTGCAGGTGACCCTGCTGCCCTCCGGCGGGTCGGAGGTGCTGGAGGGGCTGTCCCCTGCCGGGGAAGGGGATCTTGCGGTGATGTTCAGCTTTTCCAAGCTCTCCCGGGAAGGGCGCGTCATTCTGGAGCACAGCCGGCATGTGGGTTACCGGACCCTGGCCTTTGTGAGCCGCACCTGCATCCCGCCCCAGGAGCAAGCCGACATCACCCTCTTCGCCTACCGGGGAGAGGAAAAGGAGTACCACTCCATGGCTGCCCCCACCGCCCTGCTGGACGCTCTGGTGGTGGCAGTGACCCAGCAGCTGGGCCCCCAGGCAACGGCATCCCTCCAGCGCCTGCACGAGCTCAAGCGCAGCTACGGTCCCATGCTGTAAACTCCAAGGCTGCAAAAGGAGCCTGCCCATAAGGGCAGGCTCCTTTTCTTCGCTTTTTCTGTCCCGCCTGCACGGCACGCCTTTCACAAAAAACGTTTTTGCCTGTTGACAAATAGGTCTACATATTGTAGACTACAATTAGTCTACAATATGTAGACTCACAGCTGTGAAAAAATATCCGGACGGAGGAACCCATATGGAACAGCATTTGACAGAAGCGGAGGAGTCCGTGGCGGAGCTTATATGGCAGCAGGGCACCATGCCCTCCGGCGAGCTGGTGGCCCTGTGTGCCCAGCAGCTGGGCTGGAAAAAATCCACCACCTATACCATCTTGAAGCGGCTGGAGGGCAAGGGGGTCCTCCGCAACGAAAGCGGGCAGGTGGAGGCCCTGATCTCCCGGGAGGAGTACCAATCCCTGCAGGGCTGCCGGTTCATCGACGGCAGCTTTGGGGGTTCCCTGCCAAGCTTTCTGGCAGCCTTTACCCGCAAGAGAAGACTCAGCGCCGAAGAAGTCCGCCAGCTGCGGGAGATGATCGAGCAGTTTGAGGAGGAGCCATGAGTGCATTATGTTTGATGGTGGCGGAGCAAAGCCTTCGCCTGAGCGGCATCATTCTCTTTTTGTGGGTACTGCGCGCGCTCTTGCGCAGGATCCCGGGCTCGGCTTTGTATCTTCTGTGGATCCTGGTGTTTACCGGGCTGCTGCTTCCTTTCCGGGTGGAGATCCCCTATTATACGGAGACTCCGGCAGCCATCGCGGAAACGCCTCATGCCGCGGATGCGCCGGGCGACCCTGCCCAGTCAGACGCTCCGGCCGCCGCAAAGCCCGCGGACACCGCAGGCACCCCGGCCGCCGAAAAGCCCGCACACGCCCCGGCAGACCTCCTGCCCCTGGCCTGCGCCGCATGGGCGGCGGTGGCGGCGGGGCTGCTGCTGATCAACATCTGGAAGCTGGCCGCCTTTACCCGCCGGCTGTGGGATGCCCGGCAGATCTCGCCCGGCGTCTACGAGACCGACCGGGTGGAGGTCCCTCTGGTGATGGGATACCCGCGTCCTAAGATCTATCTGCCGTCCTTTCTTCGTGAAGAGGAGCGGGAATACATCCTGCTCCACGAGCGCATCCACCTGCGCCGCCGGGACTATCTCATCAAGCCCGCGGCCTTTGTCATCACACTGCTTCACTGGTTCAACCCGCTGGTGTGGCTTGCGTACCATCTTCTCTCGGAGGACATGGAGCGCGCCTGCGACGAGGCCGTTCTGCGCCGGATGGGCAGCGGCATCCGAAAGGAATACTCCATGTCCCTGCTGACCCTCTCCGCCGGACGAAGCGTGCGCTCTTTGCCCACCGTTGCATTTGGTGAAAGGGGAATCAAATACAGAGTCATGAACATTCTGCATTATAAAAAAGCCGGCGGTATGACGGCACGTTCCTGGGAGACGGCGCCCTCTGGATGAGCAGCACCGGCGGTGAGCTGCTGGTGGACTCCCTCTTCCCCTCGGACACAGTGCAGATGAAGCCCGCAGGGGACGGCGCCGTGACCGTGGCACCGGGGACGGAGCCCTGAATGAAAAAAGGAAGCTGGCCAAGGCCAGCTTCCTTTTTTATGGTCTTTTCGGATCTCAGCTCACGGACTGGATCTCCCGGAGCATGATGCTGCCGGAGGGCTGATCGAAGGTCAGCTTCACCTGGGTGATCTCCCCCAGATCCACACCGGAAAAGGCCGCCGTATCCAGCCGCAGCGTACCCAGCGGCGTAAACGTGCTGTACTGCAGCAGGTCCTCCCGGCCGGATACCGGGATGGACTCCACGGTCCCCTCCTGCCAGGTGAGCGCAGGTGTGCCCGCCGGCGCCTGCACGCTGGCCTCTTTCCCCGCCGCGTCACGCAGCGTCACCGTCAGGCTCTGGTCCTGCCGGCGGTTGCGCGCATCACCGCTGTCCTGGGCCAGGTCCAGCTGCAGATACGCCGCCTGCTCCAGATCTGCCGTCACGGGAATGGTGACAGAGGCATCGGCACCCTCCCAGCCAAGGCGGGTCAGATCATAGTGCAGAAAGCTTCCGGGGATGCGGAACGAGCCCGCTGTGTGGTCCAGGGTGCTGCAGGCGTTGACCGCCTCCGCCGTCACGCCGTCGGTGATCAGGCTCTTCGCGCAGTCCGGACCCGCCTGATACAGCACCTGCCCGCCGGCGTCCACCCGGGCCATGACGGGATAGCCGTCATACTGCTCCGGCATCACATCAAGAGACTCCAGAGGCGTCTTTCCCGTTTTCAGGACGGACTGGATAAAGTCCTGCACATAGGCGCTGAAAAACGCCTGCTGCTTCTCCGGCTCCATCACCAGCGGCAGCGTCTCCCGGTCCGCAAAGGGATCGGGCCGCACCAGTGCCGTGCTGAATCCGCCGTGGTTGCCGTTTTCCAGATATATGAGATCTGTGCCGCTGGTACGTCCGTCCATGCTTTCCAGCTGGTCAAAGAGCGTACCGCCGTCCAGACTGGTCACGTCCCCGTCGTACTGGGGAATGATGATCCCCACGGGCACATCCGCCGGCTCAGAGGAAAGGGGGCTCACCAGCGACGGGGCTGCCGACACGATGCCCTGCACGTCCAGGAGCTCCGTCCGGGCGGCCACCTCGAATACATCGTATCCCGCGCGGGAGTGTCCCACCAGGATCACATTGTCCAGGTCGCCCTTGTTCTTCAGGTCGCAGGGGAAGATACCGGACTCTCCCGCAATGGCCCGCTTCAAAAGAGCGCTTTGCTGCTCCACCACCTGCACGGTGCGCTCGCAGCCCATGGGCTCTCCGTTTTCAAAGGAGTAGTTGATGGCCACATTCATGGAGACGGCCAGATACCCCGCGTCCGCCAGCCGGTCCACAAGGTAGGAAAAGCCCAGGTCATAGCGGTTCTCCGCCGCCGAGCGGACGGGATGGGACCCGTGCAGGAAGATCACCACCGGGCAGTTCTCCCCCTCCGGCACGCCGATCACCCCCTGCATCCGATAGGGGATCTGCCGCGTTCCCTGGGTGAGCGTCCCCTCTCCCAGGTCGTAGCAGCAGACATTGCCCCGGGGCGCGTCGGTGGTGACCACCGCCGTGTTGGTGGCCCCGTCCCAGGAGGCGCTGACGCCGTCCACATAGTCCATCAGCTCTGCCGATGCATAGGTGGTCCCGCTGAGCACCACCGCGTTGGGGTCCGTCCACACCGGCGAGCCATCCAACGTCAGCACGCCCGTGTCGATGTCCAGCAGATAATCGCCGGACTGGCCTCTGGAAAAGGCCGCCCCCTCCGCCCGGGCGTCCCACGCCACAGTGTAGCCGGCCTGCTCCAGAATGCTGCGCAGGGGCAGCAGGACCGTCTTGCCGAAGTACCGGGGCACGGCCCCCTCTTCCACCGCCTGTCCGTCCACCAGCAGCTGGGTGGGATAGGCGCTTAGGTCCGGCAGCGGGTCCAGGGCAGGCTCCAGCGCCTGCACCGCGCCGCCCAGCATCAACGCCGCCGCAGCGCCCGACAAAACACGACGAACTCTTTTCATAGCGCACCTCCTTGCGTTATTGTCCCTTTGGACGGATGGCTCTGCGTAAAAGTTTCACCGGGCAGGCGCTTTTTGCCACACTGGGGAGAGATTCTTCCCGGTCAGTTCTGATACAGGATCTGGGATCCCCGGGTCAGTTCAAAGGTCCGCAGCTCCCGTCCGTCCAAAGACTCCTTGCGCAGGTCGACGCAGCTGATCCGGGAATTGTCGTAGGTGGTGTAGTAATAGCGTCCCTGGGTGGCATTGATGCAGCAGGTGTATACGGTGATATCGCACTGGCCGCTCTCGGTCCGGCAGGCGCCCCGCACCATTTCCACAGACCGCAGCAGGTGGAAAAACTGGCTGACGCTGGCGTCCTCGCCGTCAGCGCAGACGGAGTTCTGGCTGACAAATGCCGCGCGCACAAAGCGGGACATGGAGGAAACATCCCCCGGCAGGCCCACGGCGCCAAGGCCCTGGCAGTAGACCTGCAGGTCCAGATCAGGAGAAAAGCTGTTGTCGCCGGAGCCCGCATTGAGCCGCCGGTAATTGTTCAGGTGGAACATCTGATAGTCAAAGGGCGGGTTGTTGGTGAGCAGGCGCACCGGATCGTCATACACCTGCAGTCCCGCCTTCGTGGCCTCCAAAACGATGGACTCCTCCGCGTCGGACAGCATCCAGTGGAGGCTGGCCAGAGGCAGCGAGGGGCTGAAGGGGCGGTCGATGATGCAAAGCCGCTCCAGCAGGGAGCGGGCCTCCTTTACGCTGCCGCACTGCCCCAGGATCCAGGGGATCAGCTCATAGGGTGCAATGTTGTCGGCGCCGGGCCGCTCCGGGCTGTACCAGGCATTGCCCGGAAAGTTCAGCCCCGCCATCCCCAGGCCGCATTCGTTGGCAGCCTCGTAGAAAAGGGGCAGCCCGTCCGCCACCGTGGCCATGCCGATCATGGCATAGTGGGTCTCCAGGGCTTCTTTGGTCCGGAGCGGAAACAGAAAGTTCCGGGGCATGATGCAGACCTTCTCCCCATAGGAGGTGTCCAGATCCAGATTTCTGCCAAAGTAGTGGTCACGGGTACGATAGCTCAATGCAGTGCACATAGCGGCTCCTTTCCTGCCTGCGGCAAACGGTCGTTTTCTGCATTGTATTTTAACCGCGCACTATCGTCAATAGTCAATCCCCGCTCCCCAGCCTTCCATACGCAGCCGGCCCCCATGCAGTTGGGATAAACTGCACGGGGGCCGGTCATTTCTCTCAAAGATATCTGGCGGCGCATTGGCGGACGATGGCATCCATAGTGTCCATCTTCCGCTCCATGTCCTTGGCCAGTGCCATCTGGCAGCGGGAGCGGACCAGATTGTGTTTCGGGTAGTTGATCTTGAAATAAGGGTCACCCTGGATGTAGTCGTCCAAGAACCGCACGGACAGCTCCGCCGTCAGCGCAAGGCAGCTCTGGGCCAGGGTATCGATCTCCGTCTTGGTCAGCGCGGCGGCGGTATTTTTCAAAAATCCGTCGGCAAAGGCTTCAAATACCTCCAGATCCACTCCGGCCTTCTCCGGCTGGGGGCAATCCTCCTCCACGAAGTTGGCAGCCGACCGGATCGCGTCGCCGAAGTCGTGGCCCACCACGCCGGGCATGACCGTATCCAGGTCGATGACCACCAGTGCCTGCTTGGTCTCCTGATCAAAAAGGACATTGTTGATCTTGGTATCATTGTGGGTCACCCGCAGCGGCAGCTTCCCTTGCCGGTAGAGATCCGTCAGCACGCAGGCCTTGTCCCGGATGGAGCGGAGGTATTCCAACTCCTCCCGAGCCTCGGCGGCCCGTCCCAGCAGGTCCGCTCGCACGTCCGCCTCCAGCTTTTCATAACGCCAGGGAGTGTTGTGAAAATTCAGAATAGTCTCATACAGCTGCGCCGGATCAAAATCACTCAGCTGCATCTGAAATTCGCCGAAAGCCTCTCCGGCGTTATGTATGGCATCCAGATCCATGTCCACGCAGGAATCCGATGGAATGTAATTGAACAGCCGCCAGAAGCCGTCCGTATCCTGAAAGTAGATCTTACGGTCAATGGTATGGTGAAAATGCAGCGCCGTCTGGCCCGGCTTTTTCGCCCGGATGTGCTCGGTCACCCGGTCGATGTTCTCCATCACCTGGATGGGGTTTTTATAGACATAGGTATTGACTCGCTGGACGATGTAGCTTTTCGGCTGTCCGTCCGGACGGATAAAATTGACTTTATAGGTGTGGTTGATGTTGCCCACGCTGATCTCCTCGTAGGACGCCCATTCGCCCTCGATCCGGAATGCGCGGCAGACCCGCTTAAGCCGGTCGGTCATTGATGAATCTCCCTCTTTTGTGTTTCTTTGCTGTACGCCCGTCCAATTTTATGCGAAACCGCGTGAAATTGCAACGCGTTTTTCAGAAAATATGGATCAGGCCGAAGGTCACCATGGTCATGATGGCCGCCGCGATACACACGCCCAGGAAGATGGCAGGAATGGCCTTTTTCAGCCGCATGTCCAGCACGGCCGCAACCAGCGCGCCCGTCCAGGCGCCGGTGCCGGGCAGGGGAATGGCCACCAGGATGCAAAGGCCGATGGTGCTGTATTTGCGCACCACCCGTCCTTTCAGGTGGGCCCTTTTCTCCAGCCGGGCGATCTTCTCATCCCACCACTTGCTGCGTTTGCGCAGCCAGGTGAAAATGTGCCGGATATAGACGATGATGAACGGCACCGGCACCATATTGCCCAGTACCGCCGCCGTCAGCGCCAGCGGATAGTCCAGCCCCAGGGTGATGCCATAGGGCAGCCCGCCCCGCAGTTCGATGACCGGGACCATGGAAATAAAGAATGTGGCAATGAGCTTGCCGAGGGTTGTGGATGTAAGCCAGGTGATCATACAGGTACGTCCGCCTTATCCAATTTAGGTTTTCTCTCGTTTTACAATGTTCGCCGCGCTTTTGAAAATATGCTCCGCAGGGATCACGCCCCGCACAGAGGACAGGGGATACACACTGGTCCCCCGGCCAATAACGGTGCCCGGATTCAGCACGCTGTTACATCCGACCTCCACAAAATCCCCCAGCACAGCGCCGAACTTTTTCAGGCCTGTGGGGATTTCCGAGCCGCTCTCTTTCACGACCACCAGAGTCTTGTCACTTTTGACATTGGAGGTGATGGAACCGGCGCCCATGTGCGCTTTGTATCCCAGGATGGAATCTCCTACATAATTGTAGCGAGGTACCTGCACATTGTCAAATAAAATCACATTCTTCAGTTCCACGGAGTTGCCCACCACGCAGTGCTCACCTACCAGTGCATTTCCCCGGATGAATGCACAGTGCCGCACCTCCGCGTTAGCGCAGATGATGCAGGGCCCCGTGATACTTGCCGTGGGAGCAACATGCGCAGATCTGGCGATCCAAACAAATTCAGCCGGATGATCGAACTCCTCCGCCGAAAGCTGAGGCCCTAATTTCTTCAAAAAATCGCCGATTTGCGGCAGCACCTGCCACGGATATTCCGCAGCCAGAAACAGCTCTCCCGCCAGGGTATGGGAAAGGTCAAACAGATCTCGGTTTTGATACATGCTCTTTACCCTCTTTTATTTCCGCTGTCCGTTTCATGCATATAGGCAGCAATAGACTGGCAGGAAAAATCCCGCAGCATATGCTCCATCTTCCGGCGACATGCCCCGATCCCATAATAATGGATCAGCGCGTCCCGCTTGCTGAGTTTCAGTCTGGGCTGCTGGGGATCGATCTCCCGCGGATGCAGATAAAACACCACCGGATGTCCTTCCCGGTTCACCTGCTTTGCAAACAGATGGATAAACGGGTAAGGCAGCGCCCGGAAATAGAACCCTCCCGAAAAAGGAACATTCATGCCTGGCACTCTCACCGTAGACGGCGGGATCTCCAGCAGCTTCTCCGCCCTGGGCTGGTACTTTGCCGCCGCAAACGGGAATCTGGGCGCACCGCTGATTCCATAGAGGAAATTTTTGAAGGGGAAGATACTGCTGTCATAGGCAAATCCCTCTTCTTCCAAGATAGTCAATGCCCACAGGGATTCCTCCGTAATGGACCAGGACGGCGCCCGGTAACCCCGGACCGGCTTTCCAATAATATCCTCCAGCAGCTTTTTGCTGCGCTGGATATCCTGTCGGAATTCCTCCGGTGTCTGCTTGTATACCAACTGATGTCCGTAGCCGTGGCTGGCCACCTCGTGCCCGGCCTGTGCAATTTTCTGCACCAACCCCGGATGCTGCTCTGCCACAAATCCCAGAACAAAAAAGGTTGCTGTGGCGTGGTTTCGCTCCAGCGCCTCCAGATAAACCTCTGTATTTTCCTCCACCGTGGACTTTACCGCGGCGTCATTGCGGAACAGGTCATCTTCATAATTGGCGTGAAACCAATCCTCTGTATCGATCGTAAAAATATTCTTCATAATATTCCTTATATGACATCGTAGTCGCCCATGGTAAAGAACCAGTTCTTTACATCATAGATCCCCTTGTCTTCCAACGACGGATCAAACAGCCGCAGGATCAGCGGGAACGGCTGGGGCTCCAGCTTTTTGGGGCAGCGGAAAAAGCCCAGCTTCTTCAAAACGGCAGATTCCTGGGTATGGCCGAACATCAGGCAGCCCGCCAGACTGGCGCCCTGCTGCTGCATATCGCGGAGCAGCTTGCGCAAAAGCGCTTCCGCAGCGGCAGCGTGTCCATCGGCAAAGAGGAAATCCGCCAGCATAGCGCACTGCATCCCGGCAACCTCCATGATCCGCCCCACCGCAAAGCAGACGGGCTCCCCATTTTCCAGTGCCAAATAGGGGAAATAGGTCCTGCGGGGCATGTCCAGATAGCGAAACCGGACAAACGCGCCATCCCGAATATTCATCACCGGGTATTTCCCCTTGACTGCATCCCAGAAGCGGTCCACCAGTTCCAAATGTTCTTTCGTAACCGGCAGGACTGCCACATCATGCTTCTGGTCTCCTCTCACCCGAAAGAAAGGATCCCCAGGCTTGGCCAGAACAGCGAGCGCCCCGCTGTGCAGGAACTCCCGCACCATGTGAGACGGCTTGAGCGGACGCAGCATCAAAGGGATGTTGCCAAGCTCCTTGAAACCGAGCTTCTTGATAAATCCCGGATAGGAGTTTGGGTTGGGCGTGCCGTAGCAAAATGCATGGCCAAGTTCAGTTTCCCTCTGATAAGTAAGACTGGCCAGCCCGGTAAAAATTCCTTGGCCTCGATAGGCTTTTCCTGTCAATGTATTCAGGGAGTTTGCACATGACTTCGGTTCCCCAAAGGTCCAAAACCGCATGGGCCAAACCACATATTGTCCCGCCAGGGCACCGTTCTCTGCATCCACCGCCAAATCGATCAGTGCGTCTCCCGCCGGGTTTTCAAAATACTGGTGCTGCAAAAAGGCCTGATTGGAAATATCGTTTTCCGGCCCATACTGTTCCTGGGTCATGGTTATTATGGCCGGAAAGTCATCTGTTGAAAAAGTCTTATGGTCCCACATGTTCTTTCATCCTTCACCTTTTAGCCGCGGGTCGCAATCATTACACCGCATACGATCACCAGCACGCCGATCCATCTGGTAACAGATATGCTCTCCTTAAATATCAGCATGGAAGCAAGCAAGACCAGCGGAAACGCGAGTGCCTGAATGGGATATGCGAAGCTGATCGGCACCCGGCTCAAAATATAGAGCCATAGCCCTGTTGTGGCAGCATATAGGCACAGAGCACAAAATACCACCGGAGAGAAAAACAGGCGGATGATATCCATAATTCCCGTGATGGACTTTCCGCTGGACCCATATTTGAACAGCATCTGCCCCGTTGCCATCAGCGCCGTGTTCAGCAGGCACAAAAGTGTCATCTTCATGATACTTATTTCTCCTTTTCCAGTTCTCGTACCCGTTGTTCCAACAACGCCACCGCTTGCGCCAGCTGTTTATTTTTCTCGTTCAGCTTCGATGCGATTGCGGTAAGGGACATCAGGATCATGATCACACAGAAAAATATCAGCGAAAACAATGCGTTGGTAGGCTCATAGATGCCGATCAGCGCGGCAAACCAGTCCAAAATGCGGGGGAATACCGCCAGCACCAGCATCAAAATCCCGGAAAAAATCCAAAGGAGCGTATATTTTAAATGCAGGCTCCGCTTTTTCAGCAGCAAAAACAGCAGTACAAAGTACACTGCCACCGCCAAAATCATAACGATCTGGAGCGTTCTACTAATCATCTCTTCTGCCCCTTCCCCGTGTAAAACGGAACAAAATCAAGGCCAGTGAAACCTTGATCATATAGTACACAGAACGAACCGGGTTGATGGAGCTGACTCCGCCCTGGCGTTCCCGCATTTGGACAGGCACTTCCTCGATCTTCGCTCCTGCAAGACCTGCGGCCAGAATTGCCTCCGGCTCAGGGTAATCCTGGGCATAGTCTACGGCGAACTGCTCGATCATTCTGCGGTTCACCGCCCGCATACCGCTGGTAACATCCCGCACCTTGACCCCGCAGAGGATGTGGATCAGGCTGCTGAGAAAGTTGATTCCCAGCCGCCGCAGGCCGGTGGATTGAAACCCCTCTTTTTTAATGAAGCGGGATCCAATGACTACATCTGCCTGTCCGCTCTCAATGGGGGCAATCAGATCTTTCAAATACCGTGCGTCATGCTGGCCGTCGCCGTCAAACTGAATCGCAATATCATACCCGTGCTCCATGGCATAGCGATAGCCTGTCTGCACTCCGCCGCCGATGCCAAGATTAATGGGCAGATTTAGATAATTTGCGCCTGCTTGTTTTAAAACCGCCGCTGTCTGATCAGTGGAACAGTCGTTAATCACCAGATATTCCGTGTTTGCCGGCTGGTGAGTTTGAATATCCAGTATAGTTTTTACAATGTTTTGTTCCTCATTATACGCAGGAACAATTACCAATGTTCTCATTGGGCTACCACTTCCAAATTTATTATATTCCCTGCAATTCCCTGACCGCTGGCATCATTTAGCGTAACGGTAATATTACTTTCCCTGCTGAAAGCTGACAAATCTATCGTCTCGTTCAGGCAGATATATTCATGCTGGGGTATTTCAACCGTTAATACCTCTGCAGTCCCATCTGCCGAGGATACTGTTACCTGCAAAACAGGATTTTCCGCTTCCCATTGCACATAAGATGGGAGACATGCAATTCCAGATATTCTTATTTTCTCTGTCCCCTGTGGAAACATAAAAGTAGGATGCTGAGAAAGATCTGTACACGTATTCTCTTTCCCCGTCATAGAATAGCCAACTAAAATTGGAGTATCCCGTCCCACAAAATATCCGTCAACTTCTTCCAAAGAAATGATTTCAGCGCCTACTGAATTAGCCCCTGTTATAATACTGTCATATTCACTTGCAACTGCAATATCAAAAATTCCTGCACCGGTTTTCTCTTGCTCTTTGAGTTTGCCGAAATAGTATGCAGCATAGTCAATATCTTTTTGCTCTTTTACCTCTCCCAACTGATTTACAATATAGCTTCCGTTAATGATGGCAGCATCTGGATCTAACGCTAGCATTATGTTATGCCTCACATGGGTCGATAGAAATACATCAATTTTTTCTCTCTGCTCTTGTGTCCCAATCAAGCCTCTGTCCCGCAAAAGCCATGTGATATTTTCCGAATAATAATCGGACAGACTTTCTTTGCTGATTCTCTCTCGAAAAGACCAGTCATAATAGTTCAACATACCGCCGACTGTATTCAACCCACACTGTAGCAACAATGCGATTAACAAGAAAATAGCAGTCCCCTTTTTCCAAACTTTCTTTGACTGCAGAAGATTTACTACCAGATATGCTGCCAGCACCACTGCAATTGTTTCACAGAGAATCGCATATCGGGGATACCCAGTGCTTTTCAGCCAAAGCAACGTAAATGCAAAGAACAACACGGCCAGCCACGATTCTCTTCTAATCTGCTTTGCAATCCACGCCTTGATCAGGACATATCCACCGCTTAAAATCCCAATCAGCAGATAGATCTGCGGCCATTTTGAAATTTCAGAAATTCTCTCTGTCGGATGCAAAATTATATGAATCGGCCAAAGCAGCAGTTCTATCAGCGTCTGCGGGCCCCACCTGGTATCCTTAAAGTTTGTATCCGGATAATAGGGAGACTTAAATACTGCATTGAACGTCCAAAACACCGGATTTCCCGTACTTGTATAGGCATACAAAAGATACGGTGCTGCTGGCAGTATTCCAAGAACAAGTGCCGCAAAAAACACCCCAGGGTGAATCACTTCTCGGTTTTGCAACAAATAGAGCAGCAGCAACGGCGCGATAAAAATTACATTGGTAAACTTTAACGCAAAAATCAAACCGCAAAGTAACGCGACAAACAGTAACTCCGCTTGTCCCGCATCGTTCTTCCGCCCTTCCAGCACCCTGCAAAGAAGCCAAAGCAACAGTGGAATCGCAACCAAATCAATCATATACGTTCCAAGGTTCGCCAGCGAATAAAAGAGGCTTACCGAGATAAACGCAAGCAAATCTTCGCTTATCAGGTATACCAATATTCCATATAGCGGCTTGCCCACTGCTTTTTCCGCATACTCTTTTCTGAGTTGTAGCATCTGCTTTCCCAAAAGGGTATGCAGCAGCGCACTCATTTGAATAAATATGAGTATCAGCAGTGCGGCGTTTGTCAGTGTTCCCATTCTGTATCCCAGGAGCAAACGGGGATAGTAGAAAATCCGATCACTCAGCGGAAAGAAAAATGTAAATCCCGCAGGAAATACATTTTCATCAATATTATCTGCAAATCCAGGTGTCTGCCAATATACACGTCCTTGGCTTACATCGTGGGACAAGTCCGGGGCTAGTCCACGCAATATGCCAACTACTAGGAAGATTGTCCCATATAACAAGAGGGCTCTGTGTGTAACGATACGTTCAAATACACAATATTTGGAAAATTTTTTTGCTAAAATAACCGTACAAACAGCCGCCGCCAAAATTGCACCCCAAAGGAATTGGTTCCATCCTCCATAGAACAGGGATATTGCCAACAGGTCTGTGATGCTAAGAAACACGATATATGCCGTATACGCAAATAGCACACCAGAAATCCGTATTTTATTTTCCGTGGTTTCCTTCAAAACTCCCATTTGGCCTCCTTTTTGTTAGAAAAATCCGATCTGATTAATCAATGCACTCATTATGCGCTGATCCAGTTCATCTTCTCCCGGTATATGCTCGGCATTGAATTGTAGTTCAACCACTGCTATATTCTCTTCTGCTAAAGCTAAGTTTGAGATATCCTGTAAAATGTCAATTTGATTTCCCGCAGTTATCGGTGTTGTATTTACTACATCACCATTAATACGAATAGTAAGCTGATTAATTTCCGTAAAATTCTCCGGTACAAAAGCTTTTAACATGATATTGGATGCGCCTTTCGGAAACATCAATTCTATACTACTGTCTTGCCGCACCCAGCGATACTCCTCGTTCTGACTCTGATCCACCCATCCAGAAAGGAAAATTGTTTCGCTGCCATTATAGGGAAATGTTACGATATTAGGAGCTGTATACCATTCATTAACTCCAATCAGCACTACCGCAAAAACGGCGATAAAAGTTTTCCACCCAAATCTCTCCACTCTATTTAACACTTTTTCATAAGCGGAGTCCAATTTTGCTAAGGCATTCGCCCCAAAGAAGTTTCCGTGGAAAAACTGCACAGATTTTAGCTTTATGCAGGGCTTTTCTACAAACTTCCAAGACAAGATCGCTAATACCACTGTAATTGGATACGAAATCATCATATTCAAATACGGATTCATACTGCCCCCGAACTGTGCAACAACTGCCTGCTGAACGGGAAATCCGTAGATATATATTCCATAGGAAAAATCGCCGTACTTGGAAAATCCATACAGGCGCACTCGATTGCTAAATGCCGCATACATGACAAGATAAGAGCCAAACACAGCAAATGGTATGGCATAAGCCCCATTTAAAATAAATATTACTAGTGCTGCCAAAGCAATCATTGCCATCTGCTTATCCAAAACCACATAGTCTCGAAGTGCATACAGCATCATTCCAGCCGAAAAATAAAGTCCCAACTCAATTACATCATATTTAGGAAGGGAAAGAAAATTTCCACCGCCAGGAAACAGCTGATATTTGTAGCATTCCAAAATAAAGAAACTCAAGAACAACGCTATATTAATTTTTTTCTTTTGTAACAGCTTTGTAATTCCGAGAAGTAAAATTAGTCCATAGAACAGCACTTCGTGAGGAATCGTCCAAAGTGAACCGTTTACACTTGGAGAATATGTATTATGCTCAAAAACGCCTGGCAGATTCCAGTAAAGTGGATACAAGAAAACTGATTTCAGATACCCATACGTCTGCGGTGTCCGGAAGTAAGTCCCGACAGGCAAGGTCGTAAACAAAGGTCCAAGAACAAATACGCTAAGAATGAGCACACAAATCAAACCGGGAAAAATTCTCAGTGCCCGGGCTTTGATATATTGCACAGGATTTTTACTGCGGTCATAACTTTGAGCAATTAGGAATCCACTAATCACAAAAAAAACCGCTACACTCAGGCTACCAAATGACCATTTTCCATCCGTTAAGTCCTTTAAAAATTCTCCTTCATTTCCAGCTGAAAGTGGAAATGCATGGGAGTAAATCACCAAGCTAGCCGCTAAAAACCGGATAAAGTCGAAGTTGTTGTGTCTATCCCGGCACACCTCTCCTAATGTCTTATTTTTCATTGACTGCCCCATCGTCTTGCTCCTCAAATTGTCTGTATTTAATCTGTATACTCCATACTCCGCACCTGCGTCCCGCTTCCACATCCCATGGCTGATCGCCAAACAAGATGCATTGCGCCGGATCCAGGTCGAATTCCCGAATAGCCGCCTCGATCATCCCCGGTTCCGGCTTCCGGCAATGGCACGGCCCTGTGAAGTCCGGGTGATGGGGGCAGAAATAGAATGCGTCAATATGCGCCCCGTATTCTGCCAGCCGCTCGTTCATATAGCGGTGCAGGGCCCGCATGTCCTCTTCCGTATAGTAGCCCCGTGCAATGCCCGCCTGGTTGGTGACCACAATGACCTTGTAGCCCCAGTCGTTCCATTTTTTTATAAACTGAGGCATCCCGTCAATAAATCTCAAATCTTCCGGCCGGTGCAGATAGTGAACGTCCACATTGATGGTGCCGTCCCGGTCAAAAAACGCCGCCTTATTGGGTTTGGCCAGCTCCTTGAGCGTTTCCTGCGCCGCAGCATAATCCTCCGGTACGCCGATATCAATAAAATAGCCGCCGTTCTCCACGGCAAATACTCTGCCTGTCTGGGCAAGCGGCTCCAGGACCTGCGTTTCAAATGAAAATTTGCTCAGCCCGATCTCCTTGAAAATTTCAGCAGGCAGAACATACACCCCGCCGTTGATCAATCCATCGCGGCAGGGTGCTTTTTCGCAAAATTCCGTTACGCGATCGCCGTTCAGGCGCAATGTCCCATAGCGGTCAAAATCATACATGCGTTTTGCCGCCAGCACTATGGAGCCCGGGTGGTCGTTCGCTGCCCGCTCCAGGGCGGGAAGCTCCACGTCGAAATAAGTATCTCCGTTGACCACCAGGACCTGTTTCCCTCTGCATAGCCCCATGGCCTGCTTGATGGCTCCGCCGGTGAACAGCGGCTCATTTTCCGCAGAATACAGGATCTCCATGCCCCGGTAGCCTGACCCGAAGTATCCACGGATCACATCCTGCTTATATCCCACCGCAAGAACGACCCGTTCGATCCCCTTTTTCTGCAGGTCATCCAAAATAAAGCGCAGGAACGGGCGTCCGCATACGGGCGCCATGGGCTTTGGCACATCCGAGACGATATGCGCCAGCCGTGTGCCAAAGCCTCCGGCCAGAATGATCGCTTCTTTCATAAGTCCTCTCCAAACAGCTCATTTTCCACGCAGGCGCACATGCAGTGATAAATGGGCAGGTGATATTCCTGGATCTGATAGGTGATGGAGGACGGTACACAGATGGCGATATCGCTGTATTGCTTCAGCTTTCCGCCGCTCTGGCCCGTCAGGGCAATCACTTCCACGCCCTGCATGCGGGCGACCTGGGCAGCATAGAGGATGTTGGGCGAATTGCCCGAGGTGCTGATGGCCAGCAGCACATCTCCCGGCCGCCCGTAGCTGAGCACCTGCTGGGCAAAGAGCATCTGGGAGGAGACGTCGTTGCCAAAGGCGGTCATCAGTGCCGTCTGGCTGGCCAGGGAGATAGCCGGCACCGCCCGCTGCAGGTTCGCGATCAGCAGTTCCGCATCCTCCGGGTACAGCGAGCGGATCCGCTCCTGCTGCTCAGGCTCCAGATGCCGCGGAAGGCGGAACGCCTTCATCAGCTCGCCGACGATATGTTCACAGTCCGCCGCGCTGCCGCCGTTGCCGCACACCAGCAGCTTCCCATTCAGCGCAAAGCACTTCAAAAGGCACTCTACCGCCTGCCGGATGTCCTCCTGGCACCCCGCCAGCTGGGGATGCCGCGCAAACAGCTCGTCCAATATCTCTTTGGTGGTTGCCCGCATTCCATTCACCTCAATATAAAGTCCACGCCTGCGTACCGCGCTCTGTGAAGCTGGTGACCATGACCCGCCCGTCGGTCTTCTTCAGCTTTTCCACCAGGTCAAACCGCTTTGTGGGATCGCAGACGATCATCATGAATCCGCCGCCGCCGGCACCGCTGATCTTGGCAGCCTTGCCGCCGTTTTCCATGATATACCGGTACATTTCATCGATCTTGGGATTGGAGATCACAGAGGATGTCCGCTTCTTTGCCTCCCAGCCGGCGCGCAGGCACTGGGCAAAGCCGTCGAAGTCCCCTTTCAAGATGGCCTCTTTCATGCGCACTGCCTGGCGCTTAAGCTCGTGCATTCCCTCCAGGGAATCCTCGCTTTTCTGGCAGCGCACCTGCTCTTCAATGATCTTTGCGCTGTCTCTGGACGTGCCCGTATAGTACAGCACCAGGGAATTTTCCAGCTCGTTGCGGATCCAGTTCTTCAGCCGCAGAGGGTTGACGATGACCCGTTGCTGGTCGAAAAACTCCATATAATTGAAACCGCCGAACGTGGCTGCATACTGGTCCTGCTTTCCGCCGGCCAGCCCCAGATCGATCCGCTCCACCTGATAGGCAAGCGACGCCATGTCATATTCGCCCAAGGGAAGGTTCAGCCACTCCATATATGCCTTGAGCATCGCCACCACCATGGTGGAAGAGGAGCCCAGGCCGCTGCCGGCCGGTGCGTCGGAATAGGTGGTCATGCGGAAGGAAAGAGTCTTTCCTCCGCAGTAATCCCGTACGATCCGGTTGTAGAGCCCCTTGTGCAGCGGAAGCTCTTCGTCAATATCCAGAATCTCCGCCGGTCCCTCATACCGCTCCTTCCGGTCCGCGGCAATGAACTCCACCCGTCCGTTCTCAGTCGGCTCAATGGTGCAGTAGGCGTACATGTCGATGGTGACATTGAGCACGATTCCACCATAGACGTCGCAATAGGGAGAAACATCCGTCCCGCCGCCGGCAAGTCCCAGCCGCAGCGGTGCTTTCGCACGAATAATCATAAGTTTTGATTCCTTTACTTCATGTCAAATTCGGGACCGATAACCCCAGCAGCGTTCTCCGGGGAAAAATGCATCCGCACATACTCCAAAGATGCCTTGCACCGTTGCGCCAGTTCCCGCTCATCGCCGTACAGCTGCGCGACCCGTTCGGCAAACGCCTTCGCATCGTCCTCCACTGCCAAAATCTCTTCCGCGCCGTCTATGCCTTCTGCGCCAACAGACGTCGTTACCACCGGCATACCATAGCGCATAGCCTCCACGACCTTGCCCTTGATTCCTGCGCCATAGCGAAGCGGCACGATATCCAAGCGGCAATTGGCATAGAACTCCTCCAACTGCGCATCTGTGACAAAGCCTTCAATTTTCAAATGAGGACTTTCCAGTCTTTTCACGTCCTCCGGCGGATTGGAGCCCAGGATATGCACCGTCACATCCGGCAGCAGCTGTACAAGATGCGGCATAATTTCCTCAGCCAGCCACTTGACCGCGTCCACATTGGGCCTGTGGCCAAATCCGCCGATAAACATCAAATCTTTCCGCTTATTGGCCTGGAAATTCCGATCTTCCACATCGGAAAACAAGTAGGCCGGTATCGCTTTGACCTGCACATCCGGGGCTATGGCATGGATCTCCTGCTCCTCTACGCTGGAGGGGTAATAAGCCCAATCTGCCTTGCGCATGAGAGCCAGTTCCTTCTTCTTCCACTCTTCCGAGGAGCAAAGCAGTGCTGGATCTCCAGTCAGTTCATATTCCCGCCGCTCCCGCAAGAAATGCAGGTCGTGTCCATAATAAATAATCCTTGCCGGAGTATACTGGCGAACCTCATCTATATAGTTTACAGCGATATGGGGGCGGTTCAAAAACGCATATCCAATGTCCTGGCCGTTCTCCTGCAGCCATTCTTTCCAATGATTGGCGTAATAAGGCCCGTACAGCACCTCCACACCCATTTGCTGGAGCACCTGTGTATACGGCTGATGGGGGAAGAAGTTGTCACCGATAAATTTCACATGGTAGCCCTGGCGCACAAACAGCTGAATATACTGGAATACCGTCCGGCTCCCAGCATCCTTATCAAATTGGGGAACGTAGTGATCCACCATAAGGAGGAATTTCTTTCCCTGGCCCCGTTCCCGTGCCACAAAGGGCTTGTACCCATTTTCAAAGTGTTCTTTCTCCAGAACGTCCTTCCATTTTTCAAAGAACTTCTTCTGGTTGATGACCTGATACGCCTTCTGCCCGGAAGAAGTGTCCGTTCCGTTGGACACGCCCTCAAAGTGCACCACCACGGAAAGAGGCTGGTACAGCACCCGACAGCCATGCTTACGCACCTCAAACGCCAGGTCGCTGTCCTCACAATAGGCAGGCGCAAACCGTTCGTCAAAGCCGCCGATCTCCTCCCAGAGCGTACGCCGGATCATGATCGCGGCACCGGAGATATAGTCGACCTCCTTGACATAGTTATACTCCGGTGCATCCGGATCGGAACGGTTTCCGTAGTTCCAGGCGCTGCCGTCTTTCCACAAAATGCCGCCGGCCTCCTGGAGTCTTCCGTCAGGATAGACCAGCTTGGAGCCCACCATGCCGTTCTTCTCATCCCGCTCGATCAGCTCCACCAGGGGCGCGAGCCAGTCTTTCTGCACCTGGGTATCATTGTTCAAAAACAGAATGTACCGGCCCTTGGCAAACTGCGCAGCGTGGTTGCAGTTGCGCAGGAAACGCAGGTTCTCCTGATTGCGGATGACCTTTACCCCGGAGATGATCTTGTCCAGCTGCTGTGTCAGATCAGTGGAGCAGTCATCGGCAATCAAGATCTCATAGGAGATGTCCCCGCTGTTTTCCACAATGGACTTGATGCAAAGGTAGGTGTACTCAAACTGATTGTAGACCGGAATCACAATGGATACCTGCGGATCCGTCCACTGCGGAACTTCCAGATGCGCATAGTCCGCTGCGGTCTTGGCCGGCGCCTCCGGTACCGCTTCGATCCGCAGCTCCTGCTTTTGGATCTCCGTCCCGATCAGGCAATCATCCAGCCGCCGGGATGTCATCTCCACACCCTCCCGGCGCAGCGTCCGGAAAAACTTGGAGATCTTGTGGGGCGTGCACTTGCGCAGGAAACGAATGGGATGCTTGATAAATTTCACCAGCATCTTTCCAAACAGACGCCGCTTGCTTCCCTTGGGGATCAGCGTATCCCGCAGTTTCCAAGCGTACCCCATAAAGCGCCAGGAGCGGGAGGATTTGATCCGCTCCAGTTCCCGGTCAGACTCCAGAAGCAGCTGGATGTGCCCCTCCTTATTGCGGATGGTCTGCTGAAGCTGCTGATTCGCCGCGTCCTTTTCCGCCGCCATCTGCTTGTAAGCCGCGTCCTTCTCCGCCGCCATCCGTTTGTAAGCCGCATCCTTTTCCGCCGCCATCCGTTTGTAAGCCGCGTCCTTTTCCGCCGCCATCTGTGCATAGGCCGCATCCTTTTCCGCCGCCATCTGCTTGTAGGCTGCATCCTTTTCTTCCATCTGCCGATTCAGCGTTCTCTCGCTTTCCAAAAGCAATTCAATATGGCCGGTTTTATTGCGCAACTCCTGTCTCAATTCCGGCAGGATATCCAATTCTGCCAAGTGCTCCGACAATTTGCGGGTATTGTGATACTGTGTACAATACCCCCCTTCTCCATACAGATCCCCCTGGCGAAGGAACACATCTTTCCAAATACAGTCCTCTGCCCGGTCAAATACAGCACGACGATCTGCATCGATCCGCAGCTGGCGGTAGACCAGCTCTGCCATTTCCGGCTGATGGATCGTATTGCGCGCAAACACGGATTTTACCGCATAATACAGGATGAAATCCAGCGGCACATCCGACAGTTTCCATTCCTGATCAAAAAATGCCAGCTCCCCATCAATCAAAAACGCATTGTAGAACGTCATATCCACAAATCCGTCCTGAAGGATCGTTCCCAGATTGCTGCCAGCTTCTGTCAAGCCATGACGCGTAAAATAATTTTCCGATTTTTCAGACACAGGAGAGCTTTGCAAAAGTGCACATCGCAGCTGTCCGATCAACTCCAGCGCCGCCTTCAGATCCCGTTCATTGAGCAGGTCCGCAAGCACTTGATCCGCCCGAGCTCCATCATAAATGGGTCGTGCCAAACCGGCAGACGTGAACTCAGAGGTAAGCACATGTACGCCCCGCTCTTGAAGACAGTGTTCATTGTTCCAAATATCCTTGAGATGTTCTTCTGCCTGGGGATGCGCCGCGATTTTAGTCAGAGTATTCTCTGTGTCAATGACCGTATCCACCCGGTAGCGCGGCTTGACTTCGCTTCTTGCCGTAATCAGTACAGGATGGTCCTGCGAAAGTTCCCGGCGGCTGGACTCCACCAAAAAGGAATTGGCGAAAAAGCCCAGCACGCCATTTTCTGCCAAATCTTCATATAGATCCCGTTCGTCAGCAACCAAAGCGCTGTTTTTTCCATAGGTAAACGCAATATTCCGAAAATCCGACCCATTGGTCTTCCATCCGTCCGAAAAAATAAATGTGGGAAACTTATAATCCGGATACACGTAGTAAAACTGCTGATGGACCAATCCCGTTTGTTCCAACAGGCGGGCAAGGGTTGCCTTGGAAAACGTACGGGCAGTATCTGGCGTCTTGTATCCGGCAATGCCGGCAAAAGGTTCCTGCAGATGATCTTCCGCCGCTCCGCACCAATACTTCAAACCATATTGGTTCTCAATAGCGAACAGCAGCTTTCCATCTTCTTTCAAGAAAGACGCCGCGCGGGTCAAAAATGCGAGGAATGGATTTGACCCTGAAGTTTGAAAGACAGCGGCATATTCCAAAACGCCCACAAACACTACATAGTCAAACTTCTCTGGCAGGGAGAGCGTATTGATATCCCCTACGAGTACTTCCACGTTTTGCGCGTTTTTCATCCGTTCCCGGATGACCTCCGCCCGCAGTGCATTCATCTCCACGGAAACTACCCTTTTGCATCTGCGGCTCAAAAGCGGCGTCAGCGCCCCCATGCCGGCACCGATCTCCAGGACGCAGGAATCTTCCTCAAACGGATACCAGTTGAGCAGGTTCTCCCGAACGGGAGAAAACGTATTGTTCGTGGTATAGTCAAAGCTCCCCGCGATCTGCTCGCCCGCTTTCTCTCCGGGATACTCTTTCGCAAGCGACAGCATCTTTTTTTCGATTTCACTGCCGTCCGAGTAGACGGTTTGCCCTCCTTGTTCCTGCAAAATCATCGCGTATAGTCTCCTCCCAATCTCAACGGGCAGAAAAGCGCGTTGGTTTTTTTACTGTAAATTCATAATATTTTGATATATCTTCAGATCTTTGGTCTGTGTGCAAATTCTTCGCAGTAAAGCAGACGCCTCCGCGTATTCTTCATTTTTGGGGTCAAACACATTTTCTCTGCAATACTCCTCAGCTGAAAACGTCCCCCAGTTGGCAAGGGCCAAAAAGCGAATAAAATCCGCATGCCACCTTTTTGCCAGCCCCACAAGGGCTTCCGCTTCCCGGAAATTATTTCTCTGCATAACAAAATGGATTCCCAGAGATTGAATCTGTCCATGCTTTTTGGCATTTCCCAGATACTCCATATTTTGGCAAATCGTTTCCCACTTTCCGCCGCGCCGCAGGGACTCATAGGTCTCCTTAGTAGCGCCGTCTATGGAAACACGAATCGTCAGCGGCATGCCATCGAGATTGGAATATGTTTCCCATCTTTCTTTCGTAAAAAGCTGTCCATTTGTAAGAATGTCCAGTTTCAGCTGTGGGAACTCCTGATGGCTGAGGCTTTTCAGCAGTACGGAAGTAGCCTTGCTGACCAAAAACTCACCAGAGCCCAGCAGGCTGAGCTGCTCGCACTGTCCCAGCAGCGGACGCACTTTCTCCATAAGGATGCGCGTCAATTTTTCACTTTCTTCCGCGCTCATCATTTTTACATGCTCCCGGCAGCTTTTGCAGTGCAAATTACAAGACTCGTCACAAGAGAGCGTGATATATTTGGGCATGCGCTGCATGGTGCAGTCATGGGAGGAAGCAAACTGAGCTGGCTTTCCTTCACGGGGCATAACCGGATAAGGCTCTGCCTCCCGGCTCATAAATTGCAGGCAGTTATCCTGACAATATTCAAACGCACCGCACGAAACAGAATAGCGCAATTTTTTCGCATGATCAGAGTTCCAGATCTGCTCCATATCCTGTGAAAAAATGTTTCCAAAGGAAAATCCGTGCTTTAAATACGCGCTGCAGCAGGAGTAAACTGCTCCGTCCGGCAATATCTCAATCCGATCAAACGGGTACGCACAGGTATACTTTGTGGCAGGGTCCGTCTCTTTTGCCCAGTGTCTCTGGACAATCCTCTCATGAAGTGCATCCAGTGTCTCAATCCGGTATTTCAAAAAATTGATTTCATTTTCCAGATCGGTATGACCTTGGTAAAGACGCGTAACCTCCTGCTGTAATACATCCCTCTGCTCCACAAACACGTCTCTTTGCCGTTCCACTTCCGCAAGCTCAGCTTTGCAGTGTTTTAAATTTTCCTCCGCTTCCTCCCTCTGCGCCAAAAACAGTGCACGGTGCCCCTCCACTTCTTTCAGCTCCGCAGAAAGGCGCTGGACCTCTTCTTGAAAAGCGTTCCTCTGTGCCTCCATCTGGTCAAGCTGCTTTTGCAGAGACTCATCCTGATTTTGACTCTCCTGAGCGATTTCTTTTTTGTGTTGCCACCTAAACTTTTTCATCTTTCTTTTCCTTCATAAGCGTCACAGAGCACCTTTGTCTCTCCGTAGCCCTGCACCTGGCCGTGCTCGATCCAAAGCACCTTATCGCACATTTCCCGAACCTGGGAAAGCGTATGGGACACCAGCAGCACCGTGGTGCCGCCGCTCATCAGCTCCATCATGCGCCGCTTGCTCTTGGCCTGGAAATCCGCGTCACCCACCGCCAGGATCTCGTCCACGATCAAAATCTCCGGCTCCACCACCGTGGCAATGGAGAAGGCCAGACGCATCATCATGCCGGAGGAATAGTTGCGCAGAGGCTCGTCAATGAAGTCTCCCAATTCGGAAAAATCCACGATCTCCTGGTATTTGGCCGTCAAAAACTCCTTGCTGTATCCAAGAATGGCGCCGTTGAGAAAAATATTCTCCCGGCCGGTCATATCAAAGTCGAATCCGGAGCCCAGCTCCAACATGGGGACGATATTGCCCTGCACAGTCACAGAGCCCTCCGTGGGCCGGAGGATCCCGGAAATCACCTTTAAAAGTGTGCTCTTGCCGGCGCCGTTGTGGCCGATGACGCCCAGGACCTCCCCCTTTTCAACGGAAAAGGAAACATTCCGAAGGGCCCAAAACTCCTTATACTGCAGCCGTCCCGTCAGCATCCGGACCACATATTCCTTCATGCTGGTGATCCGGTCTGCGGAGAGGCGGAACCGCATGGATACATTTTCCGCTTTTATGATCTCCATCCGTTTCCTCCTCAAATATACAGGATAAATTTATCCTGATTCTTTTTAAATACAACCACGCCCAGTACCAAGGGCACCACGCAGGCGATCAGGCACAGCAGATATGCCTTGGGCTCCGGAGACACGCCGTCCATCAGCACGATCCGCAAAAAGCGGATCACATGGTACAGCGGATTCATTTTGTAGAGCGTCATAAATCGCGCCGGGATAATGCTTTCCGGGTAAAAAATCGGCGTCGCAAAGTTCAAGATCGTCACCAGAACGCCCCAGATAAACTGCGTATCCCGGAAAAAGACCATCAAAGACGCCAGGATCAGCCCCATGCCAAGGCAGAAGATCTCCAGGCAGAAAATACCGAACACGATCAGCAGCACCTGCGGCCGGATGGGCGTACGGGTAATGAGCATTACCAAAAGCAGCGGGATCAGGCTCAGCATCAGGTTGATGGAGCTGGAAAGCACCCGGGTCACAGGATAGATATACTTAGGCACATAGACCTTGGTGATCAGGCCCGCATTGCCGGAGATGGACTGCAGGCACATGTTGGTAGACTCATTGAAAAAGTTAAAGCAGACGATACCTGTGAGCAGATAGAGCGGGAAGTTGGGAATATTGGACTGGAACAGAGTGGAGAATACCACATACTGGACCATCATCATCAAAAGCGGGTTGAGAAAACTCCACAAAATTCCCAGCACGCTGCGCTTGTACTTGGCCTTGAAATCCCGGTTGACCAGCTGTTCCATCAAAAAGCCGTAACGGCGGATGGCATCCAAAAACCGCAGCGTCGGCGAGGATAGTCCCTTTTTGTATTTTCTTCGGACAGACCAAATAAATCCCGCCAGGATCAAGCCGCCAACCGCGGCCAGGTACCAGTAAATATGGCCAAACAGCAGATCCTCGGTCCCCGTTACCTGGAAGCACAGTATCCCCTGGATGGCCGTGCCGTTGACCCGGGCCAGCTCCGACTCCTCCAGTTCCTTTTCCACGCTTCCCTTGGAGACCGAGATGCTGCTGCCGTAAAACACCGTCACCGCATTGGCTCCGCTGCCGTCCGGAGATGTGATCTCCAGCGTCAGATCCTCCCCCGGCGTAATGCTCACCGGCTGGGAAAACCAGATGTCCGTCTCACCGGTGTCCGTCAATTGGCCGGCGGGAAGCTGCGCACTGGCCACTTCCTCCTCCTCCCGGTACACGGCCACCCGCAAAGAGCAGGTATTATTCCGGCCATAGGTACCCGTAAACAGGGACACACCGGTGATCCGGTCGGCATCGATGGAAAACGGCTGGCGGATCACGCAGTCGGACCGGATCTCATCCACGTCGGCAGTGGGCGTCACCATGTCGTCGGTCTGCACATCCCGAATATGCAGCTGCTGTCCGCCCAAGGCATAGAACACCACCGCCAGCACCGCATACAGGCCGAGGGCAGTCCACAAAATATATTTTACGGAAAAGAGCTTTTTCATATCGTCTATTTGTTTCCTTCCAGTTCTTTCAAAAACCGGTCCAGCGCATCCTGCCAGCAGGGCAGGCGGGAGAAGCCCGCCTCATCCAGCGCACGCTTGCTCAGTCTCGAATTCAGCGGCCGTACCGCCTTGGTGGGATACTCCGCCGTGAGGATCGGTTCCACATGCACCGCCTTGCCGGACCTGTGGAACACCTCTTGTGCCAGCTCCGCCCAGGAGCAGACGCCTTCATTGGTGGCATGATAGACCCCATATTTCTCTGTGCCGGTCATATCGCACAGCAGCGGTGCCAGATCCGCCGTATAAGTGGGGCTCCCGATCTGATCGCAGACCACCCGAACTTCCGAACGGCTTTCGGCCAGGCGCAGCATGGTCTTGATAAAATTATTCCCGTTTCTGCCAAAGACCCAGGAAATGCGGACAATGAAGTATCGGTCCAACAGCTCCCGCACCGCCTGCTCCCCGGCCAGCTTGCTGCGGCCATACACATTCAGGGGGCCTGCTGCATCGTAGGTCTCATAAAATGCTTCTCCCGCTCCAGCAAACACATAGTCCGTGGAAATATAGATCATCTTGGCGCCTACGCCGGCACAGGCGGCAGCCACATTTCGGGTCCCCGTTTCATTGACCGCAAAGGCCCGCTCCGGCTCCTCTTCCGCCCGGTCCACCGCCGTGTAAGCCGCGCAGTGGATCACCGCGTGCGGGCGGTATGTCTCCAATGCCGTCAAAACAGCCCCGCTATCGGTAATATCCAGGGTCCTGGAGCTGGTGCCCGCAAAGGGTACGCCGCGCCGCTCCAGTTCCCGGCACACATCATAGCCCAGCTGTCCGCTGGCGCCTGTCACCAGTACTCTCATGGAATTCTCCTTAATATGAACCGGGACATCCAACCCGGCATTATGTGCATTCCGATCTCCGCCATGGCCTCGGGCCGGCTCAGGTCCCGATAGCGCCAAATGGTCCCGACCGCTCCCTGCTGCCGGGCTTCCACAAACTTTTCCAGGGCCGTGCTGGGGGTCCAGTACTGCCGGTAAAATTCCAGCCGCTCCGCCAAAGGCACGATCTTATATACCCGGTAGCTGGCCCGGTCCGTCACGCCGGTCAGGATGCCGGTCTGGTTGCTGCGGTGCTGCCGGTACCGCACCAGCGGGCGGTCCACAAATACCACCCGCCCCTGCGCCGCCGCGGCTATGGCCAGCCATTGGTCACACACCGTTTTGCCCGGGAACGGAAGCACCCCTTTGGCGATCCGGCTGCGAAGAAGCATCGTACATCCAGCCGTGCAGTTGCGGAAAAAATACCGCTCCGCAAGGCCCGTCCCCTGCAAATACCTCAGCCGCGGCCGGATCGCCCGCAAAGAAGGTGCCAGGGGGGATCCCGCCGCGTCTATTACGGCCACATCGCTGTACGCCATGGTATCATCGGCAGCCGGCAGCGCCCGCTCCAAGGTTTCCAGCTTCTCCGGAAGCCAGATGTCATCCTGGTCGCAGTAAGCAAAAAATTCTCCCTCTGCCTCTCGGGTCAGCTGTTCAAAGGTCCCGTTGGAGCCAAGATTCCTTTCATTGCGCCGCAGTTGCCAGGGAAACGCCGAAATACAGTCCTGCAAACAGGACTGTATTTCTTCATGCGGCACCGTGGGAGAGCAATCGTCCCGGACATACAGCATCAAATTCGGATATGTCTGCGCGTTCAGCGACTCCATCTGCTCCCGCAGCCAGTCCATCCGCGGCTCGTAGACCGCCATCAAAATGGCGATCCGCGGCTTACCGGTTTGCGTACATCCGCTCATAATAGGTCTGGTACTCTCCGTTGACAATATTTTCCCACCAGGACCGGTTGTCCAGATACCACTGGATGGTCTTCTGGATGCCGTCGGCAAACTTGGTCTCCGGCAGCCAGCCCAGCTCCCGATGGATCTTTTCCGGATCGATGGCATAGCGCATATCGTGGCCCTTTCGGTCCGTTACATGGGTAATGAGGGACTCGGGCTTGTCCAGCGCCTTCAGGATGATCTTCACGATATCGATATTGCGCATCTCATTGTGTCCGCCGATATTGTAGACCTGGCCCACCTGTCCCTTCTCCAGGATGCGGTCAATGGCAGCGCAGTGGTCCTCCACATACAGCCAGTCCCGCACGTTCAATCCCTCTCCGTATACCGGCAGGGGCTTATCCGCCAGAGCATTGGCGATCATCAGCGGAATGAGCTTTTCCGGGAACTGGTAGGGGCCATAGTTATTGGAGCAGCGGGAGATGGTGATGGGCATGCCGTAGGTGCGCTGATACGCATTGCACAGCAGGTCTGCCGAAGCCTTGGAAGCAGAATAGGGGGAGGAGGTGTGCAGCGGCGTCTCCTCCGTGAAAAACAGGTCCGGTCGGTCCAGCGGCAGGTCGCCGTAGACCTCATCGGTGGAGACCTGATGGTAGCGCTTCACGCCGTATTTCCGGCTGGCGTCCAGCAGTGCCTGGGTGCCCATGACATTGGTCTCCAGAAACACCGCCGGATTTTCGATGGAGCGGTCCACATGGCTCTCCGCCGCAAAGTTCACCACGGTATCCGGCTTTTCCGCCTCAAAAATCCGGTAAATTTCACTCCGGTCGGCAATGTCCGCCCGGATGAAGCGGAACTTCGGATCATCCATCACAGAGGCAAGCGTCTCCAGATTTCCCGCATAGGTGAGCTTATCGACGCACACCAGATCATAGTCCGGATGCATCTTGCGCATATAGAAGATAAAATTGCTGCCGATAAAACCGGCGCCGCCGGTAATGAGCATTTTCATAACAACTTCTCCTTAAAATCCGGTTTCGGCATCTTTCAGCCAGGGAGAGGTCTGGTCCTTCTGGGACAGGATCGGATTTTCCACTCCCCAGTCAACGGCCAGTTCCGGATCGTTCCAGCGGATGCCGCCGTCGGCCTCAGGGGCATAGTAATTATCCGCCTTGTAGAGAAACTCCACATGGTCCGTCAGCGTCACGAAACCATGGCCGAAGCCCCGGGGGATCAGCAGCTGGCGCTTGTTCTCCTCCGACAGCTCTACCGCCACCCACTGCTTATACGTAGGACTGGCAGGGCGCAGATCCACCGCCACATCCAGCACGGCGCCCCGGGCGCACCGCACCAGCTTGGCCTGGGCCTTGTCTCCTTTCTGGAAGTGGATGCCCCGCAGCGTCCCCTTCACCGTGGAAGAAGAGTGATTGTCCTGCACAAAGTCATAAAAAAGCCCGGCCTTTTCAAACTCCCGCTTGGAATAGCTCTCCATGAAAAAACCGCGATGGTCTCCGAACACCTTCGGTTCCACGATCATCACGCCGTCCAGCTTTGTCTTAATAAATTCCATTGGTCTTTGTGCCTTTCAATAGCGAATTTTGTTGTCTGCCACTGCCCGCAGATGCGCGCCGTAAGGAGACTTTCCGTATTTCTCCGCAGAGGCCAGCAGCATCGTCCGATCGATCCAGCCGTTGCGGTAGGCGATCTCCTCCAGCGCCGCGATCTTGGCGTCCGTCCGCGTCTCAATGACCCGGACAAACTCCGTAGCCTCTGCCAGGGAGTCCACCGTGCCTGTATCCAGCCAGGCATAGCCCCGCCCCAGAGTGACCACATTCAAAGATCCCTCTTCCAGATACATCCGGTTGAGGTCGGTGATCTCCAGCTCTCCCCGGGCAGAGGGCTTCAGGCTCTTTGCCCGCCGGCAGACCTTCTCATCATAGAAATAAAGCCCGGTCACCGCATAGTTGGACTTGGGGTTTGCAGGTTTCTCCTCCAGAGACACCGCCTTGCCGGAAGCGTCAAATTCCACCACGCCGAACCGCTGGGGATCGTCCACATAGTATCCAAACACCGTGGCACCGACTTCCTGGGCGGCGGCCCGCTTGAGATGGGCAGTCAGCCCGGCGCCATAGAACACATTGTCTCCCAAGATCATGGCGCACCGGTCCCCGCCGACAAACTCCTCACCCAAAATAAATGCCTGCGCCAGTCCGTCCGGAGAGGGCTGCACCTTGTAGGAAAGGTGGATGCCGAATTTGCTGCCATCGCCCAAAAGCCGCTCAAAATTGGGCAGATCCTGCGGCGTGGAGATAATGAGGATGTCCCGGATCCCCGCCAGCATCAGCGTGGACAGGGGATAGTAGACCATGGGTTTATCATAGATCGGGAGCAACTGTTTGGAGGTTACCATCGTAAGGGGATACAGTCTTGTGCCGCTGCCGCCGGCCAATACAATGCCTTTCATTTTAACATTGCCTCCATTGTTCCGTGCAAGTATTGTGTGATCTCGTATTTTTCTGCCAAAACGTTCCCGTCAAGTCAGCAAAACGCCCTGCGGTGCAACCGGATCTTTTGGGTTCCAGGAAGAAAACGAACGCTTGTCCAGGTGACAGGCGCACTTTTACAATTAGTGATTATACCATGCGTACTACATAGGCGCAATAAAAACCCCGTACATTTGTATAATTCATGTTCAATCAGCACGTCTTTTGCCTCTCTTTGCTTTCGTTCCCGCCCCGGTCCAAGCATCCATCTGACGAAGCCGGCCTCCCGTGTCAAACTCTCCTTGTCTCATAGTATCCCCGTATATTCCCCATTTGCTCCGCTTTTCTCCCGCACACGGCAGCTCCCCGCTCACCGCCCTCCGTTTTCCCTGACATTGACAATCCCGAGGAGCGTCCTGTAAAATGGATACAACATCCAAGCAGGAGGCGACGGCATGGACAGTACCAACAGCCGGGAGACTCTGGAAAACCGCGCGTATGAAGCGCTCAAGACCGCCATTGTCACCGGCGTCTATCCGCCGGGCGCGCAAATCGTGGAGGAACTGGCCGCCAGTCAGCTGGCTGTCAGCCGCTCACCGGTGCGCAGCGCCATCAAGCGCCTTCAGGCGGAAGGATTTTTGGAGCGCTATCCCAACAAGCGCATCTACGTGGCCATGGCGGACGCGGAAAAAACCAAAAACGCCCTGTATATTCGAGAGGCTCTGGAGGGCATGGCATCCCGCCTGGCCGCCCTGCGGCGGGACGAGGCAGACGTGGCGGCCCTGCGGCAAGCGGAGCAGGCGCTGGACCGCCGCGCCCGGGAGGGCGACACCGCCGGCCTCTATCTGGCAGAGATGCAGCTGCACCGCGCCGTTCTCTCCGCCTGCAAAAATCCCCAGCTGGAACGCCTGGCCGCCAATCTTCTGGATCAGGAGTGCGTATTCCGCTACCGAAGCATGGTGATGGACCAGGCCCGCAGCGCCGATTCCCTCTCCGAGCACAAAGCCATTGTCCAGGCAGTGATCCGTCAGGACGCGGATGCGGCCGAACATCTGGCCCGGAATCATATACACCAATTGCTCCAGTGGGTGAGCCGGGCCGCCGCGCTTCCCGCCGCGCCTTTGCGCCCGCTTTCCAGCGATTGATCCTTTCAACTGTTTGAAGAGCCGGAAAGGCTGCCGTATTTTACGGCGCCTCTCCGGCTCTTTTGTCTGATTTTTGATAAAGCATGGGCATGAATTGTTGAAATTTACATTTTTTCAGGGGAAGGTAAAAATAAAGTTGTACCAGACCGCTTTCAATGATACAGTAAAATCAGAATACAATTTTGTATACAATTATACCGCGCACTATTTGCGCAGAAGGAGGCTGGTCCTGTGTTTTCAAAGCACGAGCTGCTGCGCCACTATGAGACCATGGTCAAGATCCGGAAGTTTGAGCTGGAAGCGCAGCGGGCCAGAGAGGCCGAGGAGATTTTGGGAAACGTGCATCTTTACGTAGGCGAGGAGGCCATTGCCGCCGGCGTGTGCGCCTGTTTGAAGCGGGAGGACTATATTGAAAGCACCCACCGCGGACACGGCCACACCATTGCCAAGGGCGCGGACCTGCGGCCCATGATGGCGGAGCTCTACGGCAAGGTCACCGGCTGCTGCCGGGGCAAGGGCGGCAGCCAGCACGTGGCGGACTTCAGCGTGGGGATGCTGGGCGCCAACGGCATCGTGGGCGGCGGCTTTGGTCTGGCCGTAGGCGCCGCCCTGGCCGCCCGCTTTCAGAAAAGCGACGCTGTCTCCGTAGTATTTTTCGGGGACGGCGCCTCCAACCGGGGCACGTTCCACGAATCGGCCAACATGGCCGCCGCCTGGCACCTGCCGGTGATCTTCGTATGTGAAAACAACGGCATTGCCTGCAGCACGCTCCACGCCACCGGCGGCCAGCAGGCGGTGCTGGACCTTTCCAAGCGTGCGGTCGGCTACGACATGGCCAGCTATGTGGTAAACGGCAATGACTTTTTCGCCGTGTACGATGCCATGTCCCGCCTGGTCAAGCGGGCCCGGGAGGGAGAGGGCAACCGCTGCGGCTTTTTGGAGTGTCAGACCCACCGGGCCCTGGGCCACAATGTCAACGACGACCAGGTGTACCGGGATCCGGAGGCCGCCCTGGCCAAGCTGCGTGCCGATGACCCCATCGAAAACTACGCCCGGCGCTGCATCGCAGAGGGCTGGCTCACCCGGGAGGAGCTGGACGCGGTATCCCAGCGGGTGGCCGTCATGGTGGAGGAAGCCCGGCGCTTTGCGGTGGAAAGCCCCTACCCGGACAGCAGCGAGCTGTACACGGACATTTACGACTGAAAGGAGGGCTACCCATGCGTATCATGACCTACAAAGAAGCCACACTGGAGGCGCTGGCAGAGGAAATGCGCCGGGACCCCTCCGTCTATGTGATGGCAGAGGACCTTCATGGCCGGGGCGGCGGCCTGAGCCACTACCGGGGATTGCAGGACCTGCTGGGCGGAGACACCAGCCGCATGCTGGACGCGCCCATCTCGGAGACCGCCATCGTGGCCAGCGCCGTGGGCGCGGCCCTGGCGGGGATGCGTCCGGTGATCGACATGCGCTTTTCCAACTGCCTGCCCGCCTGCATGGATGAACTGGTGAACCAGGCAGCCAAGTCCCGCTACATGTTCGGCGGCCAGGGCAAGGTCCACATGGTGGTCCGCTGCCCGGACGGCATCGTGAAAATGCAGGGCGCCCACCATACGGACTGCCTGGAGGCGTGGTTCGCCCACGTACCGGGCCTGCAGGTGGCCGTCCCCTCCGACCCCGCCGAAGGCCGCGGGCTTTTGCGCACCGCCATCCGCAACGACAACCCGGTGATCTTTCTGGAGCACAAGACTCTCTTCAAAGCCACCGGCCCCGTGCCGGAGCACGACGGCCCCATCCCGTTCGGCAAAGCCCGCATCGCCCGGCCCGGCAAGGACGTGACGCTGGTGGTCTACGGCGTGATGGTAAGCCGGGCTCTGGAGGCCGCCCAGGCCCTCGCCGCCGAGGGCATCGACGCGGAGGTGCTGGACCTGCGCACCCTCTCCCCCTGGGACAAGGATACCGTGCTCACCTCCGTCCGCAAGACCGGCCGGGCCGTGGTGGCCCACGAGGCCGTCCGGCAGGGCGGCTTCGGCGCAGAGCTGTCCGCCACCATCGCCGAGGAGGCCTTTTCCTTCCTGAAAGCCCCGGTGGTCCGTATCGGCGCCCCCTTTGTCCCCATCCCTATGAGCCCCCACCTGGAGGACCTCTGCCGCACGCTTCCGTCGGATATTGCCGCAGCCGCGCGCAAGGCCATGGCGTGAGAGGGTCTCTCCGATCCATTCCCCGCTTTTTTAATGCAAAGCGCCTGCCCATTGGGCAGGCGCTTCGTTTTCATTGTTTTCTCCGCAGCAGACGCTTTTTTGCCGCAGCTTCCCTCAGTCCCAGGGATTCTCCGTTGCGTAAGGCAGGCTCCTGGGCTGGTTGTAGGCGATATCGCAGATGCCGAAGTACTTCATCACCTCGAACAGGGCCTTGCCGCAGTGTGCGAACGCCACGGCGCCGTGGTGGGGATAGCGCTTCTGGATCAGCACATGCCGGTAGAAGCGTCCCATCTCGGGGATGGCGAAGATGCCGATGCCGCCGAAGGAGCGGGTGGCCACCGGCAGCACCTCGCCCTGGGCGATGTAGGCACGCAGCGTGCCCTCGCTGTCGCACTGGAGGCGATAGAAGGTGATCTCGCCGGGGGCGATATCGCCCTCCAGGGTGCCGCGGGTGAAATCAGGCGTGCCGCCGTTTTCCAGCAGACGGTTCTGGATGAGCTGATACTTCACGGCACAGCCGCTGCACATCTTGCAGCTGGGGGTGTTGCCGCAGTGGAAGCCCATGAAGGTATCCTTGATGTCGTAGTTGAACTTGCCGGCGATCTCCTCATCATAGATATATTTGGGCACGGAGTTGTTGATGTCCAGCAGCGTGATGGCGTCACCGGTGATGCAGGCGCCGATGTACTCGCTGAGGGCACCGTAGATATCCACCTCGCAGGCCACGGGGATGCCCCGGGCAGCCAGGCGGGAGTTGACATAGCAGGGCTCGAAGCCGAACTGCTCCGGGAAAGCGGGCCAGCACTTGTCCGCGAAGGCCACGTACTGCCGGGCACCCTTGTGGGCCTCCGCCCAGTCCAGCAGCGTCAGCTCGAACTGGGCCATCCGCTCCAGCAGGTCGGGATAGGTGTTCTCCCCCATCTCCGCCTTCATGTCCGCCACCACGCCGGGGATACGGGCGTCCCCGGCATGGGCCTTGTACGCCACCAGCAGGTCCAGCTCGGAGTTTTCCTCCACTTCCACGCCCAGCTCATAAAGGCCCTTGATGGGGGCGTTGCAGGCGAAGAAGTCCTGGGGCCGGGGGCCGAAGGTGATGATCTTCAGATTCTTCACGCCGATGATGGCCCGGGCGATGGGCACAAACTCCCGGATCATGTCGGCGCACTCCTCCGCAGTCCCCACGGGATAGGCGGGGATATAGGCCTTCAGGTGGCGCATGCCCAGATTATAGGAGCAGTTGAGCACGCCGCAGTAGGCGTCGCCCCGGCCGTTGATCAGGTCGCCGTCGCCCTCGGCAGCGGCAATGTACATGGTGGGGCCGTCAAACTTCTGGCACAACAGCGTCTCCGGCGTCTCGGGGCCGAAGTTTCCCAAAAACACCACCAGCGCGTTGACGCCGTGGGCTTTCACGTCCTCCAGTGCCTTGAGGGCGTCCGCCTCATTTTCCACAGTGACGGGGCACTCATAGAGGCCCTCGCCGTATGCTGCCACGATGTTCTGGCGGCGCTTGGTGGAAAGGGCAATGGGGAAGCAGTCCCGGGATACGGCGATGATGCCGAGTTTGACTTCAGGAATATTCATAGCAGCTCTCTCCTTTTCTTTTAAAGCAGATTGGCGATGTCGATGTTTTCGCCCCGCAGGCCCACCTTGGCGCCGCTCTTGGCCTCACTGGAATCCGGGTGGGCCAGCAGCCACTTGTTGCAGGCGGTCAGCAGTTCGTCCTCCCCGTTCAGCGCAGTCAGCGCCGGCTTGGGACCGTTGGTGCCCCGGGGAAGCACCACCACTACCTGGAAAGGTGCGCCGGCCGCGGCGGAGCAGGGCGCGTAATGCAGCGTGGTGGCGTAGACCTCCACCAGTACGCCCGCAGGGACCCGGAATGCCTTGACCTTGGCCGTGTCCAGCATACCGCCCTCGATCTCGTCCTCCCGGGCCACCAGGAGGATGAAGTCCTGGGCGCCGCAGTTGAGCTCGCTGTCCCGGTGATACTCCAGGCAGTTGAGCTTGGTATTGTGTCCGTTGCACCACCCCAGCTGGATGGGCATGCCGCCGTAGGCATTGACGCAAAGCTGCTGCGCAATGGGCAGCGCCTCCAGCTCCGGCTGGGCAGGGACATACTCCACGCCCTCCGGCACCGGCGTCGCCTCCCGCAGCGTGCGCAGCAGCGCCGCGGTATCATATCCCTCCAGCACCTTGCCGTAGGGAGCAAATGCAGGATCAAATACGGAATGAATGGTCATAAACTTTCACCTCAAAGGCGGGAGAGATCTCCCGCAAACTGACGCAGTGCGACCTGACAAATTTTTTCACTGACCGGGAAAAACAGCTGTGCCGCCGGGCCTACCAGAAACGCACACACTACCGTTCCGATGCCCAGCACACCGCCCAGGGCCAATCCGATCCCGGCAAAGGCACAGTCCACCGCCACCCGGACCGGGCCGAAGGGCTTTTTCAGCTTGTCGCTGAGTACCACCGCCACCAGATCATTGGGGCCGGTGCCCGCCTGGGAGCGGATGACGATGGTCATGCCAAACGCCAGGATCAGGCATCCTGCCACCAGCAACCCCAACCGCCACAAAAGCGGAAGGCCGCCGTGGACCACCGGTGCCAGCCACAGGGTAAAAACATCGATGATGGGTCCTCCCAACGCCATGCACAGCACCGTTCCGACCCCCACATAGCTCCGGTCCGCCGCCAGCAGAATCAGCAAAATCAAAAGGGACACCAGCAGATGGACCCGCCCGTGGGTCATGGCGGCCCACTCGGGCCAGGGGACGCTGCGAAACAGCCCCTGCACGAACACGTTGAAGGGGTCAGAGCCCAGCTCCGTCTGCAGGAAGAGCGTCACGCCCAGATGGGCGATGCAAAGTCCCATGAGCAGCAGCGCCACCCGCACGATCCGCTCCCGGAATGTCCGGCGGTTTTGTCCTCCCGTCACAGCAGCTGGGGAAATACCTGCCGCAAAGCAGGATAGATGGACCGGAATTGCTGATACCGTGCCTCATACCGCGCCGTCAGCTCCGGGTCCGGCTCCACGCGCCCCGCTACCTCCACCAGGGCGTCCGCCGCAGCCTGGACGCTCTCGTACCGTCCGCAGCCCACCATGGCCAGCATGGCGCCGCCGTAGCCGGGACCCTGCTCGGTCTTGAGCACTTCCAGGGGGATGCCCAGCACGTTGGCAAAGATCGTCCGCCACAGGGGCGACTTGCTGCCGCCGCCGCAGATCTTGGTGCTGGGGATGTCCAGACCCAGGGACCGGGCCACCTCCAGAGAGTCCCGGATGGCAAAGGCCACGCCCTCCAGCACCGCCTGCACCAGGTCAGAGCGGGAGGTGTCCATGGTCATGCCGATGAACGTTCCCCGGGCGTTGGTATCGTTGATGGGGCTGCGCTCGCCCATGAGATAGGGCAGGAAATAGACGTGGTTTCTGCCCAGCTTCTCCGGCGTGATGTCCCGCTGCTCCGCTGCATAGTCGGTGGTTTTCAAAATGTCGTCGCAAAGCCACTTGTTGCACGAGGCCGCCGAGAGCATGCAGCCCATCAGGTGCCAGCCGCCGTCGGCGTGGGCAAAGGCATGGAGGGCATTGTTGGGGTCCATGCCGAACTGTTTGGAGGAGATGAACACGGTGCCCGAGGTGCCCAGGCTGATGTTGCAGCCTCCCTCTCCCACCACGCCGGTGCCCACCGCCGCCGCGGCGTTGTCGCCCGCGCCGGCTACCACCTTCGTGCTCTCCGGGATACCAAGACCGGCCGCCACTTCCGGTCGGACCGTTCCCACCACCGCAAAGCTCTCATAGAGCCGGGGCATCTGCTCCGGCGTGACGCCGCAGATGGCGAGCATCTCCTGGCTCCAGCACTTGTGCTCCACATCCAGCAGCAGCATGCCGGAGGCATCGGAATAGTCGCAGCAGTGCACGCCCGTGAGAATATAGTTGATATAGTCCTTGGGCAGCATGATCTTTTTGATGCGGGCAAAGTTCTCCGGTTCGTTTTCCCGCATCCACAAGAGCTTGGGCGCGGTAAAGCCCGCAAAGGCGATGTTGGCGGTCAGGCGGGCCAGCGTCTGCTTGCCCACCGTGCCGTTGAGGTAGTCCACCTGGGCGGCGGTCCGGCCGTCGTTCCACAGGATGGCCGGGCGGATCACCCGGTCGTCCTCGTCCAGCACCACCAGGCCGTGCATCTGGCCGCCGCAGCCGATGCCCGCCACCTTCCCTGCGTCAAAGCCCCGGAGCAGCTGAGGGATCCCCTCCAGGACCGCCTTGCGCCAGTCCTCGGGGTTTTGCTGACTCCAGCCGGGCTTGGGAAATTCCAGCGGGTATTCCCGCGTTACGGTGTTTACGATCCCGCCGTCCTCATCCACCAGCAGCAGCTTGACGGCGGAGGTTCCCAAGTCAATTCCTATGTAGTACATCTTCAAAGCTCCCTTCCGCCTGGATACGGCATGGATCAGGAATCGTTGCGCTTGGACAGCACGTCAAACACCACGGCCGCCAGCAGCACGCCGCCCTTGACCACCTTCTGGAAATTCTGGTCGATGCCCATGACGCTCATGCCCAGGTTGATGACGCCCATCAGCACAGCGCCGATGATGACGCCCGGGACCGTGCCCACGCCGCCGTAGGCGGATGCGCCGCCGATGAAGCAGGCGCCGATGGCGTCCATCTCATAGCCGTCACCGTAGGTGGGCTGGGCGGAAGCCATACGGGCAATGGTCAAAACGCCGGCCAGAGCTGCCAAAAAGCCCATGTTGGCGTAGGCGAAGAAATAGACTCTTTTGGTGTTGATGCCGGAGAGCTTGGTGGCCTTTTCATTGCCGCCCACGGCATACAGATGCCGGCCGATGGTGGTCTTGGAGGTGATGTAGGCATACACGCAGATCACCAGCGCCACCCACAAAAGCGCCGTGGGGATGCCCTTATAGCGGCTGAGGCTGATGGTGAAGAACATGACCGCCGCCACGATGACCACGCTGCGCAGCACCACCGCCACCAGGGACTGGACCTCATAGCCCTTCTTGGTGCGGTTGATCCGGTTGCGGAACACCATGATGAGATACACCGCGCACACCGCCAGGCCCACGATCAGGCACAGCACATTGAAGCCCTCTGCGCCGAAGGGGTCGGGGATATAGCAGGAGGCGCCGCCGCCGAAAATGTCCTTGAATGCCTGGTCGGAAATGGACTGGGTGCGGCCGTTGAGGACCACGTTGGAAAGGCCCCGGAAGATGAGCATGCCAGCCAGGGTGGTGATAAACGGCGGGACCCGCACATAGGCGATCCAGTAGGCCTGGAAGGCGCCGATGGCCAGACCGATGACCAGCATGACCGCCACCGCCAGCCACATATTCATGCCGCCGGCCATCAGCAGCGCGCCGATGGCGCCGGTGAAGCACACCACCGAGCCTACGGAAAGGTCGATGTTGCCGCCGGTGAGGATGCAAAGCAGCATGCCGGTGGCCAGAATAAAGACGTATGCGTTCTGCGCGATCAGGTTGGTGATGTTCTGGGGATTGAGGATCTTTCCGCCTGTCTGCCAGGCGAAGAACGCGAACACCAGCACCAGAATCAGCACCATGGTGTTTTTCTGGAGCCAGTTCAAAACTTTAGTCTTTGTCATGATGGAAACGCTCCTTTATCTGTTTGAGGATTTCAGGATGCAGGCCATGATGCGCTCCTGCGAGGCCTCGTCCTGCTGGAACTCGCCTACGATCCGTCCCTCGTTCATCACATAGATCCGATCGCTCATTCCCAGTACCTCCGGCAGCTCCGAGGAGATCATGATGACGGATTTCCCGGAGGCCACCAGCTCGTTGATGATACAGTAGATCTCATACTTGGCACCCACGTCGATGCCGCGGGTGGGCTCATCCAGGATCAGGATATCCGGGTCTGTGAACATCCACTTGGCCAGCAGCACCTTCTGCTGGTTTCCGCCGGAGAGATTGCCCACGTTCTGCTCCACGCCGGTGCACTTGGTCCGCAGCTTCTGCCGGTAGTCATCGGACACGGCGTATTCCCGGTCCTGGTCCACCAGGCCGTGGGCCGAGACGCCCTCCAGGTTGGCCAGCGTGGTGTTGACCCGGATGGGGTTGGTGAGGATCAGCCCGTTGCCCTTGCGGTCCTCCGTCACATAGGCAAGGCCGTGGCGGATGGCGTCCTTTTCATTTTTGAGCTTCACTTCCCTGCCGCCCAAAAGCAGCGTCCCGTGGGCCAGGTGTCCGTAGCTGTGGCCGAACAGGCTCATGGCAAGCTCGGTGCGCCCGGCGCCCATCAGGCCGGAAATGCCCACCACTTCGCCCTTGCGGATGTACAGGGACACATCGTCCACCACTTTTTCTCCCGGTAAATCGGGTGATAGACCGTCCAGTTTTTCACTTCCATGCACACATCGCCGATGGCCACGTCCGGCCGCTTGGGGAACCGGTCGGAAAGTTCCCGGCCCACCATGCCGCGGATGATCCGGTCCTCGGAGAGGTCGTCCGTCCCCTTGTGGAGCGTCTCGATGGTCTTGCCGTCCCGGATGACCGTGATGTCATCGGCCACATAGGACACCTCATTGAGCTTGTGGGAGATGATGATGCAGGTCATGCCCTCCTGCTTGAACCGCAGCAGCAGGTCCAGCAGCGCCTTGGAATCCGATTCATTCTGGGAGGAGGTAGGCTCATCCAGGATCAAAAGCCGGGCGTTTTTCGCCAGCGCCTTTGCGATCTCCACCAGCTGCTGCTTGCCCACGCCGATGTCCTTGACCAGCGTGCGGGGGGATTCATCCAGCCCCACCACCTTCAGATACTGGCTCGCTCTTTCATACGTCGTGTCCCAGTCGATGGAGTAGGTCTTTCCCTGCTCATTGCCCAGGAACATATTCTCTCCAATGGTCATGTAGGGCACCAGCGCCAGCTCCTGGTGGATGATGACGATGCCCCTGGCCTCACTGTCCGTGATCTTGGAGAACTGGCACACCTCTCCTTCATACACGATATCGCCGGAGTAGCTGCCGTATGGATAGATGCCGCTGAGCACATTCATCAACGTGGACTTGCCCGCGCCGTTTTCGCCCACCAGGGCATGGATGGTTCCTTTTTTCACCTGCAAGTTCACGTCGTCCAGGGCGCGGACGCCGGGAAACAGCTTGGTGATATTTCGCATTTCCAATATATTTTCAGACAAGATATCACCCCATTCATAAGGTATCGGGCAAGGCGGGAAGCTTCCCGCCTTGCCCGAACTGTGCGTTCCAGCAGACCGGAAATCGGTACTGATATCAGCCGTTCAGGTCAGCTTCGGTATAGTAGCCGGAATCGATCAGCAGCTCCTGATAGTTGTCGATGGTGCAGGCCTTGGGCTCGCACAGGTAGCTGGGGATCACGCCGGTGCCGTTGTCATAGGTCTCGGTGTCGTTGACGGGAGGCTCGGTGCCCTTCATCAGGGCGTCCACCATTTCAACGGTCTTGGCGGCCAGGTCGCGGGTATCCTTGAACACGGACATGGACTGCAGGCCGGCCACGATATTCTTCACGTTGGCGATATCGCAGTCCTGACCGGTCAGCACGGGGTACTCGCCGGTATAGGAGGAAGCCAGTGCGTTGGCCACGCCCAGAGCGGTGGAGTCGTTGGAGGCCAGGACCACGTCCAGCTGGGTGCCGTCGGCGTAGTAGGAGGCCAGGATGTTCTCAAAGCGGGACTGGGCAGCGTCGGTGGCCCAGTTGGCGGTGGCTACGGTCTGCTTCTCGGTCTGGCCGGAGGGGCAAACCAGCGTGCCGGCGTCGATGTAGGGCTGGAGGACGCTGATGGCGCCGTCGAAGAAGAAGTTGATGTTGTTGTCGCCGGGGTCGCCGGTGATGTACTCGATGTTGTAGGTCTTGTCGCCGGCATTTTCAAGATCCAGCGCGTCGACGATGTACTCGCCCTGCTTCACGCCCACATCCCAGTTATCGAAGGTGGCGTAATAGCTGACGGCGTCGGAGCCCATGATGAGGCGGTCATAGGCGATGACGGGGATATTCTTCTCCTTGGCCTGATCCAGCACCGTGCCCAGGGCCTCGCCGTCGATGGAGGCGATGACCAGGACCTCGCAGCCGTTGGCGATCATATTTTCGATCTGGGAGACCTGGGTGGGGATGTCGTTGGCAGCATACTGCAGATCCACCGTGTAACCGGCGGCCTCCAGCTGGGCCTTCATGTTCTCACCATCCTGATTCCAGCGCTGCAGATCCTTGGTGGGCATGGCCACGCCGACCAGATTGCTGCCGCCTTCCTCCGTGGCAGGGGTCTCTTCCTCCGGGGGCGTTTCGGATTCCTGGCTGCTTCCGCAGGCGGAGAGCGCAAAGACCATGGACAGCGTCAACAGCATTGCAAGCAACTTTTTCGTGATCGTATCTCCTCTTCATCTCAATTCAGCAGCGTTTCCTTGCCGCTCTTGAGTAAAGTTTAGATAATTTTATCTCATATGTCAATAAAATTTTGGGGTGTTTTCCTCTTTTTGTCAATGCGTGCACTGTCTAATCGTTCAACATTGTGCATAATTACCAGAATCAACCAGGTGCTCCTCCTTTGTTGCCCCTCCGCACTCAATAAAATTTATATAAATATTTTAGTTGATTTTTTACTTAATATGATATATAATGAGCGCAACACTTGCAGGGAGGTCGTCGTTATGCCGGGAGTCACCGCCAAAGATATTGCCGCAAAGCTGAATATTTCACAGTCCGCTGTCTCTTTGGCCCTGAACGGGAAGCCCGGCGTCAGCGAAAATACACGCGCTCTGGTTTTGGAAACCGCCATGCAGCTGGGCTATTCCCGTCCGGATGCAAGCAGCGCTCCCTGCAGTCCAAAGACCATCTGCTTTGTGCGCTATGCGGGGAAATTCGTGCAGATCGCGGAGCACACCTCTTTTGCCTCCTTTGTCCTCCAGGGCGTGGAATCCCGGGCCACTGAGCTGGGGTACAGCACCCAGGTCCGTTATCTGAATGCCGGCGACATGTATAACCCCCAGACCCTGGAATTCATCCGCAACGCGGACGGCCTGATTTTTCTGGGTACGGATATCACGGAAGCCCAGCTTCCGGAGCTGGAGCAGCTGTTTGGGTATCTGGGCGCCACCCCCGTGGTGGTGGTGGACAGCAGCCTGCTGTCCAACCGGGCAGACTGCGTGACGAACGACTGCTTCGGCGGTGCAAAGGCCGCCGCCGAGTATCTGCTGCAGACGGGACATCGCCGGATCGGCTATGTGAAAGCCAAGCAGCGCATCCGCAACCTGGATGAGCGGGAGCTGGGCGTCCGGTCCGCGCTGGATCGCTCCGGCCTCCAGATCGCCGATACCATCGAGGTGGACGTCTCCTCCGAAGGCGCCTTCCAGGATTTTGACGCCTGGATCAAGGGAAACCCGCCGCTGCCGGAGGCCCTGTTTGCCGAAAACGACATTCTGGCCGCGGCCGTTATCCGGGTCTTGAAAAAGCACGGTTACCGGGTGCCGGACGATATTTCCGTGATCGGCTTTGACGATATCCCCATGTGTGAGATGCTGGACCCTCCCCTGACCACCATCCATGCGTTCAAGGAGGAATTGGGCACCGTGGCGGTGGATCTTCTGGACCGCCGGATCAAGCGGGGCGAAGTCCCCCATCAGATGGCATCCGTGGGGCTTTTGAACACCACCGTTTCCACCAGTCTGGTAAAGCGCTTCAGCGTCAAGGCGCGGTGAAAACCGAACGCCGGGACTCCGCAAAACTCCAAAAAAGCTTCCGACAGGATCGGGGCGGACCTAAATAGGTCTGCCCCGATCATTTTTATACCAAGCGCTATCCCGGATCAAGCAATCCCCACCAGAGCGGCTCCCGAAGGGGAAATGCCCGCGCATCCCCACGCGCCCGCACACGGTGCGGCGGGATCAAGTTCATTTTAGTCCTAAAAATCTTTGTTAAATAATAAATTTTTATTAGAGCTAAAAGAATTTTTCGTTTTTTGTTGATTTTGCGCAACCGCTACGCTATACTCAGCATAAATACGGTCAAGAGTACCGAATTTAACGGTACGGACCAGGAGGAGGGACCCCAGATGAGCAGACTGGAAGTAAAAATGCCCGGCCAGGCTCAGGCCGTGGTAGAGCAGCTGTACCGGAATATGGAGCGGCGGATTGCCGCCAGCCCTCCGGGACTGTGCCCCGTGGATATGGCGCTGAATTTCCTGAATCTGTGCCAGGCCCAGACCTGCGGCAAGTGCGTGCCCTGCCGCATCGGCCTGACCCAGCTTTCCAACATGATCCGGGAAGTGCTGGAGGGTGAGCCGGAGCTGAAGATCCTGGACCGGATCGAGGCCACCGCCCAGGTCATCGTGGACACGGCGGACTGCGCCATCGGCATCGACGCGGCCAACCTGGTGCTGATGGGGCTGAAGGGCTTCCGGGATGACTACGAGGAACACATCCTCCATCACCGCTGCCTGGGAAGTCTGAAAAACCCGGTGCCCTGTGTGGCCCTGTGCCCCGCCGGCGTGGATATTCCCGGCTACATCTCTTTGGTAAACGCGGGCCGCTACGCCGATGCCGTGCGGCTCATCCGCAAGGACAATCCCTTCCCCACCGCCTGCGCCTACATCTGCGAGCACCCCTGCGAGGCCCGCTGCCGCCGGAACATGGTGGACGACGCGCTGAACATCCGCGGGCTCAAGCGCTATGCCGTGGACCACGCCGGAGACGTGCCCCAGCCGAAAAAGGCACCTGCCACCGGCAAATCCGTGGCCATTGTGGGCGGCGGCCCCGGCGGCCTCTCCGCCGCCTATTACCTGGCTCTCATGGGCCACAAGGTCACCGTCTATGAGCAGCAGAGCAAGCTGGGCGGCATGATGCGCTACGGCATCCCCAGCTACCGCTTCCCCCGGGAGAAGCTGGACGCGGAGATCGACTCCATCTTGTCCCTGGGCATTGAGGTCCATACCGGCGTCAAGGTGGGCCGGGACATCACCTTTGACCAGCTGAAAAAGGAGCACGACTGCCTGTACATCTCCATCGGCGCCCATACGGACAAAAAGACCGGCATCGAGGGCGAGGACAGCCAGGGCGTCATCTCCGCGGTGGAGATGCTGCGCCATATCGGCGACGACCAGATGCCGGACTTCACCGGCCAGAACGTGGTGGTCATCGGCGGCGGCAACGTGGCCATGGACGTGACCCGCAGCGCCATCCGCCTGGGGGCGGCCAAGGTCATCTGCGTCTACCGCCGCCGCCAGGCAGACATGACCGCCCAGCAGGAGGAAGTGGAGGGCGCCATCGCAGAGGGCGCCGAGGTGCTGACGCTGCAGGCTCCTTTGAAAATCGAAGCGGACGAAAACGGCCATGTGACAGCTCTGTGGACCCAGCCCCAGATCATCGGCGAGATGGACAAGGCCGGCCGTCCCCGGCCCAACACCGCCTCCGTGGAGCCTCTGCGCATTCCCGCGGATACGGTCATCGTGGCCATCGGCCAGGGCATCGAGTCCCGTGGGCTGGAGGAAAGCGGCATCAAGATCCAGCGGGGCGGCAATGTGGCCGCCAACACCAGCACCCAGATCCCCGATATTGAAGGCGTCTTTGCCGGCGGCGACTGCGTCACCGGCCCCGCCACCGTCATCCGCGCCATTGCCGCCGGCAAGGCGGCCGCTGCCAACATTGACGACTATCTGGGCTTCAACCATGAGATCAAGGTGGATGTCACGGTGCCCACCCCCCGCTGCACAGACCCGCGTCCCCGGGGCCGCGTCAATCCCGGTGAACGGGACGCCAGTGAGCGCAAGTGCGACTTCCAGTGCATCGAATGCGGCATGACGGACGAGGAGGCCGCCCAGGAGTCCTCCCGGTGCCTGCGGTGCGACCACTTCGGCTATGGAATCTTCAAGGGAGGACGTGTGGAAAAATGGTAAACTTCAAGATCAACGACCGGGAACTGTCCGCCCCCAAGGGCACGACCATCCTGGATGCCGCCCAGAAGGCCGGCATTCCCATTCCCCATCTGTGCTTTCTGAAAGAGATCAACGAGATCGCCGCCTGCCGTATGTGCGTGGTGGAGATCGAAGGTGTGGACCGTCTGGTGCCCGCCTGCAACACGGAGGTACTGGAGGGCATGGTCATCCGGACCAACTCCCCCCGGGTGCGGCAGGCACGCAAAACCAATCTGCGGCTGATCCTGTCCCAGCACAACTCCAATTGTACCACCTGCGTCCGCAGCGGCTACTGCGAGCTGCAAAAGCTCTCCCATGACCTGAACATCCACTTCCAGCCCTACGACGTGCAGCCGGAGCGCTCCCGCGTGGACCTGAGCGTCCCCATCGTCCGGGAGGCCAGCAAGTGCATCAAGTGCATGCGCTGCGTCCAGGTCTGCGACAAGATCCAGGGGATGCACATCTGGGACGTGGCCGGCACCGGCTCCCGCACCACCGTGGACGTCAGCTACAACCGGTATCTGAAAAACACCGCCTGCGTGTTCTGCGGCCAGTGTGTCACCCATTGCCCCACCGGCGCTCTGACGGTCCGGGATGACACCAACAAGGTCCTGCGGGCTCTGGCGGACCCGGAAATCACCACCGTGGTCCAGGTGGCTCCCGCTGTGCGGGTGGCCTGGACAGAGGTGTTCGGCGTGGTGAACAAAAATAAGCAGGTGCCGGTAGGAAAGCTGGTGGCGGCCCTGAAGCGGCTGGGCTTCGATTATGTGTTCGACACCAACTTCACCGCCGACCTGACCATCATGGAAGAGGGCAGCGAGTTCATTCAGCGGTTCACCCACCGCGGCAAGTACCGCTGGCCCATGTTCACCTCCTGCTGCCCCGGCTGGGTCCGGTTTTTGAAGACGGAGTTCCCCGACTATACGGGCAACCTGTCCACTGCCAAGTCCCCCCAGCAGATGTTCGGCGCTGTGGCCAAGAGCTACTTTGCCGAGAAGATGGGCATCGATCCCCACAAGCTGTGCGTGGTCTCTATCATGCCCTGCTCCGCCAAAAAGGCCGAGAGCGAGCTGCCCACCATGCGCGACGCCTGCGGCGACCGCGATGTGGACGTGGTGCTGACTACCCGGGAGATGGTGCGTCTGTTCCGCAGCGACTGCATCGTCCCCTCCGACCTGGCCGAGGAGCCCTTTGACAGCCCCTTGGGCACCGGTACCGGTGCGGCGGTCATCTTCGGCGCCACTGGCGGCGTGATGGACGCGGCCCTGCGCAGCGCCTATTACCTGGTGACCGGCAGGAACCCGGACCCGGATGCCTTTGAGCAGGTGCGGGGCAGCAAGCCCTGGAAAGAAGCTGCCTTTGACATTCCCGGTGCCGGCAAGGTCCGGGTAGCCGTGGTCAGCGGCCTGGCCAATACCCGCAAGCTGATGGAAGCCGTGGACAACGGCGAGGTGGACTACGACTTTGTGGAAGTCATGGCCTGCCCCGGCGGCTGCGCCGGCGGCGGCGGACAGCCCATCCATGAGGGCGTGGAAATGGCGGCCTCCCGGAGCAGCCAGCTTTGGAAGCTGGACGCCAAGGCTCCCATCCGCTTCTCCCATGAGAACCCGGATGTACAGGCGCTGTACCGGGCATATCTGAAGGCGCCCCTGGGAGAAAAGTCCCACCATCTGCTCCATACCGACCATACGGCATGGGATACCGCGCTGAAGTGCATGGAAAAGGGCTGCTGACCGTACAGTCATACGACTGATCTTTACACAAAAAAAAGAAAAGCAGCACTGGCCAACTTTTGTCCAGTGCTGCTTTTTATTTGCTGTCAAATGCGGCATACTGAGAGTCTTCTCATTTTAGTTCGCAGGTTCCAGGGCGAACGAGGTCAGCCTACATTCGTCCAGCATGTATTGTAGTCACTTCTCCCACCGGTTATAATTTGTACCTCCAGTAGCCAAGCAGTCGCCAAAGTTTCGTACTCGTCCCTGTTCCATCTGATTCGAAAAAAGAAAGAACCCTGCAACCATTGCGGTTACAGGGTTTTCCTGGAGCTGCTGGGCGGATTCGAACCGCCGACCTCATCCTTACCAAGCGGCTTTGGAACTTTTTTCTAACTATTTTTCGTACTTTATAGCGATATACACTCCGATCTGCTTGCTTTCCGCCACTTTTTGAGCATCCTGTTTCCGTATACTCCACATCGCGCTGTGGCTGAAAATGTGGTCAAAAGCGCCTCCCCTCTTTTGCCGGCGGCACGTCCGCCGACAAAGTGGGGAGGCATTTTCTGCCCGTCTGCGTTGTAATTTTTGGAGGGAAATAATGTAATCCATTTATGCCGGAGGCAGCTCAAAATTTCGACCTGTTGACAAAGTAGCCTGCTGAGGAAAACCATGGTAAAATGGAACCGGAGGTGGGGTGGATGCAACTGAAACTGCACATGGTGACCATCGAGGACCTGGTGCCCCAGGAGCACTTCCTACGAAAATTGGAGGC
>DYBL01000103.1 GCA_019418625.1 Clostridiales bacterium | reverse complement strand
GATCTATAAAACAGCTTGCTGAAATATAAATAACAATAAAAAAACAGGAAATACAGGTGATTTTGTATAGATTAGAATATGTGTTTTTAAAAAGTTTAATGCGAGAGAAAAAACGCATGATGCAGCGCCTGCTTTCTTATTTTTGCAATTAAAAATATGCGTTTGGATTATTTTGAACTTCCTCTATACCAGCTTGAAAGCCATCGTAATATCCCTGATTATAGGAATCCAGATGAGATTCCCGTATGCATGAAAGAATATGAAATAAAAAGAAAATCAAAAGCAAAATTCCTAGAACGTATACACCCCATGGATTTGTAGGCTTTTCATATTCTTGACGATATTCAAATTTAGAAAACTGACGGCGGATTTTGGCCTTTTTGATGCGATCGGTTATGAAGAGGATAAACAAAAACAGTATAAATGCGGCAGGAAGAATGATTGAAAGAATTTGAGTCATGAACACATCTCCTCTTCCAAAATCTTCTCACACGAATTTCCGCTTTAGCTCCACTACCACGCCGATGATGGAGGCGTCGCCTGTATGGAAGGCGGAGGCAGGGACGGGGATTGGAGAATAGTTCGGATTTTCCGGCATCAGCATGACCGTATCACCCACGCGGCGGAACCGCTTGAGCGTAGCTTCGTCTCCATTTACCCGGGCGGCCACGATCTGGCCGTCGTCTGCGCAGGGCTGCCGGCGGATCAGAACATAGTCGCCGTTCAGAATATCGGCATTGACCATGCTGTCTCCTGAGACCCGCAGCCAAAAATACGTTTCGGAGTCTGCATAATCAATAGGGGCATAACCTTCGATTTCGCTAGCGGAGAAAATCGGATATCCGGCCGGAATACGTCCCAGGATCGGCGCTACATGGCTCGTGGAGTAGGGAATGGCGTCGGCCGGAATGGGGGCCTGAGAAAGAAGCTGTTCTGCATACTGCTTCAGATCATCCGGGATCCCGTTTTGCCGGAGAATGTCCCGGCGTTCGTCATCGTTCCGGGCGTTTTGAAAATCCTCATAGATATCGGGTTCCCATACGGTAGACCAATCCATCAAAAGAGCCGGGCTGATGTCCAGTGCACGGGCAATGGCCTCGATTTTATCAGAAGGAATATTGGAAATGACGCCGGTTTCGTATCGGCTCATAGTCTGACGGCTGACGCCGACTTTACGGGCGACCTCGTCCAGCGTATAGCCCCGGGAAAGCCGGTATTTTTTGATATTTTGACCGATGTTCAAAGAGCTCACTCCTTTGTATTCAAATGTCTCTTGCTTGAAATTATAACATAAATTACTTAACATGCAACAATGAAAAGAGTAGAAAAGTAAAAAATTACTTGACACGTTATCTCGTTGGTGATATGGTTGGTGCATAACAAGTACCAAACTGAGAGGAGGGACAAGAAGCATGATCGATACAATGAAGCTCAAGGGTATCATTTCGGAACGGGGACTGTCCCAAAGAAAAGTGGCAAAAACCCTTGGAATGACAGAGAAAACATTCTATGGGAAGATGAAAAAGGGCGTGTTTGACAGCGATGAAATTCAGCAGATGATCGAGCTGCTGCGTATTGAAAACCCTGTTGAGATTTTTTTTGCAAAGTTTGGTGCGTAATACGCACCAACTAATGGGAATGGGACAACCGTGAACGGCCATAGGGTGAGGCAGGGAGGTGAGGCCCTTGGAGGACAAGATCATCATGCTGGAGGGAAAACCCCACCGGGTGACAGAGTACACGGTGGACTTCGGGCCAAAAAACGGAACCGCCAGGGTCACCGTGTATGACCCATGCATCACCCCCGAGGCCCAGCAGCGGCGGCGGGAGGCCATTGTGCGCAAGTGCCAGGAGCTGATCCGTCGGGGGCTGATGTAACTGGGCTCCAAGGAGAGGATCAAAGGAAGAATTTGATCGCTATGGACACCAAGGAGACAGCGATGGAGACGATTTTCAAAACGGTGTCGCGGCGCCGCGCGGCGCACGCTTCACGATGGGCTGCCAACGCGGCAGTTCCGGCGTGAGTAATGCTGACGGAGCGGCGGTAGTCGGGAAAACCCATAGGAGGCGGAGAAGTCAACAGCTTCCGATCCAGCAGATCCTGCACTAGATCAACGTCCTTTTGGATATGCCCAGGTTGCGGGATATCGGAGTAGAGAATGGCGGAGGAGCCGGAGACACGAGCGAGGATCTTGGCCTCGCGGGCGGTGAGGGGAGAGGTACTGGAGAATTGGCTTTTCTTCATGGGAAAGCCCCCTTTCAAAGAATTTACCGGGATGTCCGGCTGATTTCAGTTTATCAGTAGATTCCCTTGAGGTCGTCAACAATTCAAAAAATTTTTTGCAAGCTCATTGGGATGCAGAAATGCCGGGAGGTACATATGAAAAAATCCGATCTGGAACGGAAATTCGGGCAGCTGTTGGAGCGGAACCGGGAGGCTATGCTCCGGGCGCTGCGGGATGGGGAAAAGCCGTCGGCGCTGATGTTTTACGGAAATATCTGTGGCCTGGCGGACGCTATGCGGACTGTGGAGCTGGTGGACTGGGAGCAGGCCGCCTATATCCGGGAGCAGGCCTGGGCGCTTTACAAAAGAGGGGGAGCTGATGGAGAGGATGAAGCGTGCTAGATACCGGGGCAGGAAGCCCAGGGGCGGTCTGACGCCGGAGCAGGCGGCGGTGGCCATTCTCACGGTGATGGCCGCCGTGCTGCTGATGACCATGAAGGTCAACAGCCAGTGGTGCGGAAAGACCTGCGGGCAGCAGCTCTATGAGGCGGTGTTTGTGACGGAGGACTGGAGCTGATGACGGGAAGCGTGTGCAAAGGCTGCAAGGAGCGCTTCGTGGGCTGCCACGGGAAGCGGGAGGACGGAAGCTGGCGCTGCCCGCGCTGGGGCGAGGCCCAGGAGAAAAAGGCCGAGGAGCTGCGCCGGACGGAGCGCGACCGGATGCAGACGGCGGTGATGGAGCGGTATACCCGCGAGAACCGTTACCGCTTCACAAAAGGGAAGTAAGGCGGCGGTGCCGCCGGGAAAGGAGGTGTGCCGGATGGCGGCGCAGAAGCGGGATATTTTGTGGGAGGTTGGCTGCGAGGGCCATGTGGACGCCTGGGTGAGCGCGGAGAACTGGGAGCTGGCCACCGTGGAGGCCGCGAAGTTCTGGGGCGTCCCCTGGGGCAAGGTGGCGGCGCTGTGCGAGTGCAAGCAGAGGATCGTAGGCGCCCCGCGGAACATTTGCTGCCGGTGCAAAAGGACCTATTTCGGCACGCCGCCTCTGTGCGGGGCCTGCCGGGAGGCCATGAAAACCGAAGAGCAGCTGCTGCGGCGGGCCCGGGAGCGGGCATACCGCGCCGGCAGGCTGGTATAGAGAGGAGCGAGGAGACATGGTGCATGAGGCCATGGACAAGCTGCGGGCGCAGCAGTCGAAAGTCAAGGAGCGGTCCGCCCCCTGGATGGTGGCGGAGCAGCTGATGGACATCTGCCGGCGGGAGCCGGAGAGCGCGGCGCTGATCGCCCAGGATCTGGACAACCCCGAGATGGGGATCGTCCAGGCGGAGCGGAAGATCAAGGCCTTTGCAGACCAGCACCGGGTGGGGAACTCCTCCGGGGTAACGGGAGCAGAGGCGGAGGACATCCTGCGGAAGTTCTACGGCCTTCCCAAGCCGGGAGCGGAACAGAGTCCCCAGGTGGCCGTCTCGGTGGATCTGGCGGATTTCTTCGGGTGAGGGCCTATGGAACAGCAGGATTATGCGCAGGAGCTGCCGCAGACCCCGCCGGAGGGGCTGATCCCCTGGCTGGAGAAAAAGGGACATCTCCAGGAGCATGTGATCTGGTACAAGGCCGCCTGGGTGCCGGAGGTGTTGACCGGGCAGCGGCGGATGGCCCAGCTTCGGTGCTCCGCCTGCGGCGAGACCATGTATGCCGACAGGATCCCGAACCCCGGGCACACCTTAGGTTACTTTGACCCGGAGAGCGGGCATCCGGTGTCTCATGGAAACCGCGTGCGCTGCCCCATGTGCGGCTGTGAGGCCCAGGCGCTGCACATCGGCCGGGGCCGGGGCGGCCACTATGGCAAGAGCGTCTGGCCCCTGACGGTGACCCGTCTGGAGGACAAGCTGGCCCTGGTGGGCTGGTGCGTGGGAAAGTATATCTCCTGCGAGGGGTGGGAGCACGTCTCCTGCCAGCAGTATGAGGCCTATGTGGTGGAGGAGCGGAAAGTGGTGCGCCTGATGGGGTACCTCAAATGCTTGTCTGCCATCAGCTTCTTCGGACACTGGGAGCAGCGCAGGAACTGCCTGGACAAGTGGGGGCTTGCGGACTTGGTATACCCCTGGGACAAGAGGCTGCTCATCGGCTCCACGGCGGAAAACAGCAAGCTGGACCTTTACATGAAGGCGGCAAAGGAGCCGTATCCGGTGACGTATTTGCGCTTGTGGCAGCGGCACCGGAACATTGAGAACCTGATCATGCAGGGCTGCGGCGCCCTGGTGGGGGAGATGATCCGGGAAGAATCTCACCGGTACAGCTACGAGCGGGCCAGAGGCGTGCCGAAGCTCGCGGAGATCTGCTGGAAAGAGACACGGCCGGCCAAGATGCTGGGCCTCACCGGCGAGGAGTTCCGCTTCTGCCGGGAGCTGCACTGGACGCCGGAGGAGCTGCACTTCTACCGGCTGTGCCGGGAAAAAGGCATCCGGCTGCACTTGCCGGAGGACCTGGAGGACTGCAAGGCGGCGGGGATCCATTGGTGCCGCCGGATGGTGGAGGAGGAGAAAACGCCCTTGATGCGGGCGGTGCGCTACCTGAAGCGTCAGAAGCGGCGGGACAAGCGGGCGGATGGCCCCATCCTGGAGGACTACTGGCGTATCGCCAGGGGGGAGGGCTACGACCTCTCGGATGAGCACGTCCGCTTTCCCAAGGATCTGATGCGCGCCCATGACCGGGTGGCGGCGGAGCGCCGGGCCCGGGAGGAAGCGAAGCGGGAAAAGGAGCGGGCGGAGAAAAACGAACAGCTTCGGGCGGCCTTTGCGGCCCGGCTGGTAGAGCTGGCCCCCATGGCCTGGCAGCGCGGCGGGATCTTGATCCGCCCCTGTGCGCTCCCGGAGGAGCTGGACGCGGAGGGCAAGGCATTGGACCACTGTGTGGCCACCTACAAGGGAAAGCACGCGGAGGGCAAGACGGCCATTTTCTTCATCCGGAGGGCGTCTTCTCCGGAGACTCCCTGGTACACCATGGAGCTGGATCTGAAAGACTTCACCGTGCTCCAGAACCGGGGGAAGTGCAACTGCGGCAGGACCAAGGCGGTGGAGGACTTTGAGGCGGCGTGGCTGGAGCACATCCGGCCCATGCTGCAAAAAAAGAAAGGAAGCGGTGCGGCATGAGTTTGGAACAGGCAAAGATATTGGCCCAGGAGCTGGGACTGGACGAGCGGAAATGGGAGCGGGAGGAGCCGGACGACGGGGAGGGCGCCATCCTGGCCCGGGACTTCGGCCTGCATGGGCAGACGCCTCCGGAGGACAAGCCCCTGGACCTGATCACAGAGGAGATCCTCTTTTATAAGCGCCAGGCCGGCGGCGCCATCATCGAGATCGGCAAGCGGCTGCTGGAGGCAAAATCCCAGCTGAGCCACGGGGAGTGGCTGCCCTGGCTGCGGGAGAAAGTGGACATCTCCGAGCGGCGGGCGCAGGAATTTATGCGCATCGCCAGGGAGTATTCCAAATCCGCGGAAATCGCGGATTTGGGAGCCAGCAAAGCCTTGGCGCTGCTGGCTTTGCCGGAATCGGAGCGGGCGGAGTTCGCGTCTGAGACCCATCTGGTGAACGGGGCGGAAAAGTCCGTTTCAGAGATGACGGCCAAGGAGCTGAAAACCGCCATCGAGGAGCGGGACAAGGCCCGCCGGGAGGCGGAGGAACAAAAAGCAGCCGCGGAGGCGGCGGAGGCATCCCGGGCGAAGATGGAGCAGGACATGCGGCAGCTCAAGGGGCTGCTGGATGCCGCCCGGGACAATGAACGGGAAAAAGCAGGGGCGCTGGAGGCGGCGGAGCGGGAGCTTCAGGCACTGCGCACCCGCCCGGTGGAGGTGGCCGTGGAGACCCGGGACGCCTCGCCGGAGCAGCTCTCCGCGGCGCGGGCCGAAGGGATCCGCCAGGGAAAGGCGGAGGCGGAGAAAGCGGGAAAGAGATCCCTTTCCGAAGCGGAGGAGCGGGTGCAGAAGCTCCGCAAGGAACTGGAGCAGGCCCGGCGGGAGGCAAAAGAGGCCAATGTCCGCTTGCAGCAGGCCCGGGAGGAAGCCCGTCAGGCATCAGAGCGGACCAGGGAGCCGGGTAAGCTGGACGCCCTGGTCTCCAGCGAAAATATGATGAAGTTCGGCGTGCTGTTCCAGTCCACCCAGGAGATGGTGAACCGATTGGCGGACGCGGTGGAGCGGGAGAAGCCGGAAAACCAAAAGAAAATGCGCGCCGCGCTGCGGGCCCTGGCGGACGCCATCTTTTCCGTGGCCCAGGGCCGGGAGGCAGGGGCATGAAGGTGGAGGCGCCCTGCCGGCTGGGAGAGCGGTTCACCTGTGAGAGTCCATGGCACTGCGGGCGGTTCGTGCTGACGGGGGTGGACCTCTTCTGGTGGGAGAGCAAGATAAGCGCGGACACGGTCCTGTGCGGAAAGCGGGACCCCTATGCGAAGCTGGCGCCCACCTCATTTTTTGACCCACAGGATGCTTTGGAGGGCGTGCGCATCACCCTGGAGCTTCCGGACGAGATGGTGGAGCCAGGGTACCCGCTGCGCCGCCTTGGGATGGATACGGACGCTGTGGGCCGCCTGCATGGCATCCGTCTGACGGAGGAGGGATGGGACTTCATCATCTCCTACGGGAAGTCCTACGGCGGGCCGCTGAACTATGTGCGGACGCCGGAGCTGGACGCCATGATGGAGGCGCTTTTGCCTCGGCGGGCGGTGCGTGTGAATTGGAGGGATTACTTATGAGACAAGAGAGCAGAAATCGGCGCGCTGCCGCAGTCTACGCCCTGGGCAGTTTGGCGTTTTTGGCTGTGGCGGCGCTGAACTTCTGGGAGCGGCAGCTTGCCCTGGGAGCCATGCTCCTGGTGGGCAGCTGGGCCTGGTGCGTGCTGGGGGTCTATTTTTCCGCCCGGGGGATCGGAAGCCGGACCGAAGCATACCGTACTTCCCCGGACGGAGTGGGGGGCCTGGAGTGGGACTCGTGTCCGGAGTGCGGGTGCCGTGTGTTCACCAGGGCGGCGGGGCGGAGGATCTGTGCCTGCTGCGGGACCGTACAGGAGGAGCGCCATGGCACTGCGATGCGGTAAATGCCAGTACCGGGCCAAGCGGACGGACGGTTACCGCTGCAACTACTGCCTGATCACCGGCCACACCCGACGGGCGGTACCGCCTGAGCGGTGCCGGAACTTCCAGGCAGGAGACCGGATCGAACCGAAAAGCGCGGAGGCGGAAGCGCTGCGAGAGGCCGCTCGGAAAAAGGAAAAGAAGCCCCGGGCACCGGGTGCCGGGGCGAAGCCGAGGTTTGACTGGGAGGAGGCCCGGCGGCTCTATGACCAGGGCGCCAACGACGGCCAAATCGGCCGGGCACTGGGGTGCAGGCCCCAGGCGGTGAGATCCTGGCGGAAGCGGCGGGGGCTGCCTGCCAATACGACACCGGGCGGGAATCGAACGGCGACGGCGGCGGACGGCGGAAGTGAGGAGACATGATGAAGCCGATTTTATTCAACACGGCCATGGTGCAGGCGATCCTGGAGGGGAGAAAGACTGTAACCAGAAGAGCGATAAAGCCGCAGCCGGCGGGGGAGCTGCGGCCCATGGGACGGGGATCGTGCTGGCCCGGATGCTTTGAAGCATCCGGGGAAGAGCGGATTTACCGCCCGCCGTATCAGCCGGG
>DYBL01000102.1 GCA_019418625.1 Clostridiales bacterium | reverse complement strand
GACTCCATCGTGGGGGAGGAGTATCCGCCGGAGGCGCATCGCACCGAGGCGGTGACTTGGTATATTGACCCCATCGACGGGACCACGAATTTTATCAATCAGCACCAAAACTACGCCATCTCCGTGGGGTGCTGGGAGGGACGCTTGCCGCTGTTCGGCCTGGTGCTGGATGTGGAGCGGGAAACGCTGTACTGGGGAAAGCACGGCGGCGGTGCGTGGCAGGATCAGACGCCGATCCACACCTCCGGCCGGCGGGAGTTGGCGGAGTTGCTGCTGACAACGCCGGGCCTGCAATACACTTTTCTGGAACCCCATCCCTATCAGGAGCGGATGATTCGGCTCTCCCGGAAGGTACGGGGAGTCCGGTGTCTCGGCTCCGTGGCCCTGGAGCTGTGCGAGGTGGCTGCTGGCCGGGCGGATCTGTTTGTCACCATGCGCTCCTCCCCCTGGGATCACAACGCGGCGCGGATCATCCTGGAGGAGGCCGGCGGCGCGATCTTCACGGTGGATGGGGATGAATTGCCCCTGGATCAGAAGAGCACGGTGCTTGCGCTCAATGCCGTGGAGCTGAAAAACCGCATTCTCTGTGTATGACGATAGCCTGCTATAAATAAGAGGGCAGGCCCTGATATTTCGATACGAAAGCGGCGGCTTTGATTGAATCAAAGCCGCCGCTTTCAGCACCTGACAAAAAGCTGCTATACAGCAGCTCTTTCCTTATGACATCGCCCGGCGGATCAATCAATCTGAATGGATACGCTCCCGTTTGCTTCCTTGCCCCAGACGCCGATATAGGTGCTGCGGCCGCCCACCTCGATGGTGGAGGCATAGTCCCCGCTCTCGGACAGTAGGACCACCGGGTCCTCCCCGCCGGAGCATAGAAAGACGGCGGCCTCGCCCTCCTCGATGTGGAGAGAGCAGGAGATCTCTACCGTGCTCCCGGCCGCCCGGTCCAGGGTGGTGCCGCCAAAGAGCAGTTCCGTGCCGGAAAAGTCCTCGTAGCCGGCCTCATAAGTGCCGGTGTAGCCATCCTCACCTCGGACCCGCTCCCCCTGCAGGGAGCGGTCCGGCGTCAGCGCCCAAGAGCCAGCGGTATCCACCAGGGAATTATAGGCATCCAGAATGGAGTCCTTGACGGAATCATCTGTTGCGCCAGCGGCGGCCTCCATCGCATTGTCCGTGAGATCTGCCAAGGCACCGGTGACCCGGTCAGTTCCCTCCGCCAATCCATTGAGTACCGCATTCGTCCCGTCCGCCAGTGACTGCATCACGCCGGAACAGCCGGACAGCAAAAAGACACAGAGCAGGCCGCAGGTCAGGAGCAGTGTCCATCTCTTTCGGTTTTCTTTCATCGTGTTCTCCTCCCTGCCTGCCGGCGGCCGCGGCCGCCGGCCTTTTTCCTTTTTGTACTCCCGGCTTTGCTGCTGGGGCGGGAGAAGGCCAAGATCGCCGCCGTCAAACCGATGACCGCCGCCATACCCAGGAGGGCCAGCGGGATGCTGGGTGCCTCGGTGGCACCGTTGTACTCCTGCATATCAAAGCCGGCCAGCACCAGCGCCGCGGAGAAGGGGTAAGTGGAGAGCAGGAACCCGCTCTTAAAGAACAAAATGCAGTATCCCAGGAAAAAGGTCAGGATGGAGCCGCCCAGATAGGCGCCCCGCATCTGCCCGAAAATCAAAATCATGGGCATACAGACCAGGAAGGTGGTCAGCGCCGCGGCCACCACCTGTCCACCCTGCTGGAGGATCACTCCAGGCGTCAGCCCCGGGAGGCCCGCCAGCATCCCGGTGAGCACCGTCACGGCCACGCTGTAAAGGCCAAACAGCAGGGACAGCAGGCCGGTGACCGCCAGCTTGCCCCCCAGGAGTTTGGGATAGGACACCGGGACGGTGAGCAGGTTCTTCATGGTGTCATGGGTATTCTCCCGGTCGATCAGCCACCCGCCGATCATCACCAGAGAGATGGGGAGAAACACCTGGGTGTTGCCCCACACCACATTGGCGAACAGGTGGACAAAGTCAAAGTTGGGGTCCCGGATCTCCGGGTTCACGATCAGCTGGGTGCCGTACTGCACCACCGGGCAGAGGGCCAGGGCCACGATGCCCACCAGCAGGATCTGACACCGCCGCAGCTTCCACCACTCCGTCTGAATCATCTTCTTCATGCTCTGCACCTCCTCAAACGCCTTGGCGCTTATAGACCAGCGCAATTAGGGCCAGAAACACCGCGGCCTCCGCTCCAGTCACCAGAAACGCCTGGGCGGTGGTGACGAAATAGGGGCTGACTCGCTCCAAAAGTCCCAGCATCTCGGCACCGGCATTGGAAAAGTCGAGGTACTGGAAGTACCACCGGAAGGTCAGCGGCCCGGGCAGCAGCGTCCCCAGGTTCAGGCCGAAGGGCTGGGTGATGAAGAGGTCATTGAGGCCGAAGATGTAGTTGACGGCGGTATAGAAAAAGGTGACAATCACGGAGATGATGTAACTCCGGTTCAGCAGCACCACCAGCAGGATGCAGGGCAGTGCCCCGGCCCACATCATGATCCCCTGGCCGATGCCCACAAAGAAGAGCCGCCAGAAACCAACCGGCTCCCACCCGGCGGCCAGCACGATGAATAAAATGACCAGGCCCCCTACCGCCATGAAGGCGATGGAAAAGAGAAACAGCAGGGCCATCTTTGCCATGGCCAAAGCGGGCTTGCTCACCGGTACCGTCATCAGGTTTTTCAGCGTGTCGTTGTCCTGCTCCTCAAAAAGCAGGTTGGAGGCCAACACCACCAGGGCGGGCATGAGCAGCAGGTAGGCGCTCATTTGAAACAGAGTGGACATCATGCCGTCCACCGCCTCGGCCCCACTGGTGAACTCCTGAAAGTCTGGCAGGAACAGGGCGCACCCCAGGGGTATCAGAGCGGACACGGCAGCGGCGGCGAAGAACAACGGCTTGCGCCGCAGCTTGGCAAATTCACACCACAGAAGTTTAAGCAATGCCCTCACCCCCTGTGATGCGCTTGAAGTAGTCCTCCAGGGTGTCCTCGTAGAGGTGGGCGTCGGACACCACCAGCCCCGCCTCCACGAACCGCCGCACCGCCGCGCCGGTGTCCAGGCGGAGATCCCGGACGGTCAGACCCCGTTCATTCTCCACGGTGACGGCCTGGATGCCCAGTTCCTGCTGGAGCAGCTGGGCGGCCACCGGTGCGTTGGACACGGTAAAGCGGAGGACTTTCCCGTTCTTCCGCTCCAGCTCCGCCAGGCTCTCTTCCTCCAGAAGGACACCGTGGTCGATGATCCCAATGTCGTCGGCCAGCAGGGCGATCTCGGAGAGGATGTGGCTGGAGATCAGGATGGTCTTGCCTCGTTCGTCACACAGCGCCCGGATGAAATCCCGCACCTCGGCGATGCCGATGGGGTCCAGGCCGTTGATCGGTTCGTCCAGGATCAGCAGCTCCGGGTCGTGCATCACCGCCAGGGCGATGGCCAGCCGCTGCTTCATACCCAGGGAGTATTGGGCGTAGCGTTTCTTGTCCCGGTAAGGCAGGTTCACCAGCTCCAGCGCCCCTTTAATGTAGTTGGGACTCTTGAGGCCCCGGAGCCGGGCGAAGATCTGCAGGTTTTCTGTGCCGGTCAGGTTGGGATAAAATCCCGGAGACTCGATGAGGCTGCCGACACGGGGCAGGATGCGCTTCTCATTCCCCTTCAGCGGCCGGCCGAAGATGGACACTGTGCCGGATGTGGGGGCGGTCAGCCCTAAGAGCATCTTCATGGTGGTGGTCTTACCCGCCCCGTTGCGCCCCAGGAGTCCGTAGATGCGGCCCTTTTGCACATGGAGATCCAAGTTGGAGACGCTGACCTGTTCCCCATACCGTTTGGTGAGTCCCTTGGTTTCGATGATACAGTCGCTCATAAGCGGTACCTCCTTTGCTTGGTAGCAACAGGATAGCACCCGAACCTTGAGATAACGCTGAGCCAACCTTAATTTTTCTCTGAGATTTTTCCGCGGGCATAGGCAGACCGACACTTTGGTGGTATCATAAAGCCAAAGGAAAGGAGGCGTCCCAGAGTGAAGCATAAAATTTTGTTGATAGACGATGACCAGGACCTGTTGGAGATGCTGTGCTCCATCTTCCGGCGGGCGGGCTATACTGATCTTGTGACCGCCTCCTCCGGACCGGAAGCCCTCCAGGTTTGGCGGGAGCAGCAGCCGGCGCTGATCGTCCTGGATGTGATGATGCCGGGGATGGATGGCTTTGAGGTCCTGCGGGAGATCCGCCGCACCAGCCATGTCCCCGTCCTGATGCTCACCGCCCGGGGAGAGGCAGAGGATCGTATTGAGGGCCTGGAGATCGGGGCGGACGACTATCTCCCCAAGCCCTTTCTGCCCAAGGAGCTGCTCTTGCGCGTGCAGGCCATCCTCCACCGGACTTACCCGGAACCAAACCGGACGGTGGAACTGGTGGCCTCCACAGTGGACCTGGAGAGGGCGGAAGTTTGGAAGAACGGGGAGCGATTGCCCCTGACCGCCAAGGAACTCCAGCTGTTCCAGAAGCTCTATGAGAACGCCGGAAGAATCGTCACCACCGGCATCCTGTGTGAGACCATCTGCGGGGAGTTCTGGCAGGGCTACGAGAGCACCCTCTCGACCCATATCCGCCACCTGCGGGAGAAGATCGAGGCTAATCCCTCCAAGCCGGTCTCTCTGGTGACGGCCAAGGGGCTGGGATACCGGCTCAATCTGAAGGGGGCGAAGTCGTGAATCCGGTGCAGCGGTTTTTCCGGCGCTACATCTTCTCTACCATCGGTATCTTGGCGCTATTCTTCGTGGTCAACATTGCGCTGGTTCTGAGCGTTATGACCGCCGGATACATGAGCGGGACAGACAACGGGCTGTCTGTCCGGGAGGTGTCCGGCCATGTGACGGAGCAGGCCGGCACCTGGACGGCGGACGGCACGGCGCTGGCCCTGCTGCGGGAGCATGACGCCTGGGCCATGCTCCTGGACGAGCGCGGCGCGGTGGTCTGGGAGCAGGATCTGCCGGAGGAGCTGCCCCGATCCTATACCAGCGCCGAGGTTGCGTCCTTCAGCCGCTGGTATCTCCAGGACTACCCGGTGAAGGTGTGGAGCCGGGAGGACGGCGCCCTGATGGTGGTGGGATTCCAACCGGACACTCTGGTGAAGTACTACTTTTCCATGGAGACTCCCTCCCTGATGATGTTCCTGGTGGGGGCCATTGCGGTCTTTGTGTTCAACCTGCTGCTGATGGTCTTCCTGATGCTTCGGAACACCCGCCGGGTGGAGAAGGCCATGTCCCCCATCCTGCGGGGCATCCAAGACCTGAGCCGGGGCAGCTACCAGCCTTTGGACGAGCGCGGGGAACTGGCGGAGATCAACGCGGGGCTAAACCGGGCCGGGGATTACCTGATGCAGAAGGACAACACCCGGGCGGAGTGGATCCGTGGGGTATCTCACGACATCCGCACCCCACTCTCCATGGTGCTGGGATACGCCAGTGAATTGGAGGACGACGACGCGCTCCCAACCGAGGCCCGTCACCAGGCCGGGATGATCCGGCAGCAGGGGGAGCGTCTGAAATCTCTGGTAGAGGATCTGAACCTGACCACCAAGCTGGAGTACGCCCTCCAGCCCATCCGCCGGGAGACGGTGGATCTGGCGGAGATCGGGCGGCAGGCGGTGAGCGAGGTGCTCAACAGCGGCCTGCCAGAACAGTTTGAGATTGCATTTTCCGAGGAGCATCCTGGCAGTGCGGCCCGGATGGAGGGCGATACCGCCCTTCTCCGGCGGATGCTGGACAATCTGATCCGCAACAGCATCGTCCACAATCCCCAGGGGTGCCATATCTCTGTTACGGTGGGCGCGGAGGATGGGCGATGCACCTGCACAGTGGCCGATGATGGCGTGGGGATGGATGATGTCCGGCTGGAGGCGCTGAACCAGGAAACGGATGTCTCCAGTACCCAGAGCGGGGAACACGGCCTGGGCCTCAAGTTGGTGCGGCAGATTGTGAAGGCCCACGGTGGGACGGTGCAGTTCCAGCAGGCTGTACCGCATGGACTGGAGGTTCTCGTCTTCTTCTCCGAAAACTCAAACGGGAGACACATTTAAGATATCCTCCGCTCTGATGCGACGGGCAGGGCTTTTTATTGTTTACTGCCCCTTAAATTTTCGACCTGTTGACAAAGTAGCCTGCTGAGGAAAACCATGGTAAAATGGAACCGGAGGTGGGGTGGATGCAACTGAAACTGCACATGGTGACCATCGAGGACCTGGTGCCCCAGGAGCACTTCCTACGAAAATTGGAGGC
>DYBL01000101.1 GCA_019418625.1 Clostridiales bacterium | reverse complement strand
CCGGTCTACTTGCAAATTTTCCATTTACCGTGTATCATGAATAAATCAGGATTCCTTTATAACTCCTGAGTGGATTGAGGGATATTTATGAGTGAACATAACATTGGCGCAATCATCAAGCAGTATCGGCGGCGCAAAAAGATCACCCTGCAGGAGCTGTCCAATTCCACAGGTCTTTCCGTCAGTTACTTAAGCATGTTGGAGCGCGACCTGACCAGTCCAACCGTGGCAAACCTCAATTTGATCTGTGAGGCTTTCGGCATCACCATGAGCGATCTGATCTTGAAGCTGGACTCCACCCAGGTCCTGGTGCGGAAAGAGGATCGCAGGCTGATCTTCGGAAACGACGGTTATCTTTATGAAGCCACCACAGAGGGCAAACACCAAATGAGCGGCGTTGTGATGACCATCAGCGACTGTTTGCAGCATGTCTCCACGCCCCACGTAGCCGATGAGATCGGTTTTGTCGTCTGCGGTCAGCTGGAGCTGACCATCGACGAGGCCTCCTATATTCTCAATCCCGGCGATTGTATCTATATCAACGCCAATTCTCCCCACAGCTACCGCAAGATCGGAGACGAACCCTGCATCACCCACTGGGTATACGGAAGCCCTGAAGCGCCTCCCTGCTCCAAGGTAGACCCCTCAAACATCGTCTGATCACCGCAGGCGCCTGCGGTGAAAAAAGAGCCTGCCCCGTTTGGGACAGGCTCTTTTTGTATATTTTCTGCGCCCGGCAGAGCGCGCTCACTTCCCTTGGCCGCCGGAAAAGATGCGCTCGTGATCGGCGATCATCTCCTTGAGGGCGGCAAGAAGCCGGCAGACGTGAAAGCCGTCGCAGACCGCATGATGGACCTGGATGGACAGCGGCAGCCAGCAGTGCTCTTTGTCCCGGGTGTATCTGCCCATGGTAAAAATCGGCAAAAGATAGGTGTATCCCTTTTGCAGATTCAGCTGAAAGCCGTCGAAGCTCTCCCAGGGCAGCATAGAGACCGGGAACGTGTTGGCCGGGGCGTCCGGCTTTGCCATCATGCCGCGGTTGTTTCCAAACCGCTCCAGATCCTGCCGGTAAGCCCGGCAAAAGGCGCCGTAGTCCTCCGTATACTCTGTCCAGATGCTGGAAAACGTCTCATCGTCCTGATGGAACACCGTATAACACGGGTGCACGACGGAATAGGTCCCCAGCCTCCCTTCCCGGTCCAGGTCCATGCGGAACTCCGGATACCGGTTGACCGCCCGGGCGATCAGATAGAGCATGGCGGGATAGAGCTTTTCCTCCATAATGGGCGCGATATCCAGCTTGGCGGTCAGGCTGTACGTGCAGGGCACGTCGGAAAAATAGTGGGCAAAATGCTCCTTGCGGGCCCAGGTGTCCAGGCAGACCGGTTCAAAATCCATGTGCAGTCCTCTCTTTCCTTTCATGTGGCGTCTGTGCTGATGATAGCACATCCGCAGAAGATTGTCAGCGCCCTCCCGGTTTTCCCGCTGTCCGCGTGCAATCGCCCGCCGCCTGCTCCGGCAGAATTTCCGTGATGCAGAGCCGCCCCGGCGCCCAATGAAAATTTATTTACATTTTACCGTCCCGTGCACGACATTTTTACACCTCCCCTGCTACACTGTGACCATGCGAGAAAGGCGTATCACAAAATGGGAGGAATTTTCGTATGAGTACCGCACAAAAAAACACTGCCGCGCAATCTCAAAAACTGATGGTTTTTGTACTGTCCATGTCCCTGTACGGACTGGCCACCCTGTTCACCGAGCTGATCCCCAAGTTCCAGATCGGTCTGGTGGAGCTGTCCGTGGAATATTTTCTGTTCATCCCCCTGACCCTGGCCATGCTTTTTGATCCCCTGTCCGCGGCGTTGGGCGCCGCCACCGGCGAACTGGTGTTCAGCGAGATCATGTTGGGCCAGTTCGGCGGTCTGGGTGAGCTGGAAAAGTTCCTGACCGTCACCATCGGCGTGTACATCGCCGGGCGCCTGGTGAAAGATCCCAAGAACCGCACCATGGTGGGCGTGGCAGCCATCACCGGCACCGCCGCCCAGCTGCTCATGGGCACCATCGTGGACATTGCCAAGGTGCAGTTCGCCGTGGAGGACTTCGAGGCGGTGGAGGGTCTGCCCGAGAGCGTCTTCGCCACCGAGGGCTTCGCCTTCTGCAACGACCTGCTCTTCTCCGGCATCCTGTTCTGCCTGCTGCCCACGCTGTACCTGGTGCCCCGGCTGTACGGCAAGATCGAGCCTCTGCTTGGCATGGCGCCCCGCACCGCCGGCAGCGCCGTAGCCGGGCTGAGCCCCAAGGCCATCGCCGTGTGCGCCGTGGGCTTTGTGTGCGCCGTGGTGGCCGAGCTGGCCGCAACCGCCGGTATGTCCCTCATCGACTGGGAGGCCCAGTGGGCTGAAAGCGGCACCGCCATGGCTACGGGCATGGCTGCCGCCGCCGCGCTGGCCGTGGTCATCCTGCTGGTCATGAAAAAGAACGGGGAAAGGAACATGGCCTGCTGATATGAACGCGGTTGAGATCCACAGCCTGACCTATACCTATCCGGGCGCCGACCGCCCCACGCTCAAGGACATCTCTCTTCAGATCGAAAAAGGGGACTTCCTGGCAGTCGTTGGAAACAACGGCTGCGGGAAGTCCACCCTTTGTAAAGTGCTCAATGGCCTCATCCCCCACTTTATCACCGGGGACTTCCGGGGGCAGGTGCAGGTGGAGGGTCTGGACACCCTGAAAAGCGACGTGGGTTCCCTGGCGCAGAAGGTGGGCTATGTCTATCAGGATTTTGAAAATCAGATCGTCCGGCCCACCGTGCTGGACGATGCCTCCTACGCCTGCTTGAACTACGGCTTTTCGGACTATCTTGCCAGGGGCCGGCAGGCGCTGCGCCAGTGCGGCCTGGAGGGCCGGGAGGAGGAATATATCTGGCAGCTGTCCGGCGGTCAGACCCATCTTTTGGCTCTGGCCGGCGCGGTGTCCCTCAGCCCCGACGTGCTGATCCTGGATGAGCCCATCGCCCAGCTGGACCCTATGCACGCCGACCGGATCTACGAGGTGCTGCGCCGCCTCAACGAAACCCAGGGAAAAACCATCATCGTCATCGAGCACCACACCGAATACATCGCCGATTACTGCAAGCATGTGCTGCTGATGAAAGACGGTCAGGTCCGGTGGATGCTGCCCACCCGCCAGGCTCTCCAGCACGTGGAGGAGCTGGAGTCGTGCAGCATCTTCCCGCCCCAGGTGACCCAGGCGGCCCACCGTCTGCGTCAGGCGGGCCGGCTGCCGGCCGATGCGCCGCTGCCCACCAC
>DYBL01000100.1 GCA_019418625.1 Clostridiales bacterium | reverse complement strand
ACGGTGAGGCCCTGGGCCAGCGTGGCCTCGGCGGCGTTTTCCGCCGGGACGAACAGCGTCCGGATGCCTGCGTCCCGGGCGCTGAGAGCCATGGGCAGCACGCCGGGCACGGCACGTACCGCCCCGGTGAGGGACAGCTCGCCCAGAAAGGCCGCGTCCGGCGGCGGGGGCGGCAGCTCTCCGGCGGCAGCCAGCACGCCCACCAGAATGGGCAGGTCGTACACGGTGCCCATTTTCTTCTCCCCGGCGGGGGCCAGATTTACGGTGATGCGGCTGACGGGGAATTTGGCTCCGCAGTTTTTCGCCGCCGCCCGCACCCGCTCCCGGGCCTCCCGCACGGCTGTGTCCGGCAGCCCCACGATGTCAAAGGCGGGCAGGCCGCCGGAGAGAAAGCACTCGGCGCTGACGGCGTACCCGCTGATGCCGGAAAGCCCCAGGGACCGAACGCACACCACCATGGTCATCCACCTCCATACCGGCGCGCGGCGCGCCGTTTTTCCTGAGTGTACCATAAATTTCCCGGGAAGGGAAACCCCGGTCTGAAAAATGTACAAATTTACCAGTGCCATTTGTCCCATCCGCAGAAAAGGGTATTTTTGTGCAAAAAATAACAAAGCCACCGTTTACATCGAAAAAATCAAGTGCTATAATATTACCGCATGAAAATCTGGGGGAGAGTGTCCGGATTTCGTGTTTTGGTAAGAAGCCGCCTTGGGCGGCAAAAACAGGAGGTAAGTTTATGGCAAGAAAGTTCAAGTCCATGGACGGTAACAACGCCGCTGCATACGTCAGCTACGCGTTTACCGAAGTGGCGGGCATCTATCCGATCACCCCGTCCTCTCCCATGGCAGACTTGGTGGACCAGTGGGCTGCCGCCGGTCAGAAGAACATCTTCGGCACCACCGTCAAGGTGTGCGAGATGCAGTCTGAGGCCGGTGCGTCCGGTACCGTCCACGGCTCTTTGGCCGCCGGCGCGATGACCACCACCTACACCGCGTCTCAGGGCCTGCTGCTGATGATCCCCAACATGTACAAGATCGCCGGCGAGCTGCTGCCCTGCGTGTTCCATGTCTCCGCCCGTACCGTTTCTACCCACGCGCTGAACATCTTCGGCGATCACTCCGACGTCATGGCCTGCCGTCAGACCGGCTTCGCCATGCTGTGCGAGAACGATCCTCAGGAGATCATGGACCTGGCTCCCGTGGCCCATCTGGCCGCCATCGAGGGCCGCGTTCCCTTCATCAACTTCTTCGACGGCTTCCGTACGTCTCATGAGATCCAGAAGGTCGCCTGCTGGGACTATGAGGACCTGAAGGAAATGACCGACATGGACGCCGTGGCCGCCTTCCGCAAGCACGCTCTGAACCCCGAGCGTCCCAACATGCGCGGCTCTCACGAAAACGGCGATATCTTCTTCCAGCACCGCGAGGCCTGCAACCCCTACTACGATGCTCTGCCCGACGTGGTGGAGAAGTACATGGGCAAGATCAACGCCAAGCTGGGCACTGACTATCAGCTGTTCAACTACTACGGCGCTCCCGACGCCGAGCGCGTCATCATCGCCATGGGCTCCATCTGCAACGTGGCCGAGGAGGTCATCGACTACATGACCGCCAAGGGCGAGAAGGTCGGTATGGTGAAGGTGCGTCTGTATCGTCCCTTCCGCGCTGACAAGCTGATCGCCGCCATCCCCGCCACCTGCAAGAAGATCGCCGTGCTGGACCGCACCAAGGAGCCCGGCGCTCTGGGCGAGCCTCTGTACATGGACGTTGTCACCGCGCTGGCCAACGCCGGCAAGACCGACATCAAGGTCATCGGCGGCCGCTACGGCCTGGGCAGCAAGGATACCCCGCCCGCTTCCGTGTTCGCTGTGTATGACGAGCTGGCCAAGGACGAGATGAAGCGTCAGTTCACCATCGGCATCGTGGACGACGTGACCCACCTCAGCCTCGAGGAGAAGCCCGCTCCCGGCGTTGCTGCCGAGGGCACCATCGAGTGCAAGTTCTGGGGCCTGGGCGGCGATGGTACCGTCGGCGCCAACAAGAACTCCATCAAGATCATCGGCGACCATACCGACAAGTATGTTCAGGCGTACTTCCAGTATGACTCCAAGAAGACCGGCGGCGTGACCGTCAGCCACCTGCGCTTCGGCGACAAGCCCATCAAGTCTTCTTACTACATCAACAAGGCCGACTTCGTCGCCTGCCATGTGCCCGCTTACATCGTCAAGGGCTTCCCCATGGTGCGTGACGTGAAGCCCGGCGGCACCTTCCTCATCAACTGCCAGTGGAACGACGAGGAGCTCAGCCGCCACATGCCCGCCGTGGCCAAGCGCTACATTGCCCAGAACAACATCCAGGTCTACACCATCAACGCCATCGACCTGGCCAAGGAGATCGGCATGGGCAAGCGCACCAACACCATCCTCCAGTCCGCCTTCTTCGCTCTGGCCAAGGTCATGCCCGAGAGCGAGGCCATCGGCTACATGAAGGATGCCGCCACCCACTCCTACCTGAAGAAGGGCCAGGACGTGGTGGATATGAACCACAAGGCCATCGACGCCGGCGCCACCGCCTTCCGCAAGTTCGAGGTGCCCGCTGACTGGGCTACCGCCGAGGACAAGCCCGACACCACCGTTCTGGCCGGCAAGCCCGAGCTGGTGGAGCAGGTCAAGACCATCCTCGATCCCGTGGGCAAGATGGACGGCGACAGCCTGCCCGTCTCCGCCTTCGTCAAGCACGTGGACGGCCAGTTCGAGCTGGGCGCTGCCGCTTACGAAAAGCGCGGCGTTGCCGTGACCGTCCCCACCTGGGATTCCACCAAGTGCATCCAGTGCAACAACTGCGCTTATGTCTGCCCCCATGCCACCATCCGTCCCTATGCCATGACCGAGGAGGAGGCCAAGAACGCTCCCGCCGCGGCCAAGATCGTGGATGTGAAGGCCGGCAAGGGCAAGGGCGTCTATAAGTACACCCTGGCTGTCAGCCCCCTGGACTGCATGGGCTGCGCCGTGTGCGTGGGCCAGTGCCCCGTGGGCGCTCTGACCATGGTGCCCCAGGAGCAGGAAGCTGCCCAGCAGGAAGTGTTCAACTACTGCGTGGACAAGGTCTCCGAGAAGAAGGACATGCAGGACGACACCGTCAAGGGCAGCCAGTTCCGTCAGCCCATGCTGGAGTTCTCCGGCTCCTGCGCCGGCTGCGCCGAGACCAGCTATGCCCGCCTGATCACCCAGCTGTTCGGCGATCATATGTACATCTCCAACGCCACCGGCTGCTCCTCCATCTGGGGCGGTCCTGCGGCTACCTCTCCCTACTGCACCAACAAGGAAGGCCACGGCCCCGCCTGGTCCAACTCCCTGTTCGAGGATAACGCCGAGCACGGCCTGGGCATGTATCTGGGCCAGCAGGCCACCCGCAGCCGTCTGGCGGACAAGATCCGCGAGCTGGCCGGCGTGACCACCAACGAGGCCAAGAAGGCTGCCTGCGAGAAGTATCTGGCCACCATGGATAACTACGAGGACAACAAGGCTGCCATCGCCGAGCTGCTGCCTCTGCTGGAGGCGGACGCTGACTGCCCGTACAGCAAGGAGATCCTGGCTGACAAGGAGTACCTGGGCAAGAAGTCCATGTGGATCTTCGGCGGCGACGGCTGGGCTTACGACATCGGCTTCGGCGGCGTGGACCACGTCCTGGCCTCCGGCAACGATGTGAACATCTTCGTGTTCGATACCGAGGTCTACTCCAACACCGGCGGCCAGGCCTCCAAGGCCTCCAACATCGGCCAGGTGGCGCAGTTCGCCGCGGCCGGCAAGGAGATCAAGAAGAAGTCCCTGGCTGAGATCGCCATGAGCTACGGCTACATCTATGTGGCTCAAGTGGCCATGGGCGCCAACCCCGCTCAGACCCTGAAGGCCATCAAGGAGGCCGAGGCTTATCCCGGTCCCTCCCTGGTCATCGGCTATGCTCCCTGCGAGATGCACTCCATCAAGGGCGGCATGATGAACTGCCAGAAGGAAATGAAGAAGGCCGTCGAGTGCGGTTACTGGAACCTGTTCCGGTTCAACCCCGCTGCCGAGGGCGCCAAGTTCACCCTGGATTCCAAGGAGCCCGCTGGTGGCTATCAGGAGTTCCTGATGAACGAGGCCCGTTACAGCCGTCTGACCCGCGAGTTCCCCGACCGCGCCAGCGAGCTGTTCGAGCGCAACGAGAAGGCCGCCATGGACCGCTATCAGCACCTGCTGAAGCTCAAGTCCATGTACGCCGACTGAGCCATCGTCTCATAATGAAAAAGCGCCGCGGAATCATCCGCGGCGCTTTTTTTGCCCGCTCGGGGCAAAGCGGAAAAGACTCCCCGCCGGTGGGGGAAGGCGGAGCCGTTGCCCCGCCGGTGGAGGAGCTGGGCTGGCCGTGGGAGCCTGGGCCTGCCGCGCTTTCTCCCCAGCGTGCAAAAAAAGAGGAAGCCAGAAGGCTTCCTCTTTTTCATTGGCAGATCATTTCTTGGCGGCGTTCTCTTTTTCCAGCCGCAGCCGCAGCTGCTCCGCCGTGATGGCGTAGCCCGCCTGAGCGTAGGGGAAGGAGGGCTTCTCCGCCGGCAGGGTCTGGCCCCGCCGGGCGTAGATGGCCTGGACCACCGTCTCCAGCAGGCGGGGGTTTTTCACCAGCAGGGGGCCGGTGAGCTCGGAGGCAAACACGTTGTCCTTGTGATAGCCCTCGGGACCGCTCTGGGCGTCGTTGCCAAAGCCCATGGTGCATGCGGTGAGCAGCGGGGTCTCCACACCGCGGATCAGAGCACACTTGTTCATAAAGCCCACGATGACCTCTTCAAAGAGGGCCGTGGGGCCGAACACGTCGCCCACGATGCGCTGGCTCTGGCGCTGGACGGTGAAGTCCGCAAGACCCAGGCCCGCTGTTTCAGTGCCGTCGGCGGCGGTGATGGACTTGCCCAGAAGCTCCATGGCGGTGCCGGCAAACAGCATGGAAAGGCCGCTTGCTGCCGCCTTGCAAAGATCGTCGCCCCAGGGACGCAGCTGGGTCAGAGCGTAGTCCGCGGCGCGCTCGGTGCCGGCGCCCAGGAACAAAAAGTCGTAGTCCGTGAGGGATGCCGGCGTCTTGCCGGGACGGAGGGTATCCACCGTCACGGTGCAGCCCAGGGCCTCCAGATACCGGCGCAGCACGGAGAGGTTGGCATAGCTGCCGTACAGACTCATCAGGTCCGGATAGATGTGCAGGATCTTCACTTCCATGCTCACACCTCCTTTTTCACACACGGCAGATCCAGCAGCTTGTCCCGGTCGGAGAAGCAGGTCACCACATAGAGGTCCTCGTCTCCCCGGGACTCCAGCAAGGCCGCGGCGGCCCGGATGTCCGGCTCCACCGTGCACTTTTCCGGAGCCACGGCGGTGAAGGAAAACCGCTCCGCCAGGTCGTTGGCGTACCGGCCGGAGAGGATGACCCGCTGTACAGTGTCACAGGCCAGGCGGTCAAAGTCGATGTCCCACAGCCAGCTGGTCTCGCTGGTGAAGTACTTGCGGCTCACCGCGTCCACGATCACCAGCACGGAGCAGGGGGACTTGGAGGCGGCGATATAGCGCAGGTTCGTGTCGTAGGCGATGGAGTTTTCGTGCTTGCTGGTCAGCAGCACGCCCCGGTGGGCGCCCAGGGTGAACTTCTGCATCCGACCGTTGCGCAGGATGTAGTTGTTGATGACGCCGGAGGCGGTGTCGGCGGCGATGCCCACTTCCCGGCAGGCGGCATAGGCGGCCAGGATGTTGTAGACGTTGTAGATGCTGCGGAACGCCAGCTGGATGGTGACGGAGCCGTCGATGGTCAGGCGGCCGGTGTCCAGATCCAGGGCGGTGGCGGTGTAGTCGGTGGCGGGCTTATGATGGCCGCAGCCAGTGCACCGGTAAGCGCCGATGTGGTTGTAGTGGACGTAGTCATACTCCATGGGCGCATGGCACACAGGACAGTAGGCCCCGTCGTGGTAGACGCCGGTGGGCGTGTCCGTGGAGATGGAGCAGCGGTCCAGACCGAACCACTTCACCTTCTCCTGTCCCCGGGCAAAGCAGCCGGAGAGGGGATCGTCCGCGTTGAGGATCAGCTCCGTGTCCGGGTGCATGGCGGGTTTGAGGGCGTCGTACACCCACTCGGGATGCCCGTTGCGGGTCAGCTGGTCCCGGTAGAGGTTGGTGACCACGAAATGCGTGGGGTGGAAATAGCGGAAGCTGTGGGCGGCGTAGCGTTCGTCGGACTCGATGAGCAGCACGTCTGCCTTCACCCGGCCGGAGAGGGTGGCGTGGGTGAGGATGGTGGTGGTGACGCCCTCGATCTGGTTGGAGCCCTCCTGGTTGTAGACCACGGTCTTGCCGCCGGCGCGCAGGATGGCGGCGATCATCTCCACGGTGGAGGTCTTGCCGTTGCTGCCGGTGACGGCAACGATGTAGCCGGGCAGCTGCACCCGGCGCAGGATGTCCGGGCAGATCTTCAGGGCGTATTTGCCGGGCAGGGAGCTGCCCTTGCCGATGAGGGAGCCGACCGCGTGACCCAGCTTGCACACCAGGATGGCCAGAAGCAGCCTCATTCCTCACTCATCTCCTTTTCCGGGAAGTCACGGAATTCGGCGATGGCCCGGACGGGGGCGCCGTCGGCCCCGGCGTATTTGATGGGCAGGGCGAAGAACATGACGTCCGTCCGGCCCAGGAGCTTTTTCAGGCACAGGTTCTCCACGATCACAAGACCGCCGCCCAGCAGCACATGGTGGGCGGGATACACGTCGGAGGACAGGGAGTCCACGCTGATGGCGTCGGTGCCCACGCCCTTGAGGCCGCAGGAGACCAGATACCGGGCGGCTTCCTCGTCCAGCACGGGGAACTCCTCGGACAAGAAGGCCTCCGTGCCCCACTTTTTCTCCCAGCCGGTGTAGAGCAGAGCGTACTCAGCGCAGCGAAGATACCCGTTCTGGGAGCGGAGGAACTCCGCGGTGATGCAGGAGCCGGGGGCGAAGTGGCTCACGTCGATGACGGCGGCCCGCCCGCAGAACTGGGAGGGGGGCAGCTGATCCAGTCCGCAGCCGTCCGGCAGGATGTGGCGGGGGGCGTCCATGTGGGTGCCTGTGTGGGAGCCCATCTGCAAAAGCGTCTCCCGGGCGC
>DYBL01000010.1 GCA_019418625.1 Clostridiales bacterium | reverse complement strand
GGCGGGGCATGCTGTCCATGAGCTTGACGGGGTTGCCGTTGAGCCGCAGGTGGCCCGCCACGGGATGCTCGCAGTCCAGGAACATCTCCCGCGCCTTGGCGATATGCTCGTCGTTCATGACGGCGGGGATGTCATTGATGGGCGCCGCGGGCACGCCGGCGGCCAGCACCGCATCCACTGCCTCGGCGATGGTGTGCTGGGTGGACCACTCCTCCACGATCACCTTCAGCTCCGCCTGGTTGGCGAGGCGGTTCACCGGCGTATCATAGCGGGGATCGTCCACCAGCTCGGGACGGTGGAGCACCTGGTTGCACAAAAGGGCGAACAGTTTGTCGTTGCCGCAGCCGATGACGAACTCGCCGTCCTTGGCCTTGAAGGAATCATAGGGGGCCGCGGAGGGATAGCGGTTGCCCATGCGCTCGGGCTGGCGGCCGTCCACCTGATAGCGCTGGGTGTTGGTCTCCAGGAAGGAGACCAGGCCGTCCACCAGGGCCACATCCACCCGCTGGCCCTTGCCGGTGAACTGCCGGGCATTCAAAGCGGCCAGAATGCCGATGCAAAGGTTCAGTCCGCCCACCAGATCGCCGATGGCGCTGCCGGTGCGCAGAGGGCCGCCGCCGGCCTCGCCGGTCAGGCTCATGATGCCGCTGGTGGCCTGGGCGATGATGTCATAGCCGGGCCGCTGGTGCTTGGGGCCATAGCTTCCGAAGCCGGACACCGCCGCATACACGATCCGGGGATTGACCTCTTTCAAAACGTCATATCCAAGACCCAGCTTATCCATAACGCCGGGGCGATAATTTTCCACCACCACGTCGGCATTTTTCACCATTTCCTTGAAAAGCGCCTTTCCCTCGGGCTTTTTCAGGTTTAATGTAACACCCTTTTTGTTACGGTTCATGTTACAGTAATACAGGCTCTCCCCGTTTTTAAAGGGGGGGAATTTCCGGGTATCGTCCCCGGAACCGGGGATCTCGATCTTGATGACCTCCGCGCCCAGATCCGCAAGATACATGGTGCAGTAAGGTCCCGCCATGACGCGGGTCAGATCCAGCACCCGGATATTGCTCAATGCCATGTTGTTTTCCATTTCTTGTTCCTCCGATCGTTTCAGCGGCCCATGCCGCAGTCTGCGTTTTCAAGTTTTAATTAAAAGCAAATCTTATGCCAATTTCAGATGAGTCCGGCACTGCGCAGAATGAACACCACGCCTGTCATGGTGAATAGAGAGATCAGGTGCGTCACCACCACGGCGCCGCAGGCGGTCTTTCCATTGCCGCCCAGCTTGTCGGTGATGATATACACATTGACGGCGGCAGGCATGGATCCCACGATGGTCAGCGTGACGATCTGCTCGGCGCTCAGCCCCGCCGCCACGGCCATCACGCCCCAGATGGCCGGCATGACCAGCAGCTTGATGCCCGATACCCGCAGCAAAAGGGCCAGATCCTCCCGGATGGCGTCCAGCTTGATGCTGGCGCCCACCACCAGAAGGGCCATGGTGCTGGTGGCCACCTGCAGATAGCTCAGGCTCTTGGAAGCCACATAGGGCAGCTCCACCTGGAAATAGGCAAAGGGCAGTCCCGCCAGAATGGCCAGCACCATGGGATTTTTCAGCACGCCCAGCAGGATCTTTCCAATGTGGATGCCGCCTTCTCCCTCTTTGATGGTCATCAAAATGACGCCCTGGATGTTGTACAGTGGCAGCACCACAGCCAGGATCACCGCCGTGCTGGCCACGGTGTCGCTGTTGTAGATATTTTGCAGCAGTGCCATGCCAAGATAGGCGAAGTTGCCCCGAAAGCAGGCATGGGCAAAGGCGCTCTGCTTGCTTTTGTCCCGGCACAGGAGATTGCCGCACAGCCAGGCCAGGATGAACTGCACCACCACGCCCACCACGGTCACGCCTACGTACCGCGGGTCAAAGGCAGCGGTCAGGTCCGTCTCACAGATGTCCAGAAACAGCTTGGCCGGCAGCATCACATAGTAGACCAGGTTGGTGGTCCTGGCCACATAGTCATCGGAAAAAAGTCCCTTGCGGGCCAGCACATAGCCCAGGCCCAGCAGGATAAACAGCGGCAGACTCATATTGAGACTGAAGAGCAGATTTTCAAGCAAGCAGATCGTCCCCTTTTTTTAGCGAAGTTTTAACATTTTGAATATACAAGCAATTTTCCTGCCAGCTTTTCGCAGGAAAACGCGCGGTCGCCAGGACCGCGCGTTTTGCATCAGCCCCGCAGGGAGGGCAGTTTGCGTTTCCAGATGGACGGCGCCAGCAGCAGCAGCATGGGGAACAGCTCCAGCCGGCCGGCCAGCATGTCGAAAGACAGCAGCAGCTTGGCTGCATAGGAGAACGAGGAGAAGTTTCCCATGGGACCCACGATCTCCAGGCCCGGTCCGATGTTGTTCATACAGGAGGCCACCGCCGTAAAGGTGGTGATGAGATCCGTATGCTCCAGGGCGAGCAGCAGGCAGGAGACCACGAACAGCGCCAGATACACCGTGAGGAACAGGTGCACACTGCGGATCTGCTTGTCCCCCAGGGCCTTGCCCTCCATGCGCACGGTGGCCACTGCGTTGGGGTGAAGCATCTTGCGCATATCCCCGAAGGAGGTCTTGGCCAAGATGACGATCCGCGCCACCTTGATGCCGCCGCCGGTGGAGCCGGCGCAGGCGCCAATGAACATCAGCGTCACCAGGATGGCCTTGGAGAAGGTGGGCCACTGGTTGAAGTCCACGGTGGCAAAGCCGGTGGTGGTGATGATGGAGGAGACCTGGAAAAACGCGTGGCGCAGGCTCTCCCCCACGGACTGATACAGGTGAGCGATGTTGATGGTGATGGCGCCCACCGCCGCCGCCACGATCAGGAGATAGGCCCGCAGCTCCTCGGAGCGGAACACATCCCGGAACCGGCGGATCAGCAGGAAGTAATAGAGGTTGAAGTTCACGCCGAACAGCAGCATGAAAATGCCGATGACCACATCAAAGTAGGGGCTTTGATAGGCACCCACACTCAAATTCCGGCAGCTGAAGCCGCCGGTGCCGGCCGTGCCGAAGGCGTGGATGCACGCATCGAACAAGGGCATGCCGCCCAGCAGCAGGAGGATGATCTCGATCACGGTCATGACCAGATAGATCCCATAGAGGATCTTGGCCGAATCGCTCATGCGGCTGACCAGCTTGCCAACGGTGGGGCCGGGCACCTCCGCCCGCAGAAGGTGCATGCCGTGGCCGTCACTCATAGGCAGGATGGCCATGACGAACACCAGCACGCCCATGCCGCCCACCCAGTGGGTGAAGCTGCGCCAGAAAAGGCCGCTGCGTGTGAGGGACTCCACCTCCGTAAGGATGCTTGCGCCGGTGGTGGTAAAGCCGGACACCGTTTCAAAAAAAGCGTCTACAAAATGGGGAATGTCCCCGGAGATGCAAAAGGGCAGCGCGCCGAAGGCAGACATGGCGATCCACGCCATGGCCACCACCGCCAGGCCGTCCCTTGCGAACAAGGCCATGCTCTTGGGCTTTCTGGCGCTCATCAGGGCGCCGCATACCGCCAGCGCCAGGGCCGGCAGCAAAAAGGGCAAGATAGATTCTCCGTATAAAACCGCCACCAGCAGCGGCAAAAGCAGCAGCACCGCCTCTGTCAGCAGGATCCTGCCCAGAATAAAGACGATCATTTGGACGACTCTCCTTCTTCCGCCCGCTTATCGCAGGATATCCCGGATATCCCGCAGGGAGGTATCCGTGGTGACGACGATCACGTCGTCGTGCAGCCGCAGCACATCCTCGCCGGAGGGAATGATGATCTGCCCGTTCTGCCGGACGATGCCCGCCAGCAAAATGCCGCTTTTGAGCTGCAGGTCCTTCAGCGGCACGCCGATGTAGGGTGCCTCGTGGGTCACGCCGAATTCCACGGCCTCCACGGTCTCCCCCGCCACACGGTGCAGTGTTTTGATCTGGGAGCCGGTGGCGTTCTGCATGGCGCGCACATACTGCAAAATCAGCTCCGCCGTCACGGCGCCGGCGGACACCACACTGTCGATCATGCTCTCGTCCGACACCAGATCCACCAGCTGCTTGCGGTTGATCTTGGCCACCACCTTGCACGAGCCGGTCAGCTTGGCGGCGCTCATGGACATGAGGATATTGGCCTCGTCCAGACCCGTGAGCGCCACAAAGGCGTCCGTCTGGCGGATGCCCTCTTCATGGAGCAGCTCTCCGTCGGTGCCGTCGCCCACGATGACCAGCGCCTTGGGGAGCCGTTCGCCCATTTCCACGCAGCGCCGCTCATCCCGGTCGATGATCTTGACGGACATGCCCATCTCCAAAAGCTCCTTGGCAAGATAGTAGCACATCTTGCTGGCGCCCACGATCATGACGGAGGACGCCTTGCCCCGGAACACGCCCAGATGCCGGAAAAACTGCTCCAGCTGGGCGGGAGAGGAGGTCAGATAGATCTTGTCCCCGGTATGGAGTTCAAAGTCACCGGAGGGGATGATGGTCTCTCCCTTGCGGGCCACGGCGCAGATCAGCACACGTACCCGCAAATTCCGGTACAGGTCGGAAAGGCGCACCCCGTGGAGCATGCTGCCCTCCGGGATCCGATACTCCACCAGCTCCATGCGGCCCTTGGAAAAGGACTCCAGCTTGATGGCATTGGGAAAACGCAGTACGCGGGCGATCTCGCGGGCCGTGGCCTTTTCCGGGTTGATGACCATGGAAAGACCCAGATCCTCCCGCATGAAGCGCAGCTGCTTTTCATACTCCGGGTTACGGATCCGGGCGATGGTGTGGCGCACGCCCAGCTTCTTGGCCACCAGGCACGCCACAATGTTGATCTCGTCGCTGGAGGTGGTGGCGATCAGCAGATCGGCCTTCTCCGCCTCCGCCTCCTTCTGCACCTCGTAAATGGCGCCGTTGCCGCACACGCCCATGACATCATGGATATTGATGATATTGTCAATGAGGTGGTAGTTATGGTCGATGACCGTCACCTGGTTTTCCTTGGACAGCTGCTGCGTCAGCGCCAGGCCCACTTTGCCCGCGCCCACGATAATGATTCTCATGGTGCTTCCTTTCGTCTTATCAAGACTGCTCTTCATAAAAGTGTCCGGGTCTGCCCGGCAATTGTCGTGTATTAAGGAATTATAAAGGATATTCTTGTAAAATGGAATACCTTCTCCCCCTTATTGGCACAAATTTTATAGCATTTCCCAAACCTGCTCAAAATCCCCTTGACAAACCCCCGGTCCCTGCGTAAAATAAGTTCGATTATTTTAGTTAAATATTTTTAATTAAAATAATTTACATTTCGACAAAATAAGGAGTACCGCATATGGAATTCGAGAAAGTACGCGACATCATCGTGGAGACCCTGGGCTGCGAGGCCGAGCAGGTGACCCCCGAGGCCAGCCTGGCTGACGATCTGGGCGCCGACTCCCTGGCTTCCGTGGAGCTGGTGATGGCTCTGGAGGAAGCTACCGGCATCTCCATCGATGACGCCGATGTGGCCGGTCTGAAGACCGTGGGCGACATCCTCACTTATCTGAAGGCCCACCAGAACTGACTGTGACCCCCGCCGGTGAGCCCAGCTCCCCGGCGGGGAAACTCTTTCCGCCCAGAAAGGAACAATATGACCAATCAAGAGATTTTTGATCTGATGGACCGCTTCGAGCGCAGCAAGCTGCAATCCATGAAGCTCTCCTGTCAGGATTTTTCCATAGAACTGTGCCGGCCCGAGCCGGCTCCCGTATACGCCGCCGCGCCCGCAGCGGCCATGCCCGCCTCCCCCGCGCCTGCCGCACCGGCGGCAGTCCCCGCCGCTGCCGGCGCAGAAGAGGCTCCCGCCATCACCGCGCCGCTGGTGGGTACCTACTATGCCGCCTCCGCTCCTGACCAGGCTCCCTTCGTGTCCGCAGGCGACAAGGTCTCCAAGGGTCAGACCGTGTGTCTCATCGAGGCCATGAAGATGATGAGCGAGGTGCCGGCTCCCTGCGACTGCATCATTGAAGAAGTGCTCAAGGCCAACGGCGAGCTGGTCTCCTTCGGCGAGCCTCTGTTCCGTTACAAGCCATGCTGAAGCGGGTATTGATCGCCAACCGGGGCGAGATCGCCCTGCGGGTGCTGCGGGCCTGCCGGGAAATGGGCATCGAGACGGTAGCCGTGTACTCTCAGCCGGACGCGGAGGCGCTTCATGTCCAGCTGGCCGATCAGGCGGTGTGCATCGGCCCGGCCAAGGCCTCGGAGAGCTACCTCAACCAGGACGCCCTTTTGACCGTGGCCAAGGCCACCGGCTGCGATGCCCTGCACCCCGGCTACGGCTTTTTGTCTGAAAACGCCGACTTTGCCGACCAGTGCGCCGAAGCCGGCATCAAATTCATCGGCCCCAGCGGGGACACCATCCGCAAAGCCGGGTCCAAGTCCGCCGCACGGGACCTGATGAAGGCCGCCGGTGTGCCGGTGACCCCCGGCTCCGACGGCCCCGTCTCCTCCGCCCAGGAGGCGCTGGAGGCCGCCCAGGCCGTAGGCTACCCCGTGCTGCTCAAAGCCAGTGCCGGCGGCGGCGGCCGGGGCATCCGCCGCTGCAACGGTCCCGAGGACCTGCCTGCCGCTTTTGCCGAGGCAAAGGCGGAGGCGCAGGCGTGCTTCGGCAACGACGAGATGTATCTTGAAAAGCTGGTGCTCTGCCCCCGCCACATCGAGTTTCAGGTGCTGGCAGACCAGTTCGGCCATGTGATCCATCTGGGTGACCGGGACTGCTCCGTCCAGCGGCGCAACCAGAAGCTCATCGAAGAGGCCCCCGCCCGGTGCCTGACGCCGCAGCTGCGGGAGAAGATGGGCGAGGCCGCCGTCCGGGCGGCCCGGGCCGTTGGCTACGAGAACGCCGGCACCGTGGAATTTTTGCTGGATGCCGACGGAGAACACTTCTACTTCATGGAGATGAACACCCGCATCCAGGTGGAGCACGGCATCACGGAGCTCATCACCGGTGTGGACCTGGTGCGCCAGCAGCTGCGCATCGCCTCCGGCCTCTCTCTGGACATGACCCAGGCCGACGTACACCTGGAGGGTCATGCCATCGAGTGCCGCATCAACGCAGAGGACCCGTCCAAGGGGTTCCAGCCCTGTCCGGGCACCGTCTCCTTCCTGCACTTCCCCGGCGGCGCCGGCGTGCGGGTGGACTCGTGCCTCTACAACGGCTGCACCCTCTCTCCTTATTATGATTCCATGGCCGCCAAGCTTCTGGTCCACGCGCCCACCCGGCTGGAGGCCATCCGCAAAATGCGCCGCTGCCTGGAGGAATTCACCCTGGAGGGCTTCCCCACCAACGCGGAGCTGAGCTACCAGATTCTCTACCACCCTGTTTTCGTCCGGGGCAACTGCACCACCGCCTTTTTGGATGAGAACCTGCCGTCGCTGCTGGATTTCAACCGGCGGCTGAGTGAAAGTGAGGAGCAGGCATGAACACGATCTTCGCCAAGCGCCGGGCGCGGCTGCTGGCCATGAAGGCCATGCGGGACAACTACATCCCCGGCGACAAGCTCATCACCTGCCCCAAGTGCGGACAGGAGAGCGAGCGGCGTACCGTCGCCCAGGGGTTGTCCGTGTGTCCCAAGTGCGGCTACCACTTCCCCATCGGCGCCTATTACCGCCTCAGCACCATCCTCGATCCCGGCTCATTCCGGGAACTGAACCCCAAGCTGACCGCAGGCGATCCCCTGCACTTCCCCGGCTACCCCGAAAAGGTCCGCGCCGCCCAGCGCAAGACCGGTCTGGGCGAGGCCGCCGTTACCGCCACAGGCACCATCGGCGGACGCCGGTGCGTGGTGGGCGTGCTGGACAGCCGGTTCTTCATGGGCTCCATGAGTGCCGCCGTGGGTGAGAAGATCACCCTGGCCATTGAATTTGCCGCAAAGAACAAGCTTCCCCTCATCCTCTTTTCCGCCAGCGGCGGCGCCCGCATGCAGGAGGGCATCCTCTCGCTGATGCAGATGGCCAAGACTTCCGCCGCCCTGGCCCGTTTTTCCGAAAAGGGGCTTTTGTATATCTCCGTACTGACGGATCCCACCACCGGCGGCGTCACCGCCAGCTTCGCCTCCCTGGGCGACATCATCCTGGCCGAGCCCGGCGCCCTCATCGGTTTTGCGGGCCCCCGGGTCATCCAGCAGACCATCGGCGAGACGCTGCCCGAGGGCTTCCAGCGCGCGGAGTTTCAGATGGAGCACGGCTTTGTGGATCAGGTGGTCTCCCGCACGGATATGCGGGACACCCTGGCCCAGCTGCTGCGGCTGCATGAGAAAGGAGGCCGCGTATGAGCGCTGCTCTCACCGCCGCCGAGCGGGTGGCCATTGCCCGCCATCCCCAGCGGCCCAACATCACCGACTTCATCGGCGCGCTGTTCACCGACTTTTTCGAGCAGCGGGGTGACCGCCTGGCCGGAGAGGACGCCGCCATTTTGGGCGGCGTGGCCCTCTACCACGGACGGCCCGTCACCGTCATCGGCACCCGCAAGGGCAAGACGCTGGAGGAAAACCTCAAGTGCAACTTCGGCATGCCCGGTCCGGAGGGCTACCGCAAGGCCCTGCGGCTCATGCGCCAGGCGGAGAAGTTCCGCCGCCCCATCCTCACCTTCATCGATACCTCCGGCGCCTACCCCGGCCTGGAGGCCGAGGAACGGGGCCAGGGCGAGGCCATCGCCCGCAACCTCTTTGAGATGAGCCGGCTGGAGGTCCCCGTCATCGCCGTCATCACCGGCGAGGGCAACAGCGGCGGTGCATTGGCGCTGGGCGTTGCCAACCGGGTGCTCATGCTGGAAAACGCCGTGTACGCCATCCTCTCTCCCGAAGGCTTTGCCTCCATCTTGTGGAAAGACGCTGCCCGCAGCGCCGAGGCCTGCGAGCTCATGAAGCTGACGGCGCCGGACCTTCTCTCTCTGGGCGTCATTGACGACATCGTACCCGAGCCCGAGGGCGGCGCCCATTTGGCCAGCGCCATCGCGTTCCGCCAGCTGGACCGGGCGCTCACCCGCCATCTGGCGGAGCTGGACAAGCTGGGCGGCAAGGCCCTTTCCGCCGAGCGCTACCAGAAATTCAGAAGCATGGGGGCCGCAGCTCCCAACAAGGAGGAGCTATGAACGGAATCAAGATCGTGGGCACCGGATACGCTGCCCCGTCCAAGATCGTCACCAACGACGACCTTGCCAAAATCGTGGAGACCAACGACGAGTGGATCACCTCCCGCACCGGCATCTCCCGCCGCCACCACATGGCGCAGGGAGAGACCATCACCGATATGACCGTGCAGGCCGCCCGCAAGGCGCTGGAATCTTCCGGCATCTCCGTCGACTCCATCGGCGCGTGCATCGTGGCCACCCTGACGCCGGACACCCTGGTGCCCTCCGCCGCCTGTGTGCTGCAGCGGGAGCTGGGACTGCCCATGGACATCCCCTGCTTCGACCTCAACGCCGCCTGCACCGGCTTTTTGTACGCCCTGCACACCATGGAGTGCCTGCTGGCCGCCTCCGAGCGCAAGTTCGGCCTGGTGATCGGCGCGGAGAACCTCAGCCGCATCATCAACTGGTCCGACCGTGGCACCTGCATCCTCTTCGGCGACGGCGCCGGTGCCGCGGTGGTGGAAAGCCGGCCGGAGTGGAACTCCATCTCCGCCGTGCTGGGCTGTCACGGTGATGCCCAGATCCTGCGGGTCCCCGGCGTGGAGACGGCGGAGCGGAGCCTCATCTCCATGGAGGGCACCAAGGTCTTCAAGTTCGCTGTGGAAGCCGTGCCCTACTGCATGGATCAGGTCCTGGCAAAAACCGGCATGACCATCGACGACGTGGACTTTTTCGTCTTCCACCAGGCCAATGCCCGTATCATCGACCTGGTGGTGCGCAAGTACCACATCCCGCAGGAAAAGTATTACAAGAACATCGCCGAGTACGGCAACACCTCCGCCGCCAGCATCCCGCTGGTCATCGGCGAGCTGCACGAGATGGGCAAGGTGGGCCACGGCTCCCGGGTGCTGGTCGTGGGCTTCGGCGGCGGCCTGACCTGGGGCGGCGCCCTGGTGGAGTTTGCGTAAGAGGAGCAATACATGAAAAAGCTGAACGAAATTCTGGGAACAGAGTTCCCCATCATCCAGGGCGGCATGGCCAATATCGCCACCGGTGAGTTCGCCGCCGCCTGTTCCAACGCCGGCGCTCTGGGCATGATCGCCACCGGCGCCTGGGACGGCCAGCGTCTGCGCCAGGAGATCCGCCGGGCCAAGGAGCTGACCGACAAGCCCTTCGGCGTCAACCTCATGCTCATGAACCCCTGTGCCGACGAGATCGCCCAGGTCATCATCGACGAGGGCGTCCAGGTGGTCACCACCGGCGCCGGCAACCCCGGCAAGTACGTTCCCGCCTGGAAGGACCACGGCATCAAGGTGATGCCCGTGGTTGCCGCCACGGTGCTTGCCAAGCGCCTGGTGCGCCTGGGTGTGGACGCCGTCATCGCCGAGGGCACGGAGTCCGGCGGCCATGTGGGTGAGATGACCACCATGGCCCTGGTGCCCCAGGTCATCGACGCCGTGGACGTGCCCGTGGTAGCCGCCGGCGGCATCGCCGACGGACGGCAGGCGGCAGCGGCCTTCGCACTGGGCGCCTGCGGCATCCAGGTGGGCACCTGCCTTCTGGCAAGCGAGGAGTGCCCCATCCATGAAAATTACAAGCAGGCCATCCTCAAGGCCAAAGACTCTGACACCACCGTCACCGGCCGCTCCATCGGCGGGCCTGTGCGTGTGCTGAAAAACAAGATGGCCCGGGAATACCTGGCTCTTGAAAAGCGCGGCGCCTCCTTGGAGGAGCTGGAAGCCGTCACGCTGGGCGGCCTCCGCCGGGCCGTGCTGGAAGGCGACGTGGAGCACGGCAGCGTCATGAGCGGCCAGGTGGCCGGCATGCTCCACGAGATCCGTCCCCTGCGGCAGATCTTTGAAGAGCTGTACAGCGGCGGACGCAGCGTGCTGGAGGCGGCGGCGAAGGAATGGGCCTGACGATCCGGGGCAAGCATCTGCCCCTTCCCATTCTCCAGGGCGGCATGGGCGTAGGCGTGAGCCTGGACCGCCTGGCCGGCGCCGTGGCCGCCTGCGGCGGCATGGGCACCATCTCCACCGCCGTGTGCGGCTTTGATGAGCCGGACTTTGCCACTGACCCCAAGGGAGCCAACCTGCGGGCCCTGGCCGCCCAGGTGCGCCGGGCCAAGGAAGCCGCCCACGGGGCCGGGCTGGTTGCCATCAACGCCATGGTGGCCACTACCCAGTATGCCGAGAGCGTGCGCACCGCCCTGCGCGCCGGTGTGGACGCGGTGGTCTGCGGCGCGGGACTGCCCCGTGACCTGCCCGCCATCGCAGCGGAGGTCCCCGAAAGCGACGCCGCCCTGGCCCCGGTGGTCAGCGGCGGACGGGCGGCGGGGCTCATCTGCCGCCTGTGGGATAAGCACCACCACCGCATCCCCGATTTTCTGGTGCTGGAGGGACCTCTCGCCGGCGGACATCTGGGCTTTTCCAAAGAGGAGGCCCTGGAGGCCCAGGCGGGACATCCCAAGTCCCTCTCCGACCTTCTGCATGAGGTGCTGGAGGCCATCGCCCCCTATCGGGACAAGTATGGCCGGGACATCCCCGTGTTCGTGGCCGGCGGCATTGCCGATGGCGCGGAAATGGCCCGCTACATGAAAGAGGGCGCCGCCGGCGCCCAGTTCGCCACCCGCTTCATCGCCACGGAGGAGTGCGACACCTCCCCGGCCTACAAGCAGCGCCTGCTGGACGCCCGGGACGAGGACATCGCCATCGTGCAAAGTCCTGTGGGCCTGCCCGGCCGCGCCCTGCGCTCCCCCCTCATCGAGCGGGTGGAGGCAGGCACCCAGCCTGCGGTGGAGCGGTGCATGAAGTGCCTTTCCGCCTGCGACTATAAAACCGCTCCCTACTGCATCTCCCGGGCGCTGATCGCCGCCGTGCGGGGCGACTGGGAAAACGGGCTCTTTTTCTGCGGCGCCGGCGCCGGAAAGGTCAACCGCCTTTCCACCGTCCGTGCCCAGATGGAGCAGATCATGAGTGAATGGAGGGCCGCGCAATGAAGCTTGGCTTTTTATACGCCGGACAGGGCAGCCAGCACCCGGGGATGGGTGCCGACCTGTACCGGACCTTTGACGCCTTCCGCGCCGTACTGGACAGCGCGGAGGTGGACTTCGACCTGAAGAAGGTGTCCTTCGAGGACCCCGACGGCATTTTGAACCAGACCCGCTACACCCAGCCGTGCATGGTGGCGTTCGCCGCGGGCCTCACCGCCGTGCTGCGCCAGGAGGGCATCGAGCCCGCCGTGGCCGCCGGTCTTTCCCTGGGCGAGTACTCCGCCCTCCACGCCGCCGGCGTGTTCGACGCCGCCACCGCCGTGAAGCTGGTGGCCTTCCGGGGCCGCGCCATGGAGGAGGCGGCCGCCGGACGGGAAAGCGCCATGATGGCCGTTTTGAACCTGGACCGGGCGCCTTTGCAGGCCTGCTGCGACGAGGCCGGCGATCTTGGCTGCGTGGTCATCGCCAACTACAACTGCCCCGGCCAGCTGGTCATCGGCGGCGAAAAGGCCGCCGTGGAAAAGGCCGCCGCCCTGGCCAAGGAAAAGGGCGCCCGCCGGTGCCTGCCTTTGAAGGTCAGCGGCCCCTTCCACACGCCCCTCATGGCCCCCGCCGGCGACGCCCTGCGGAGCTATTTCCAGGGCGTGGACTTCGCCCAACCCCAGATCGACGTGATCTTCAACTGCCTGGGCGACGTGAAGGATGACTCCGTCACCATCCAGGACCTGCTGGTCCGTCAGGTGCAAAGCAGCGTCTTTATGGAGGACTCCATCCGCAAGATGGCCGCCATGGGCGTGGACGGCATCGTGGAGATCGGCCCGGGCAAGGCCCTGGCCGGATTTGTGAAGAAAACCGTGCCGGAGATGCCCGTCATCAGCGTGGAGACCGTGGAGGACGTGGAGGCGCTCAAGGCCTGGATCAAGGAGAGATAATATGAACTTTACAGGAAAGACCGCCGTGGTCACCGGCGGAAGCCGGGGCATCGGCAAGGCCGTGTGCCTGGAGCTGGCCCGGGGCGGCGCCAACGTGGTACTGTGCTATGCCGGCAACGCCGAATCCGCCGCCAAGACCGTGGCCGAGTGCGAAGCTCTGGGCGCCAAGGCCCTGGCCGTTCAGTGCAACGTGGCCAATGCCGAGGAGGTCAAGGCCCTGATGGACACCGCCATCTCCACCTTCGGCGCCGTGCACATTCTGGTCAACAACGCGGGCATCACCCGGGACGGTCTGCTCATGACCATGAAGGACGCCGATTTTGACGCGGTGGTGGACACCAACCTCAAGGGCGCGTTCTACTGCATGCGGGCGGTGGCCCGGCCCATGATGCGCCAGCGCTATGGCCGCATCGTCAACCTCTCCAGCGTGGTGGGCCTGCGGGGCAATGCCGGTCAGATCAACTACGCCGCCAGCAAGGCCGGCGTCATCGGCATGACCAAGTCCATGGCCAAGGAACTGGCCACCCGGGGCGTCACCGTCAACGCCGTGGCTCCCGGCTTCATTGAGACCGATATGACCGCCGCCATGACCGACGCGGCCAAGACCGCCACCCTGGCCTCCATCCCCATGGGCCGGCTGGGCGCGGCGGAGGACGTGGCCCGCGCCATCGCCTTCCTGGCAAGCGACGAGGCCGCCTACATCACCGGCCAGGTGCTGGCCGTGGACGGCGGCATGGCCATGTAAGAAAAGCCCGCGGGACATCGTCCTGCGGCGCTCCGCCCGCTGCGGGCCCGGAGCTGCTTTGAATTGAACGAATTTGGAGGTTACACTATGGATCGACGCAGAGTCGTCATCACCGGCCTGGGGGCCATCACCCCCGTTGGCCTTACCGCGCCGGAGAGCTGGCAGGCCGTCAAAGACGGCGTGTGCGGCGTGGCGCCCATCACCCAGTTCGACACCGAGGGCATGAAGGTGTCCCTGGCCGCCGAGGTCAAGGGCTTCGTGCCGGAGGACCACCTGGGCAAGCCCGAGGCCAAGCGCATGGGCCGTTTCACCCAGTTCGCCGTGGTGTGCGCCCGGGAGGCCATGGCCGACAGCGGCCTCGTGACCGAAAATGAGGATCTGGACCGCTGCGGCGTCATCATCTCCAGCGGCATCGGCGGCCTCTCCATCACCGAGGCCGAGCACGACCGGGGCCTTGCCCGCGGCTGGGACCGGGTGTCTCCTTTCTATATCCCCACCGCCATCTCCAACATGGCCGCAGGCCAGGTGGCCATCGACACGGGCTTCCGCGGCATGTGCATCTGCCCGGTGACCGCCTGCGCCGGCGGCACCAACGCCGTGGGCGACGCGTTCCACTATGTGCGCGACGGCTACGCCGACGTGATGCTCTGCGGCGGCACGGAGGCAGCGGTGACTCCCCTGGCCATCGGCGGCTTCACCTCCATGAAGGCCCTGAGCCAGGCCACGGATCCCGCCCGCGCCTCCATCCCCTTTGATGCCGAGCGCTCCGGCTTCGTGCTGGGCGAGGGCGCCGGCGTGCTGGTGCTGGAGGAACTGGAGCACGCGCTCAAGCGCGGTGCCCATATCTACGCCGAGATCGTGGGCTATGGCGCCACCTGTGACGCCTACCACATGACTGCGCCCCGGCCCGACGGCTCCGGCGGCGCCAAGGCCATGGCCATGGCCATCGCCGACGCAGGCATCCAGGCGGAAGAAGTGAACTACATCAATGCCCACGGCACCTCCACCCACCTCAATGACGCCGGCGAGACCGCCGCGGTCAAGACCGTCTTCGGCGGCCATGCCCATAAGCTTGCCATGAGCTCCACCAAGTCCATGACCGGCCACATGCTGGGCGCCGCCGGCGCCGTGGAGGCCATTTTCACCGCTCTGACCCTGAAGGACGGCTACCTGCCCGCCACCATCCACTACTCCGTGCCCGATCCCGAGTGCGATCTGGATGTGGTGCCCAATGTGGGCCGCAGCGCCGACGTGCGTTACGCCCTGTCCAACTCTCTGGGCTTCGGCGGCCACAACGGCAGCGTTCTTCTGAAGAAGTGGGAGGCGTAAGCATGGGACTCAAGCTCAATTCCAATGAGATCGCCCAGATCCTGCCCCACCGCTATCCCTTTGCCCTGGTGGACCGGATCATCGACGGCGAGCCCGGCCAGTGGGCCCGCGGCATCAAGTGCGTCAGCGTGGGCGAGCCGGTCTTTTGCGGCCACTTCCCCCAGGAGCACGTCATGCCCGGCGTGCTGCTGATCGAAGCCATGGCCCAGGTGGGCGCCGTGGCCATCCTCTCTCTTCCCGAGTATCAGGGCAAGACCGCATACTTCGGCGGCATCAAGAACGCCCGCTTCAAGTCCAAGGTCACCCCCGGCGACGTGGTGGAGCTGGAATGCGTCCTCACCAAGCGGCGGGGCCCCGTGGGCGTGGGCGAGGCCAAGGCCACGGTGGACGGCAAAGTGGTCGCTGCGGCGGAGCTGACCTTCGCCATCGGTGTAAACTGACCGTTGCGGATTTCCCGCGGGATTGCTATACTGTGGAAAAAGGAAAAATTTGCGGGAAAGTGAGCGCACATTCTATGCTGGAACAGGCTTTCTTTAACGTGTATACAAAATTCAAACTCCACTTTTACCAGGAGATCTTCCGCCGCTTCCAGGACCGTGAGGCAAGCCTTACCACCGTGGAGACCTTCTGCATGGAGACCATCCAGGCTTTGGGGACCCCCACGGTCAACGAGTTTGCCACCTTCATGCGGATCTCCCCGCCCAATGCCGCCTACAAGGTCAACAGTCTGGTGAAAAAGGGCTATATCCGTAAGGTGCAGTCTCACGAGGACAAGCGGGAATATCACCTGGAGGTTACCCAGAAGTATATCGACTACTACAATATTTCCACCTCCTACATGGTGGAGGTCATGCAACGCATCGCCGATCGCTTTACGCCGGAAGAGTGCGCCAAGCTGGAGGAGATGCTCACCGTCGTCAGCCGTGAGCTGATGCCGGAGGTGGATATCCCCGAGGCACGGATCCCGGGCAACTGATGCCCGCCGCATCTGGTTTCTATGCAAAGAGAGGCCGCAGGCAATGCCTGCGGCCTCTTTTTTCGGCGCGTTCAGTCAAAAAGCCCCTTTGGGATCGGAATATCCTCCCGGGGCACCTTGTCCCAGTCAAATTCCGCCAGCAGCTCCACGGCGGAGGCCGGCGCAGCGGAGGGATGGAACCCGCCCAGGTAGGCGAGCCTGCCCAATATCTCTTTCGGGCTCAGCCGCCCCATGAGCACTTCCAGTCCCGCGTCCGCGTCCCGCTTGCTGAGCCTGCGCCCGTCGTGGCTCAGCAGCAGCGGGAAGTGGCAGAACCGGGGCGATGGCAGATCCAGCAGCCGGTAGAGCAGCAGCTGCCGCGGGGTGGAGTCCAGCAGATCCGACCCCCGCACCACCTCCGTCACGCCCATGGCGGCGTCGTCCACCACCACGGCCAGCTGGTAGGCAAACATACCGTCGGACCGGCGCAGAAGAAAGTCTCCGCAGTCCCGGGCCAGGTTCTCCGCATAGGGCCCCATGTGCCGGTCAGTAAAGGCGATCACTTCATCCGGCACCCGCAGCCGCAGGGCCGGGGCGCGGACCTTGGCCTTTTCCGCCGCCTGCGCCGCCGTAAGGCGCCGGCAGGTGCCCGGGTAGATGACCTGCCCGTCTTCCCGGTGGGGGGCACTGGCAGCGTGCAGCTCCGCCCGGGTGCAAAAGCAAGGGTACACCAGCCCCATGTCCTCCAGCTTTTTCAGCGCCGCACGATAGAGCGCCGTCCGCTCACTTTGAAAATAGGGCCCCTCCGTGCCGCCGACGCCCGGTCCTTCGTCCCAGGTGAGTCCCAGCCATTGAAGGTCTTCCATGGCCTGAACGGCATACCGCCGGGGACAGCGGGCCGTGTCCAGATCCTCCACCCGCAGCACCACACGTCCCTCCTGCTGCCGGGCGCTGAGCCAGGCCAGCAGGCAGCAGAAAAGATTGCCCAGGTGCAGCCGCCCGCTGGGCGACGGAGCAAAGCGTCCCACTACCATATCCGTTCCTCCCTCCGGAAAAAGAAGCGGGGATATGCCCCGCTCCTTCAGATGTTGATCTTTTCCTTGTTCACCGCCCGGAACAGCGTCATGAGCAGGATCTTCACGTCAAACAGGATATTCCAGTTTTCGATGTAATAAAGGTCGTGCTCGATCCGCTCCCGGATGGAGGTGTCTCCCCGCAGTCCGTTCACCTGGGCCCAGCCGGTGATGCCCGGGCGCACCTGGTGCTTGACCATGTAACGGGGGATCTCCTCTTTGAACTGCTCCACGAAGTGGGGCACCTCCGGCCGGGGGCCCACCAGGCTCATGTCTCCCTTGAGCACGTTGAAAAACTGCGGCAGCTCATCGATGGAGAACTTGCGGATAAAGGAGCCGAAGGCCGTCTTGCGGGGATCCACATCCCGGCTCCAGCCGGTCTGCTCCTTGGCATTGACCCGCATGGAGCGGAATTTGTACATGTAAAATTCCTTTTTGTTCTTCCCCACCCGCACCTGCCGGAAGATGATGGGGCCCGGGGACGAGAGCTTCACACCCACGGCGGCCAGGAGCATCAGCGGCGAGGTCACCACGATGAGCACCGCCGCTCCCACGATGTCGAAGGCGCGCTTTAAAAACGCGTTGCCCAGATTCTCCAGAGGGATGCGCCTGAGGTTGATCATGGGCAGGCCGTCAATGTTGTCCACCTGGGGGTTGGAGGGGATGTAGGCGGCATAGAAGGGAATGATGGATGCCTTGGTGCCCGTTTTTTCGCAGGCGGCGATGATCCGGGGCAGCCATGCCTCGTCAGCGGCCCGGACTGCCACCACCACCTCATCAGGCACCAGTGCATCCAGCACCTGCTCCAGCTGGTCGTAGCGTCCCAGGTTGGCAAGGTCCTTCCAGGTCAGGCTGTCGGACACATAGCCGTCCACCTGGAACCCCAGGTTGCGGTCGGTCTTCACCCGCTTCAAATAGGTTTCCGCCATGGGGCCGTCCCCCACCAGCACCACATGCTTTTGGTTGTACCCCATGCGCCGGTACCGCCGCAGCAGAATGCGCATGGCCGCCCGCTTGCTCAAAAGCAAAAACGAGCTGACCAGGAAGAAGAACACCAGCGTCCAGCGGGACATGTGCTCCAGCCGGAACACGAACAGCACGCTGGTCAGGGCCATGGTATCCAGCGCATTGGCACTCAAAAACCGGGCGGCCTCCCGGTGGAACCGGATGGCCCGGTAGGAGCTGTACAGCCCCGCCATACCGTAGGAGATCAGGCACAGTGCCACCGCCAGCAGTCCCAGGTATACATAATAGGAAAACGGGATGCCCTCGATACCTGAAAACACATAAAAACGGATAAAATAGGCAATCATCATGGAGGCGAACACCAGCACGCCATCCGAAACTACGTGCAGCTGGTTGAGCAGATGCTGATTTTCCTTGATCATGACCCAAGCTCCTCCGCCATGTCGAACTTTGCCCCTATTGTACCGATTCTGAGGACCGCTGTCAATTTCCTTGCAATGACACTTTCTTCCCCCTATAATAAATACATCCTGTTTCGGGAGGTCCTGCCATGCCGGCCGTCTTGTTCACCGCCTCCACCTGGTCCCACATCGCCCACTTTCATCGTCCCTACCTCCAGGCCTTCCGCTCCCTGGGCTGGCAGGTACACACAGCCTGCGGCGGCGCGCCGATTCCCATCCCGGAATCGGATGCCTGCTTTGACGTGCCTTTTGAAAAAAAGATGACCGCCCCGGCCAACTTCCGCGCCCAGGGCCGCCTGCGCGCGCTCATGGCGGAGCACCGCTACGATCTGGTCATCACCCATACGTCCCTGGCGGCCTTTTTCACCCGCCGGGCAGCCGCCTCCCTCTCCCCGCGTCCGGCGGTGGTGAACGTGGCCCACGGATACCTATTTGATGACGACACATCTCCCGCGAAAAAAACCATTCTTGCGTCGGCGGAGCGTCTCACCGCCGCCCAGACGGACCTGCTTTTGACCATGAACGACTACGATACCCGTTTCGCCCGGCAGCATCATCTGGGGCGCCGGGTGGAGAAGATTCCGGGCATGGGCGTGGATTTTTCCCGCTTCCCGGCGGTTTCTCCCCAGGAGCGTCAGGCACTGCGCCGGGAGCACGGGCTCGCTGCGGACGCTTTCGTCCTGCTTTACGCGGCGGAGTTTTCCAAGCGCAAGAACCAATCCACTCTGCTGCGGGCCATGCCGCTTCTGCCGGAGCGGGTCACTTTGGCCCTGCCCGGCCAGGGGGCATTGCTGGACGAGTGTCGGAGCCTGGCCCGGCAGCTGGGCGTGGCGGACCGGGTGCTTTTCCCCGGCTACTGTGCCGCTATGGCCCCCTGGTATGCTATGGCGGACTGCGCCGTCTCCTCCAGCCGCTCAGAGGGCCTGCCCTTCAACATCATGGAGGCCATGCATGCCTCGCTCCCTGTGGTGGCCACCGCCGTCAAGGGCCACACCGATCTGGTAACGCCGGGCAAAACGGGCCTTTTGTTCCCCTTCGGCGATGCACCGGCTTTCGTCCGGGCCGTGGAACAGCTGCTGGCCGACCCGGATCGCACCGCCGCCATGGGCCAGGCAGCATTCCAGGCCGCCGCTCCCTATGCGCTGGACCGGGTGCTGCCCCGGGTCATGGAGCTGTACCTCTCCGCCCCAGGAAAATAAGGAAAGCCCCGCGCCGAATGGCGCGGGGCTTTTTTCCTGAGACGGCTACTTCTGGGTCTGCTCCTGCGGCTCCTGGATCGGCGGAGCCAGATAATCGTCGGGTACTTCCCGCTCCTCTACATGCTGGCTGCCATCCCAGTTACAGACCAACACCTTGATTTTCATAGCTTCACCCCATAAATATAAATTTTCCCGTTCTGAGCAAGCGTGTCTTCACTTTCAGCCACAAAATTCAGCGTTTGTACCTGCAGTGCTGAAATTTTAAGAGGATCCAGGATCCCGCCGACCACCTCGCCTTTTCCGCTGTTTCCGTCCACACTGGTTTGGAGGGTTGTCATATATCCTCTTTCCTCCATGAACTGGATCTGCACAGACTGGAATCCGACGCCTGACAGGGAGGTACCTCTGAACCGCTGCAAATACTGCTGACTGCGGTCTCCGGATTCATACACGTAGTCCGTCTGGCCGTTGACCAGCAGCCTGATCAACCCGCCATCTTCCATCAGCAGCTTTACCCGAAACAGCACATATGCATACTGCTGCCACTGGATCTGGCTCACATCCACATCTATCTGGTTGACGCCGCCCTGGCTGACGGTGATCTCCTGCAGCTTTACAAAGGGCATGCCATCCACTTGCGCCTGGAGCTGGGCCAGGGCGGTCTTGTCCGCCTTGCCGCTCTCCAGCGCGCCGACGGCGGATGTCAGGGCCTGGGACGCCTCCTGCTTGGCGGCCGTTACCGCTGTTTTGCGTTCCTGCGTCTCTGTTTCCAGCCCCTTTTTGAGCGCCGTCAGGCCGCTTTCCACGTTGGCGTTGTCCCGGTTGAAGTCCTCCCGAAGGATCCGGTCCTCCGCGTCCCACTGATTGAGCCGGTAGTTTTCCGTGTAATTCATTCTCTCACCCCCTTCCCGTCCCCGTTGGATTCACCCTTTCCCTCCAAACGCAGCAAACGTGCACACAAATATGCACGTTTGCATAAAAAAGCACGCGGAAACGGATTTCCGCGTGCTTTTTCCTTATTTTCGGGGGCCGTTACTGGAAATAGCCCTGCAAAGCGTCATAGGCGCTCTGCCCGTCAGCGTCAGCCTGGGCCACCGCAGCATCCAAAAATGCCTGGTTCTCTTCGTCCAGCCGGATCTGCTCCATACGTCCGCTGTCATTGAAGTCCTCCAGCAGCCGGGCAAACTCTTCCACACTGTCCACATACGCCTCCATCTCCCCGGGCTCCAGCTGGGCGCCGGCCTGGGCATAGAGGTGCGCGATGCTGTTCCAAGCGCCCGGGTTGGACGCCTCCTGCTCCAGTCCCGTCCGGCAGGCGCTGAAGAATCCCGCAAAATCCCGCAGAGGCAGATAGTAATAGGCCGCCACATAATAACAGCTGTCAAACTCTCCGCTTTCCATCAGCTCGGACGCATACCCGTCCGCGATGCTCCGTCCCGTAGCCGTGCCCAGCTGAAGAGCATTGACCATAGCGGTAGCCTGATAGAGAGAGTCGTCATATACCTCCATCCGGTCCAGCGTCTGAAGCTTGGAAACAAACTCGGTGCGCGTCAGATCCTGGTCCCCCAGGCCGGCATAGATCGCGGACGCCGAGAGAGAGCTCACCTGCAGCGCCGCAAATACCACCGCCAGGGCCCAGATCCCTGCCGCAAGGCACGTCCCGCCCCGAACCGTCCGGCGCTCCTCGCCGGCTGTGCCGTAGCGTACGATCATGGCCGCCAGCAGGACAAATACCGCCACCTGATACATTTGGGTAGACCAGACCACTTCCGTCATGGAGTGGGCGATCATCATAGTAAGACAAGCGGCAAAGAGTGCGAACTCTCCGCCCCGGTCCGCGTCCTTCCGGCGCCGCGCCAGCAGCCAAATGGCACTGCCCAGCAAAAACAGGAATGCCGCCAGACCCACAACGCCGGCTTCATCCAGGATCTGGATGAACTGATTGTGGATATACTTGGACTCATAGTAGAAGCTCTGCACGGCGGTGATGCGGCCTTCCACGCCGCCCACGCCCCAGCCGATAACAGGGCTCTCCTGCCACAGCTTCAGTCCGTCCCGGAAAAAGACCAGCCGCTGAATAAAGTTCTGGTTGGCCTGCAGGCCCTGAAGACGGTTGGCCGCAAAGCCGGGCAGCAGCTTGTAGCCCAGAGGCACCTCCGTGCCGTCAGACAGCGTGACGGATTCCACCTCTCCATCGCAGGACATCTGGAACCACACCACGCGGGTGCCCTCTTCCACGGTGATCTCCGCCTGAGAAAGCGGTCCCTCGTAGAGCACAGTCTCCGTGTGCATCATCAGCTGGGCCTCGTTCTGGGCGTAGATCCGCGCCTGAGGATCCGCGCCCTCCACGGAGACGGTATACGTCCCGGCGTCGGGATAGATGGCCCGGGATACCGTCTCATCCGCGCTCAGCCGCAGCGCGCCGGTGAGGTTGAATGCCAGCACGATATAGAGCACCACCGCAGCCGCCAGCACCCCGCCGGAGATAGCCACCGCCCGGCTCCGCCCTTCCATCGCCCGCACCAGCTTCTTTCCCGCGAAGCGATCCAGCACCCAAATCAGGGCGCCGCACACCACCGCCAGCAGCACGGGCACCACACTGCCCGTGCCCAAAAAGGCATAGGCGCCGAAAGAGCATGCCAATGTGACCAGCACGCACTCCAGCATCAGAACAAAAGTCTCCAGCCGGGCGCCCCGGCCCACGCAAACCAGGTATACCACGCATGTCAGCGCGAACGAGCCCATGGCACCCATGGAGAAGGAGAGGAAGAACGCCAGGGCCTCCACGCCCAGGGTCACCGCCGCCGCGGCCCGCGCTTTTTCACTGCCGGCGGTACGATAGAGATACAGCCCCAGCAAAAGGCCGAAGGCAATGAGGCCTGCGGAGACGTTGGCGTTTGAGAAGATGCCGGTGATCCGGACCCCCTCCTCATAGCCCATGGTCTCCAGCGGATAGCTGCAGCCAAGCAGCTTCATCAGTGCGGAAAAGCCCCGGGCCAGCACCTGGGCGCTGCCGGCATCGATGCACAAAAGAGACACGGCTGTCAATACGCCGTGGAGCGACCAAAAAAGCCTGCGCAATCCCTCTTTTTCCGACCGGGCCAGAACCAGGCCGAAGACCGCCAGCGCCGCCAGCATCTTGGTGCTCTCCTGGGCGGCATAGGCGCCGAAGCTGCACCAGAGCCCTGAGAGCAGATAGATCAGGGCATAGACCGCCACAGCCAGTGTCAGTGCTCCGGCGCGGCCGCGGAGATTCCCCCAGGGGATCCGACCCACGGACAGCACCAGGGCAACGGCCACGAGCCCCACGACTGCCTGTCCGCTGATGCCGGTGATGGCCAGGAACACAAGCAGCGGCAGCAAATACGGATACAAAGCCCCCAGCACATCCCGGGACGGCGTCCCGCTTTGTGCCGGGCGTTGAAATTTAGCCAAGGAACTTCACTCCCATACATAATGTAATTGCGGAGGTATTATACATGCTTTCGCCTATATTTTCAACCGTTTCCGGTAAAACCATACCATGACAAAGCAGGAAAAGCGCCCCCGGTAAAACGGGGGCGCTTTGATATTCTTCTGATTATTCCGGCAGCGTCTGCACCACACCGCGGACACAGTCCACAGACACCCGGGTCCCGTCCTTGAGACGGCGGGTGGCATCCACGGCGCCCACGATCACCGGCTTATCCAGGGTCAATCCCACGGTGGCCGTATGGCAGTCGGCGCTGGCCTCCTCGCTGATCACCGCAGATGCCCGGCGGATATAGGGCAGCAGGTCGTTGGTGGTGTAGGGCACCACCAGTACGTCGCCCTCCCGGAACTTCTCGGCCACGTCCTCCAGCATGCGGCAGACGCACAGCCGGCCGCTGGCCTTTTTCTCACCGATGCCGATGGCGTTGATGAGGGAACCGCCCACCTGCTGCACCCGGATCATGTTGGTGGTGCCGGCCACGCCCACGGGCACACCGGCGGTGACCACCACCAGGTCGCCCTGGTGGACGATGCCCGCCTTTTCCGCAGCGGTGACGGCAAACTCCACCAGTTCGTCGGTGTTGCTGGCATAGGGCATGGTCACCGGCTCCACCCCCCAGTAAAGGGCCATCTGCCGGCGCACCTGCTCATCCAGCAGCAGTGCCACCACGGTGGTGCGGGGACGGAAACGGCTGACCATCTGGGCCGTGACGCCCCGCTGGCTGACGGTGAGGATGGCGTCGGCGCCGATGTCCATGGCGGTGGTGCAGGCGGCGTGGGCCATAGCGGTGGTGACGGACAGCCGCTCCTTGCCGGAGACCTTCAGGGGCTTGGCCCGTTCGATGTTGGCCTCCGTCCGGCGGGCGATGGCGTCCATGGTGTGGACGGCCTCCACCGGGTACTTGCCCGCGGCGGTCTCGCCGGAGAGCATGATGGCGGAGGTGCCGTCATAGATGGCGTTGGCCACGTCGGTGATCTCCGCCCGAGTGGGCCGGGGATTTTCGATCATGGAATCCAGCATCTGGGTAGCGGTGATGACCGGCTTGCCGCAGGCCACACACTGGGCGATCATATCCTTCTGGATCACAGGGATCTCCGTAAAGTCGATCTCCACGCCCATGTCGCCGCGGGCCACCATGATGCCGTCGGCCACGTTGAGGATATCCGGCAGATTGCTGACGCCCTCCCGGTTTTCGATCTTGGCGATGATGCGGATATGGGAATCCTCCTGGTCCAGGATCTGCCGCAGCTCCCGGATATCGGCAGCGGTGCGGACGAAGCTGGCGGCAATGTAGTCAAAGCCCTCCCGGATGCCGAAGAGGATATCGTCCCGGTCCCGCTGGCTCACATAGGGCATGGACAGCCGGACGCCGGGGATGTTGACGCCCTTGTTGTTTTTCATGACGCCGCTGTTTTCCACATGGCAGCGGATATCCGTGTCAGTGGTATCCAGGACCGTCATGCGCACCAGACCGTCATCCAGCAAAATGGTGTCGCCCGCCTTCACATCGCCGGGCAGATCGTTGTAAGTGATGGAGCAGCAGGTCTCATCGCCCACCACCTCCCGGGTGGTCAGCGTGAACTCCGTATCGGCCTTGAGCTCCACAGTGCCCTTGGCGAAGGTCTTCAGCCGCACCTCCGGTCCCTTGGTGTCCAGCATGGCAGCAATGGGCAGATTCAGCTCCTGGCGCAGGGCCTTCAGCGCGTCCAGCCGCGCCTTGTGCTCTTCATGGGTGCCGTGGGAAAAATTGAAACGAGCCACGTTCATGCCCGCCAGCGCCATCTCCCGCAGGATGCCCTCCCCGTCCGTGGCGGGGCCAAGCGTGCACACGATCTTCGTCTTTCTCATCGATAATAAACCACCTTTCTCAAAGGTAATCGTTTTCCAACGGAGTTTATTCTAGCACATGCCGTCGCTTCGCGAAAGAGGACATTTCGTAAAATTTGCGTGAACAGGTTTGGGAAAAAAGACAAGAGAGAGGCACAGGCCTCTCTCTTGTCCGCGGCATGGCTCACATGCCCAATTTTTCCCGCAGAGCCCGGATCATATCCTTGTATTCCTCATCCTTGAGATAGACCGGCTCCGGATTTGTGATCTGGAAGTTCCCGCCGAACTCAAAGCCGCCCTCGTATTTGGGCACGATATGGAAGTGCAGATGGGGATTTGCGTCGCCAAAGGAAGCCAGGTTCAGCTTGGTGCAGCCCCACAGCTCCTTCACGGCGCCGCTGGCCCGGGCCAGATCCTCTGCAAAGTCCGCCAGCTCCGCCGGCTCACACTCGCACAGCTCCCGCCGGTGGTTCTTCAGCGCCAGCACACACCGGCCCCGGTGCGCCTGGTCCTTGAAAAGGTAGAGCATACCGGCCTTCATCTCACCCACGGGGAACATGATGGCCTCCCGGCCCTCGTTATGTTCGTCACAGTAAAAGCAGCCCATAGAAATCTCCTCCTTTTGTTCTGTGGCTTCACCATACTCCCGCGGTGCCGCCCGCGTCAAGAAAAAAATCCGCATTTAGTGGACATGCGCAACGATTTTGTGCTATGCTGAAGCCATCAACTATAAGGAGGGTCTTTTCCATGAAACTGGGATTGATGACGGACAGCCTTGCTCACCTGCCGCTGGAGCAGGCGGCGGTCAAATGCCGCGACCTGGGGCTGGAGCAGGTGGAGCTGGGCTGCGGCAACTGGTCCAGCGCGCCCCATGTGGATCTGGACACCCTGCTCACCTGCGCCGATGCCCGCCGGGCCCTGACCGGCACCCTGGCGGACAACGGCCTGACCATCTCTGCGCTCAACTGCTCCGGAAATCCCCTCTTTCCAGGCCAGAAGGGCCGGGAAAACCGCGATGTAACGGAGAAGACCTTCCGCCTGGCCCAGCAGCTGGGCGTGGACACAGTGGTGATGATGAGCGGCCTGCCCGGGGGCTGCCCGGAGGACCGCAGTCCCACCTGGATCGTCACCTGCTGGCCCAGGGAAACCGTGGACATCCTCCGCTATCAGTGGGACGAGGCCATCGCCCAGTGGCAGGTCATGGCCCGGCAGGCAGAGGATTGCGGCATCCGCCGCATCGCCCTGGAGTTCCACGGCTGGCAGCTGGTCTATAATCCGGAGAGCTTCCAGCGGCTGCGCCAGGCCATAGGCCCCATCGTGGGCGTGAATCTGGACCCCAGCCATCTTTTCTGGATGGGGGCGGATCCCCTGGCCACCGCCCGGGCGCTGGAGGGCGCCATCTACCACGTACATATCAAGGACGCCCGTCTGGAAAAAGCCGGTGCGGTAAACACCATGCTGGAGACCAAAGATGTTTTGGACATTGCGGGCCGTTCCTGGAACTATGTCACCCCCGGCAGCGGCCACAGCGAGGACTGGTGGCGCTCCTTTGTGGATACCCTCCGTTCCCTGGGATACGACGGGGCCCTGAGCATCGAGCAGGAGGACTATACCATCCCCCTGGACGACGCACTGAAGCAGGCGTCCGCGCTCCTGCACCGCATACTGGGACAATGAATCGAACAGGAAGGCGCCCGGCATCAGCCGGGCGCCTTCTTGTTTTTCAGGTGGTGCTTGTCTCCAAAAGCCCCTCGCCCGCCCCCTGGACCATCCGGTCGGCGGCGGAGACCAGCGTCTCCTTGGGCAAGGCCATTCCCTGGTCGAACCAGATCTTCATCAATCCGATGAGGCCATAGGTCACAAAGCTCAAAAGATACTCCATCCGCTCTGGGGAGGATGGGTGGAACCACGCCTGGGCCAGCGGCAGTCCGTTGGTGCGGATCAGCTGGTGGAGCCGGTCGGTGAAGTTGCTGGAGGAGTTGTTCACAAACAGTGCCTGACACACCTCCCGATGCTCCACCACATAGTCCAGGATCGGCTCAAATACCGGGCGCAGCGTCCGCTCTTCCCTGGTCTGTGCCATGTGGGCGTCGATGAGCGCCTGGGCCTCGGCCAGCATATCCGTCTCCACGCTTTGCAGCAGCGCAGTGGTGTCCGGGTAGTGCAGGTAAAAGGTGCCCCGGTTCAGGTCCATGCGCTCCGTGATGTCCCGCACGGTGATGTCTGAAAACCGTTTTTCCTGCATGAGCGCCAGCAGTCCTTCCTTCAATAAGCGCCGGGAGCGGCGGGAGCGGCGGTCCTCCGCTTCGTTTTTCATGACGTATCCTCCTCTTGACACTTGGGCCAATGTGTCCATTGCATTTCCCTTTGCGCAGTATTATAATCTCCCCTGCAAAATAAATCAACAATATTTTATTATTCAACATTTGTTGATAATCGAAAGGAGCATCCTCATGTACCGTTTTTCTGCCGCCGGCCGCCGCGCTCTGGCAGCCGCCACCGCAGCGGCGCTGCTGGTCCCCTCCGCCCTGGCCGCGGAACCCATCGGGGACGGCGTGGCGCCGGTCTGCGACGAAGCCTACTACGCCACGCTGGATTACTACGGAAATCTGACAGAGGGCAGCGTGGTCAAAAGCTATACCCTCAACGGCGCCACCACGCTGGAGGACCACGGCGTCTACGATGCCGTCAACAACCTGACCGACGGCACGGAGCCCGCGCAGCGGGACGGGACCGTCACCTTCGATTTTGGGAACGATGCCCCCTCCCACTTCTATTTTGAGGGAAAAACCGCAGCCCCCTTTGAAGCGCTGCCCTGGACGCTTTCCATTCACTATACCTTGAACGGCGTCCCCACCAAAGCGGAGGACCTGGCCGGCAAAACCGGCGTGGTGGAGATCACCGTGGACGCCATCCCCAACCCGAATGCCAGCGAGTACGCCCGCAACAACTACACGCTGGAAGCCATGGCGCTGTTCAACCAAGATGACATTTTGTCTCTGGAGGCACCGGGCGCCCAGGTGCAGCTGATCGGCAACCTGCGCACAGTGCTGTTTCTGGCTCTTCCTGGCGAAGAACAGCACTTCACCATCCGGGTGGGCAGCGACGATTTCACCTTTGACGGCATGACGTTTTTGATGGTGCCCGCCACCCTCAGCCAGCTGGACGAGATCGCCAAGCTCTCCGAGCGCAAGGAGCAGCTGGAAGATGACTATGACAAGCTCTCCGGCAGCCTTGACACGCTGCTGGACGCTTTCAATGGCATGCAGAGCAGCCTCAATGCCACCGCTGACGGCCTGGATCAGCTCAATGAGGCCCGGGGCACCGTCTCCCAGAGCAAGGACCAGCTCTACGCCGAGGCGGACGTGGCGCTGGGCGATCTGGCTGCCCTTGCCGACACCCTGGAGCCGCTGGCCGGTCATCTGGACACGGCCTCCCAGGCCCTGACGGATATCCAAACACAGATCAACAGCCTGTGCACCACCGCCGTGAGCCTCCGGACCCAGCTGGGCGACCTGCGGGACGTGCTGGACGATCTGGACGAGGACCTTGCCGACCTGCAGTCCGGCAAGGGCAGCGCCTCCGCTCTGCGCAGCGACCTCAGTGACCTGGGCAAGGTGCTGGAGCGGCTGGAAAAGCTGGCGGGCAGCGGCCAAAGCGCGGTGGACGCCCTGCGCAAGCAGGCACCCTCCCTCTCCGGCGGGTCCGAGGTGACCGTAAACGGCATGACCGTGGACGAGATCCGCTCCGCCGTCAAAAAGCTGGACGCAGCCTATGTCGCCCAGTACGAGGCCTATGTTGCCCAGATGACAGAGGCCGGGCTGGAGCCCTCTGAGGCGGAGTTCCAGGAGCTTTGGAAAGCCGGCCTCTCTCCGGAGCAGTATCAGCTGTGGGCATTTTCCAAGACCGGCGAATACGAGGAAACGCTGGACCAGGCAGACGCCGTCAACCAGCTGCTCTCGGGCTTCGGCATCTCCGTGGACCAGATGAAGGATCTGGCCGAGTCCGTGGGCCCCGCTGCCAGCACCCTGCTGGGGCATCTGGAGGACCTTTGTGACGCACTGGGTGAGGATGGCCTCAGCGGCACGCTGTCCGACCTTTTGAAAAAGGCGGATGATGCGACCGACCACCTGCGCGACGCAGGGAGCGTGGCCCAGACCGCGGCCAAAAAGCTCCAGGAGGTCCTGGACGAGACGGAAAAGCTCAACAAGACCGTGGACGAGTACATCCCCCAGGCCCAGCAGGCCCTCACGGACGCCAAGGCTTTAACGGAGGCCGCCGTCACCGGCACCCGGGATCTGCACACCTTCCTGACGGACCTGGAGACAGTGACGAAAACCGCCGGCACCCAGCTGGACAGCGGCACCCAAAAGACCCTTTCCGGCCTTGCCGCCTCGCTGCGGCAGGCAGCCAGGAGCCTTTCCACCACCTCTGATGTAAAGGCCGCCAAAAATGACATCAGCTCCATCATTGAAGATACCTGGAACGAGCACACGGGCCAGATGGATAACCTTCTGAATATGGACTCCACCGCCCAGGCCGTTTCTCTGACCTCGTCGGAGAACCCGGCCCCCCAGAGCATCCAGGTGCTCATCCGCACCCAGGAGATCAAGGAGTCCGAAGACGAAGCCGCTCCTGAGGCCGCCCAGGAAGCGCCCAAGTCCACCTTCTGGGGCCGCGTGGCCCAGATGTTCCGGGACTTCTGGAACGCCGTGACCGGGATCTTTTCCTGACCTTGGAAAGTGCAGGTGGATCACTTGATTGAAAAAATTGCCCATGGCCTCACCCGCAGGCCCAAGCTGGTGGCGATCATCGCCCTGGTGATGCTCATTCCGTCCATCATCGGCTATGCCGCCACCCGCATCAACTACGATATCCTCTCCTACCTTCCCCAGGACCTGCCCTCCTCCCAGGGAGAGCAGCTGCTGGAAGACCCCTTCCAGATGGCCGCCACCAGCATGCTCATCGTGGACGGCATGCCCGCCGGCTACACCAACGACCTGGTGCGCAGCATCCAGGAGGTGCCCGGCGTGTCCAACGCCGTGTGGCTGAGCAACCTGGTGGGACTGCAGATCCCCGCCGACATGATCCCCGCCGCCTTCCGGGACCTGTTCTTCTCCGGGGACGCCACCATGATCATCATCCAGTACGACCACCCCGGCGCCTCGGACGAGACTATGGACGCCATCGCCCAGATCCGCAGCCTGTGCAACGAGGCGTGCTTCCTGGCGGGCTTCTCCGTGGTCATCAAGGACACCCGGGATGTGATGGACAGCGAGCTGCCCCTCTTTGTGGGGCTGGCCATTTTGCTGGCCCTGGCCGCCATGGCCGTCACACTGGAGTCCACGGTGCTGCCCTTCGTGTTCCTGGCCAGCATCGGCATCGCCGTCATCTACAATTTCGGCACCAACTTCTTCTTAGGCGAGATCTCCTACATTACCAAGGCCATCGCCGCGGTACTGCAGCTGGGCGTCACCATGGACTACTCCATCTTCCTCTACCGCCGCTATGAGGAGGAGCGGTCCAACTACGATGACAAACGGGACGCCATGGCCCAGGCCATCTGTGCCGCGTTCCGCTCCCTGTCCGGCTCCAGCCTGACCACCATCGCCGGCTTCCTGGCTCTTTGCTTCATGCGTCTGACTCTGGGCCGGGACATCGGCATCGTCATGGCCAAGGGCGTGGTGCTGGGCGTAGCCACGGTGATTCTGGTGCTGCCCAGCCTGGTGCTGCTCTTTGACAAGCAGATCGACCGCCATAAGCACAGGGCCCTGCTCCCCAGCTTCCACGGGCTTAACGGCTTCGTGGTGCGGCACCGGCGGGCCCTGGTGGTGCTGACGCTTCTGCTGGTGCTGCCCGCCTACTACGCCCAGAGCCATGCGGATATCTACTACAAACTGGATGAGTCTTTGCCCCGGGACCTGCCCTCCATCGTCAGCAATGAAAAGCTCAAAGAGGACTTCGACATGGCCACCTCCCACTTCATCGTGCTGCGGGACGATCTGACTGCCACGCAGATGCGTGAGATCGAAGAGCGGATGGAAAACCTGGACGGTGTCACCTCCGTGCTTTCCTATCACGCCATGCTGGGCACCGGTATCCCGGACTTCTTCGTTCCCGAGGAGCTGCGCCAGATGCTCCGCCAGGACGGCTGGCAGCTGATGATGGTCAACTCCTCCTATGAGCCTGCCACGGACCAGGTGTCCGCACAGCTGGACGAAATGCACGCTATCCTCCATGACTACGACCCCGACGCCATGATCACCGGCGAGGGCGCCATGTACCGGGACCTGATTGAGACTGCCGCCGTGGACTTCAACGTCACCAGCTACATCTCCATCGCTGCCATTTTCCTCATCATCGCAGTGGTGTTCCGCTCGCTGACGGTACCGGCAGTGCTGGTGGCCACCATTGAGCTGGCCATCTTCTTAAACCAGGGCTGCTCCTACTTCACCGGCGCTCAGATCCCCTTCATCGCCCCCACCATCATCAGCTGCGTACAGCTGGGCGCCACCGTGGACTACGCCATTTTGATGACCTCCCGGTTCCAGGAGGAGCTGCGCACCGGCAAAACGGCCAAAGAGGCCATCTCCATTGCCGCGGACGCCTCCGACGCCTCCATCATCACCAGCGCCCTGGTGCTCTTCTGCGCCACGCTGGGCGTGTCCTTTGTCTCGTCCATCGACCTGATCGGCGCCATCTGCATCATGCTGGCCCGGGGCGCCTGCATCTCCGCCCTGGCGAGTATCTTCCTCATGCCCGCCATTTTGCTGGTGTGCGAGCCGCTCTTCAACAAAACCAGCCTCCACTGGCGCACCATGCCGCCCCAGCGCACCGCGCCCCGTCGGCCCTGGAAGAACAAAGAGCAGGTGTGAACAAACCGTATATTCCAAATCAAAAGCAGCGGCCGGAGCTTATCTCCGACCGCTGCTTTTTTGCGAAAGCGCCCTGCTCCTTACCGGAGCAGGGCGCTTTCAAGAGGGGAAATGAGGGGAAAACAAATGGGTAAACCAGCACTCAGGCGTACTGCTCCACAAACTCCAGCACCGTGCGGTTGAACTGCTCCGGGTCCTCCAGGAACATCACATGGCCCAGATTCAAAAACTCGTGGAAGAAGCACTTGCCCTCCACCAGGTCCCGATAGTGCCGGCCCATGGCGATGCCGCGGGGAATGGCGCCGCTGTCCGCGCAGCAGATCATCAGGGGAATGGTGATCTTTTTGAGGGTGGGGGTGTAGTCCTTGAAGAGGAAATCATTGTACAGGGCGAAGGCAATGTACACAGGCAGTTTCTTCATCTCCGTGCTGACCCAGTCCTCGTCTTCCTTGCAGGGGGGCTCGTGGAAGCAGATGCGGGTAAAGGCCCGGGTGTAGGCGTCGTGGTTGACCATGGCGTTTTCCAGGGTGGCGGTCATGCCGTCCATGTTGAAGCCTGCCAGGGAGTGGCTGTTCCAGCTCTCCGGGGAGAAGGGGTACAGGGCGCTGTCGATGACGCCGATCTTTTTGAGATGGTCCGCACCGAACTGCTCATAGTACTCCATGACCACGCTGGAGCCCATGGACCAGCCCAGGAGCGTCACGTTCTCCAGGCCCAGGTGCTCAATAAGCTCATGGATATCCTGCGCGCAGCGCTCCATGGTCAGGTTCTGGAGGGTCTTGGAGGAGGAGCCGTGGCCCCGCCAGTCCACCAGCACCAGCCGGTGATCGGCGGAGAGCCCCTCGATATTTTTATAGAAGAACTTGGAAGAGCACAGATAGCCGTGAAGGATGACGATGGGGTCGCCGTTGTCCTTGCCGTAGTCCTCAAAATAGATCCAGGCGCCGTCGCTGACCTGGAAGAAATTGTCCCTGCTTTTGATCATGATTCGTTCCTTCTTTCGCTTAATCCTTGAGCGTATCGACCTTGGCATACTTCTCGTCATAATCGGCGCAGAAGAACACCTGGAAATATCCCAGCTTGATCCGCTGGTTCTGGGTGGCCTTGCTCACTGCCACCAGCAGCACCAAAGAGACGATCCACGCGGGCAGGAAGGCGTGCACACCGCCCAGGGAGGCAGCCCACCAGGCCTTGGTGGTGGGAATGACGCTGGAGAGGAAGTAGAACACCACATAGGAGGCGAAGCCGCCCACAATGGACGCTACCATTCCCTTGGCGGTAGCCTTCTTCCAGTACATGCCCACCAGCACGGGGAAGTACCAGGCAGCGCCCAGGGCCGCCAGTGCGAAGTTGATGATGTACTGGGTCAGCTCAGAGGGCTTGAGGGCGATGAGCGTGGCGATCAGCGCGATGGCCAGCACGCAGGCGGTGTTGATGCGGCTCTGGGTCTTGGCGGGAGTAGCAGGCTTCCAGCAGTCCACGATGAAGTCCTTGGCCAGCATGGACGCGCCCTCCATGGCCAGGCCCGCCAGAGAGGACTGCACGGCGGCGAAGATGCCGCAGAAGATGATACCGCCCACCCAGGAGGGCAGCAGGTTGGTGGCGTTGAAGATGGTGGTGTAGTCAGCGGTCTGGAGATTGGGGTTGATGGCATAGGTCAGGGGGCCGGTGAAGCACATGATGCCCTGGACCAGGGTGAACACGCAGCAGGAGATCATGACGCCCTGCTTGAGCTTTTTGTGGTTGTTGTAGGTCATGGTGACGGACAGGGCGTGAGGCACCGCGCCCAGGCCAACGCCGGCAAACAGGGCGGTACCCATGGCGTTCCAGAAGCTGAAGCCCGTGTTGGCCTGGATGGCGCCGGGGAAGGCGGAGCCCAGGTACTCCATGGTGGCCTGAACGCTGCCGTGGTTTTCCACATTGGTGGCAATGAGCACGCCGATGATGGCGAAGGTGGCCAGCAGCATGATGACGCCCTGAATGACGGCCACCTTGGCCATGGACTTGATGCCGCCGGAGAGCGTGTAGATGACGGTAATGACGATGACCAGCACGATGCCCAGATAATAGGCGTTGGTGCCGGTGACAGCAGCGAACACCTTGGCGCCGGCGGAGATCTGGCCGGCTGCGAAGAAGGTCAGGCCGAAGGCACCGGTAATGGCCAGAGCGGCCACCACGGCCTTGGACTGGAACCGCAGGCCCAGCAGCTGCTGGAACGTGACGGCGCCGGTGCGGTCACGGAGGATGGCCACCTTGCGGCCCACGCTGCCAAGGCCGTAGGCGGCGGTGAGAAAGCCTGCGTAATAGACCAGGGCGGCGGTGAAGCCCACCTTATAGCCCAGGCCCGGGGCTGTGATCATGGTGCCGCCGGCCATGGAGTTGGTGGCGGCGATCATGGCGATGGCAAAGGCGCCCAGTCCGCCGCCGCCGGTGAGGAAGGAGGCCAGACCGTCCTGGCTGCCCTTCCGGGACTGATACTTGATATAGAAGCCGAAGCCCACGATGACCACCGTGTAAATGGCGAAGATCACCAGCATCGTCCGGGACGTGGACGCGGTGATAGAAAATCCACCCAGATCGTAGCTCATGCCTTGTTTCCTCCCTTGTTCTTGTCAGACCGGTTTTTCTTGAAGCGGGCCGTCAGGGGGAATTCCTCCCACTTGGCCAGGTAGATCATGCCTGCCACGAACATGGCCAGGTAGATCAAAATGGCGCCGGACACCCACATGGGCATCCCCAGCAGATACTTCATCTCCGCCGGGTCGCCGGTACCGAAAGCGTACATCCAGATGGTGGCGATCACCGTGCAGGTGATGCCCAGCGCGTGGAAAAAGACGGCGTCCTTTTTTCCGGCCTCCAGCCGGGGGTCCAGATCTCCCACCCGCTCCACGTCATAGTCCGTGGACTCCAGGTCCATCGGGGCCGTGCTGCGTTTTTCTTCCATAATTCTTGCCCTCCTTGTTGCTCTGCCGCTCCTGCGGCCTTGTGTTGACGCCCATAATAAATAGCAATTTTTGTGCCAACTAGGGAATTGTAGATATTACACAAATGGTTCTTGCAATTTTGTGCGCTCTCATGGTATATTAAAGTAAATTTGCTTCATTTTTTTGCATTTTTGCAAAACGTAATTTCGCATTTTTGACGAAACGCGAAAAAGGAGACGTCATGGAATTTCCAAATCTCGCCACCGACCCCGCCGCCCAGCGGGAATATGAGCTATTGAAGGTGCTGGCGGAGCATTACTTCGGCAGTATGCTGATCACGGACAGCAAGGGCCGCTTTCTCTATGTGAACGACGGCTGCTGCCGCCTGCTGGGCATTGACCGCCAGACCCTTTTAAGCATCTCTATTTACGACACGCTCCACAACTACTGTCACGCCACCAGCGCCTCGTCCATCAAGACCCTGGAGACGAAGAAGGAGTGTTTGAGCAACCATACGCTCCAGGACTCCGGCAAGCGGGTGCTGGCCCTCTCCCGCCCCCATTTCGGGCCGGACGGGGAGCTGGAATACGTCCCCACTTACAGCTGGGACGAGCGGGAGCTCTACACGCTTTTGGAAAAGTTCGATCAGGAGCGGGACAATATCCGCAGCGTCATCCGCTTCATGCAGGGCACGGACAAAACCCCGGACATGCTCATTGCGGAGAGCCAGCCCATGCGCAGCCTGCTGGAATACGCCGACCACATCGCCGCCGTGGATTCCACCGTCATCATTTACGGGGAGTCCGGCTCCGGCAAGGAGATGTTCGCCAAGTACATCCACGCCAAAAGCGGCCGGGCCGATCAGGTGTTCATCCCCATCAACTGCGCTTCTCTGCCTCCCTCCCTGCTGGAAGCGGAGATGTTCGGCTACGAAAAGGGCACGTTCACCGGCGGCATGAAGGACGGCAAGATCGGCCTTTTTGAGTTTGCCAACAAGGGCACCGTGTTTCTCGACGAGATCGGCGAGATGCCGCTGGAGCTGCAGGCCAAGCTGCTGCGGATCATTGAAAACGGCGAGATCAAGCGGCTGGGCAGCAACCAGATCATCAAAAGCGATGTACGCATCATTGCCGCCACCAACCGGGACCTTGCAGAGATGGTACGGGAGAAGACCTTCCGGGCTGATCTTTACTACCGGCTCAACGTGCTGGTGGTGAACGTGCCGCCTCTGCGCAAGCGCACAGAGGACATCCGCCCTCTGGCGGAGCACTTCGTGCAGGCCTTCAACAAAAAATACGGCTATACCAAACGGCTGGCCCCGGATACCATCCAGGTCATGGAGCAATACGACTGGCCGGGCAACGTCCGGGAGCTGCGCAACACGGTGGAGCGGATGATGGTGGAGAGCAAAAACACGCTCATTGAATTTCAGTCCTTTGGCAAGGTGGATACGGTGGTGGTGGAACGGCCCGCCCCGCCGGCCGTGGACCCATCCCTTCCCTATCAGCAGGCCATGGACGAATATCAGCGCCAGTACATCACCGCCGTGGTGGACGAGTGCGGCGGCGATCTGCGCCAGGCGGCAAAGCGGATGGAGCTGCACCTTTCCACATTGTATCGGAAGATGGAGAAGCTGGGTCTTCCCCTCCACAGGGAAGATGCCCCGGAGCCATAAAAAGAGCGGACACCCCATAGGGTGTCCGCTCTTTTTGTACAGGATTTACTTTTTGGCAAAGGCGTCCACGTCCGCCTTGGCTGCCTGATAGAAGAGGTAGGTGTCGCAGGTATAGCCCACAAACTTGATGCCCATGTCGCGCCACTTCTTGGCACCCTCCACGGTGTCGGCAAAGCAGCCCAGCTTCACGCCCTTGGCGTTGGCCTTTTCGATGATGCCCTGGATGCAGGCGATGACCTCGGGATGGTTCACCTCGCCCACGTGGCCCAGAGAGCTGGACAGGTCGTAGGGCCCGATGAACAGCACGTCCAGGCCGGGCACGTCCAGGATCTCGTCCAGGTTCTCCACAGCCTTCTTGCCCTCAGCCTGGATGATGACCACCGTCTCGTTGGCCTGGGCAAAGTACTCGCTGCCGGGCTTGGCGCCGTAGCAGGCGGAACGCACGAAGCGGTTGGTGCCGCGGCTGCCCACAGGGGCGAACTTGGCGGCGGAGATCACGGCGCGGGCCTGGTCCGCCGTGTCGATCTGAGGCACCAGCAGGGCACCGGCGCCCACGTCCAGGGCACGGTCCACCCAGATGTCCATGCCCCGGGGCACGCGCACCACCGGGCACACGCCCGCCACGTTGGCGGCGCGGATCAGATTCTGGAGGTTTTCAAAGGTGCCGGGGCCGTGCTCCATATCCAGCAGCACGAAGTCATAACCGGCATAGCCGGCGGCCTCCACATAGGCCGGGTCAGAGGTGATCATGAAGGGGCCCAGGGCACCCTGATCGGAGTCCATGGCGGCCTTGAACCGCGCCACTGCGTCCATGGAAGGCATTTTCATCGTATCCACAGCAATTCTCCTATCTTTGTTCCGGCGTATACGCCGTTAATTCCTTATAGCGGAATTTCATTCCATATTTCCGCACTCCTATTGTACGCGCGTTCCGCAGGCTTTGTCAATGTCTCAGCGGTGTTTTCCTCCGGAGCGCAGTGCGATCCACAAAGCCCCCAGGAAAATGGCAAAGTCCGCCAGATTGAATACGTATTTTTTCATTCCTCTCGGCGCCTTGGGAAACTGGATGTAGTCAAAGACGCCCCTGCCGCTCAGCCGCTCACAGAGGTTGCTGGCACCGCCGCCCAGCAGCAGCGCACAGCCCAGCCGGCTGCACCGCCAAAGAGGCAGGGACAGCGCCATCACTGCCGCCGACACTGCCGCCAGGGCGCAGCGCCCCAGGGGCAGCAGGCCGAAGGCGGAACCCCGGTTGTAAAGGGCCGTCCGCACCACCCGTCCGCCCAGGTAGTGCACTTCCTTTTGCTTCGCGTGTTCCAGATGATGCCGGACGGCAGCGCAGGCAAACGCCACCGCCGCAGAAAGGATCAGTGTCAGGATCATGGCTGTTCCTCCCCCTCCATGGCTTTTTCCATGGCCTTGCCCAAAGAGCGCCGGCGGTGGGGGCGGTTGTTCCGCTCCAGAGCCGCCGCCATCTGGCCCATGGTCTCCTCCATCTCGGCCCGGAATGCGGCGGCGGACAGCCGCAGCGCCCCGTGGCCCAGAATGATGAGCTGCTCGGGGCCGTCGGAGGTGGCCACCTTCACCCGGTGCTCCCGGCCGATCTCATAGGTGGCCTTTTCGATATAGGCGTCCGCCGTCTCCGCCTCCTTGGTGTAGACCACGTGGATGTTGTGGTACTTTTCCACGGACCCCAGGCCGCCCTTGACCTTGTAGGCGTCAAACACCACGATCACATGGCACTTGCGCACGCCCTGGTAATTGCAAAGGAGGTCGCACAGCTGCTTGCGGGCGGCGTCCAGGTTGTCCCGGGCCACGGCTTTCAGGTCGTCCCAGGCAAAGATGATGTTGTAGCCGTCCACCAGCAGATACTCCTCCCCGCCCTTCTGGGGGCGGATGTGCCGCTTGTCCGGCTCCGGGCTGCTCTCCGGCCGCCGGGGCGGACGGGGCGGCTGGAACGCACGCTGCTTCACCGGGCCGTAGGTGCGCTCAAAGATGGCCATGAGCTCCTTGTCCTGGGCCAGCGTACCGGCATACCGCTCGCCCCGGCTCCGGTCCGGCCCGGCGCTCTCCTCTTTCTCCTCCGGCTCTCCCAGGCGCAGCCCGCTCTCCACATGGGCCCGGGCGGGCACGTCCTGCCACTTGACCGTAACGCCTGCCCCGTGCTCGCAGAACACGGAGTCGGGCGGGTTGTCCACATCCCGCTCGGGATCGTACCCGGCAGCCTCCACCACCGACGCCTGGTCGGCGCAGGGGGCATAGCCCCGGAACACGCACTGGAGCTGTCCGGTGCCCCGGGTGTAGGCGGTGACCTCCCGGGCATAGTTGCGCATGGCGGAGACCGGCGCCCGGCCGGTGAGCATGGTCATCTCCCCCATGGTCTGGGGCGGCTCCGTCTCGCCGCCCATGCGCTGCACGTCGCTCAGCGCCCGGCCTACCAACGGCGCGGGCACTTCCAGCGTAAAGTCGTACCAGGGCTCCAGCAGGATACTTTCCGCCTGCATGAGCCCCTGGCGCACCGCCCGGTAGGTGGCCTGGCGGAAGTCGCCGCCCTCCGTGTGCTTCACGTGGGCCCGGCCCGCCACCAGGGTGATCTTCATATCCGTAATGGGCGCGCCCACCAGCACGCCGGGGTGCTCCCGCTCTGAAAGGTGCGTCAGCACCAGACGCTGCCAGTTCCGGTCCAGCTGGTCCTCCGGACACGCCGTGGCCAGCACCAGTCCGCTGCCCGTGGGCAGGGGCTCCAGCAGCAGATGCACCTCCGCATAGTGGCGCAGAGGCTCGAAGTGGCCGATGCCCTCCACCGGCGCGGCGATGGTCTCCCGGTACAGGATATCTCCCTCGCCGAAGGTGACCTCCATGCCGAACCGCTCCTGAATGAGATTGCCCAGGATCTCCATCTGCACCGGGCCCATGAGCTGGGCGTGGATCTGGCGCAGGTGCTCGTCCCAGACGATGTGGAGCTGGGGGTCCTCCTCTTCCAGCTGCCGGAGCTTCAAAAGGGCCGTGTGGGGGTCCACTCCCTCCGGCAGGCACACCTGATAGGTCAGCACCGGCTCCAGCACCGGCCCGGACCAGTCGGCCTCAAAGCCCAAACCCTGACCGGGCAGCGTATGGGTCAATCCGGTGACGGCGCAGACCGTGCCCGCCTCCGCCTGCTCGGTGCCCTGGAATTTTGCGCCGGAGTAAAGGCGCAGCTGGTCGGCTTTTTCCTCCCAGATCTCCTCCGCCCTGCCGGGGCGGCGGTTGGTCACTGTCTCCTTGACCCGCAGGGCGCCGCCGGTGATCTTCATCCAGGTGAGCCGGGCCCCCTGGGCGTCCCGGGAGACCTTGAACACCCGGGCACCGAACTCCGCCGGATAATCCGGCATGGGGGCATAGCGCCCCAGGCCCTCCAAAAACTCATCCACGCCGGTGAGCTTGAGAGCCGCGCCGAACCAGCAGGGGAAGATGGCCCGCCGGGCGATGAGGCCGGTGAGGTCCCCCTCCTCCAGCCGCCCCTGGGCCAGGTACTTTTCCAGAAGGCCCTCGTCGCACACGGCGGCCTCCTCCCAGAGTTCCTCCTCCGGCACGGCAAAGTCCGTGATGGCCGGAGACAGCGACGCTTTCAGCTCCGATAGCACCCGCTCCCGGTCCGCTCCGGCCAGATCCATCTTGTTGACAAACAGGAATACGGGCACATGATACCGCTCCAGAAGCCGCCATAGCGTCCGGGTGTGGCCCTGGACGCCGTCCGTGCCGCTGATGACCAGCACGGCGCAGTCCAGCACACGGAGCGTCCGCTCCATCTCCGCGGAAAAGTCCACATGGCCGGGGGTATCCAGCAGCGTCACCTCCGCGCCGGGCAGACTCATGCGCGCCTGCTTGGAAAAGATGGTGATGCCCCTCTCCCGCTCCATGGCGTCCGTATCCAAAAACGCGTCGGCGTGATCCACCCGCCCCAGGCGGCGCACCGCGCCGCTGCGGTAGAGCATGGCCTCCGACAGCGTGGTCTTGCCCGCGTCCACATGGGCCAGGATTCCTACGACCAGTTTCTTCATGGTTTACCCCATTTCTCTTGGTAGTACGGCGTTATCATACCATATTCCGTCCGCCGGTACAAGCCGACGGAAAACGGAGCGGCCTCCCGGGGAGACCGCTCCGCTAACATTTCAGCACTGTTTTTCATCCGGGCGGCGCCGCCGGGGCAGCATCCGCACGATGGAGGTCACCAGCGACGCGCCCACGGCAATGGCCCCAGCGGTGGCCGCCGTCTGCAGTCCCACCTGGGAGAACATGGGATAATCCCCGTTGATGAGATAGTCCATGGTGTAGTAAAGGCCGCCGCCGGGCACCAGAGGAATGATGCCGATGATGAGGAAGATCGTGGCCGGCGCCTTGAGCACCCGGGCCAGCACCTCCGCCAGGACCGACACCACGATGGTGGCAGTGAAAAACCGGGCCGTTTCGCTCCCCAGCGGCTCCGCCAGCAGATACACCCACCAGGAGATGGCCCCGATGGCGCTGCAAAGCACCATGAAAAGCGGCTTTCGCACCTGGAAGATAAAGCAGAAGCTCATGCAGCCCAAAAAGGCATACAGGCAGGGAAGAAAGCGCTCCACTCACATCACCCCCCAGAAAAACCGGGCCAGCCCCACCGGGATGGCGATGCCTACCGCCAGGGCCATGGCAATGATGAGCACCTCGGCAAACTTGGTCAGCGCCGTCAGGAAGTCCCCGGCGATCACGTCCCGCATGACGTTGGTGATGGCGATGCCCGGCACCAGCAGCATGATGGCGCCGATGACCATCTTGTCCATGTGGATGGGCACGCCCAGATAGGAAAGGATCAGGGGCGGCAGCACCATCGCCATGCTGGAGCAGACGTAGGTAAAGAAAATATTGGTCTCAAACCGGCTCAGATACCCCACCGACGCCTTCACTGCCGCACCGCAGAGAAAGGCCAGGCAGGCGTCCAGCGCCGTGCCGCCCCAGAAGAGCGTGAAGAAAATGGCCACGAACCCGTGGGCCAGATAGCTCACAAGCTGGGGGTAGCTGGGGGCGGAGGAGATCGTGTCCAGCAGGGAAAATGCCTCTTCCGGCTGGGACCGGTCCCGGCACACCCGGCGGCAGAGGCTATTGAGCCGCTCCAGCTTGTCCAGATTGATGAAGGAGGAGCGGATGCGGATGGACTTGGTATAGTTGTGTCCCTCGTCCAGGATATTCAAAATGACGCAGGAGGGGATGGCGAACACCTCGGTGTCCCGATAGCCGTAGGCGGTGAGCAGCCGGTTGATGGAGTCCTCCACCCGGTAGATCTCAGCGCCGTTTTGGATCAGCTGCCGGCCCATTTCACAGCAAAAATTCAAAACCTGTTCCGTTTTCTCTGTTTTCATGTGCTCTCTCGCTTCACTGAAACTTGCGCGGCCAGACCGCTTCGGATTTCATTATAGGAGCGGCCGGTCGGGAATGTCAACGCCTCGTTTGGTTTTTGCGGTTTTGAAAAAAATATTCCGGCGCCCGCAGGCACCGGAATATTTCTCCAGCTTACTTACAGCAGCGTATCCAGCACCGCCTTGAAGTCGGCGATGATATCCTCGGGGTCCTCCAGGCCCACGCTGATGCGGACCAGTCCCTCGGAGATATGTGCCTCCTTCAGCTCCTCGGCGGTATAGGTGGAGTGGGTCATGGACGCCGCGTGCTCCACCAGGGTCTCCGCGCCGCCCAGGGACACGGCGATGGTGCACAGCTGCAGCTTGTTGAGGGCCGCAGCGGTGGCCTCCCGGCCGGCCTTGAGCTCGATGGAGATCATGCCGCCGGGCAGCTTCATCTGCCGCTTGGCGATCTCATAGCCCTCAAAGCTCTTCAGGCCGGGATAATAGACCTTCTCCACCGCAGGGTGGCTCTCCAGGAACTCCGCCACCCTCTGGGCGTTGGCGCAGTGGCGCTCCATGCGGATGTCCAGGGTCTTCATGCCCCGGGCCATCAAAAATGCGTTGAAGGGGCTCATGACCGCGCCGGTCATGTCCTTGAGTCCGAACATGCGGCACTGGGTGATGAAGTCGGCCTTGCCCACCACCATGCCTGCGATCACGTCGCTGTGGCCGTTCAAGTACTTGGTGGCGCTGTGGACCACCACGTCGGCGCCCAGCTCCAGAGGACGCTGCAGGTAAGGCGTGCAGAAGGTGTTGTCCACCATGACCTGGATGGCGGGGTTATAGCCGTGGGCAGCCGCGGCCACGGCGGCAATATCCACGATCTTCAGCGTGGGGTTGCAGGGGGTCTCCAGATAGACCACCTTGGTCTTCTCCGTCAGGGCAGCCTTCAGTGCAGCCAGATCGGTCATGTCCACCAGACGGACCTTCACGCCGAATTTGGTGATCCCGTGGCTCAAAAGGGCAAACGTGCAGCCGTACAGGGTCTCATCGGCCACGATCTCGTCGCCTGCTTCCACGCTGGACCAGAGCGCGGTGGTAATGGCGCCCATGCCGGAAGCGGTAGCCAGTGCGGCCTCGCCGCCCTCCAGCTGGGCAACCTTTTCCTCCAGGGTAGCCACGGTGGGGTTGCCGAGACGGGAGTAGATGTAGCCTCCCTCCTGGCCGGCGAAACGGGCACCGCCCTGCTCCACGGTGTCGAACTCAAAGGTGGAGGTCTGATAGATGGGGTCGCACAGGGCGCCCGCTGCGTTTTTCACCTTGCCCGCGTGGATCTGGCGGGTGGCAAAGCCAAGCTTCTTTTCAGTGTTCATTGATTGGGTTCCTTCTTTCCTGGGAATGCTGTGGATGGTACTTTCATCCCGCATTGTCTGCGGTGATCTCATAAATTTTCCGGTGCGCAGCCGGATCAATAGCCGGACTTCTTAGCGCCGGGCTGACCATAGGACTTGAACTTCTCCATGACCTCGGCCATCTGCTCATCGGTGAGGATGTTGGGCTGACCGATGCACATGGCACGGTACTGCAGCTCCGCGATATACTCCATGTTGCGGGCCAGACCGTAGGCGCTCTTGATGTCCTTGCCGCACGCCACCAGACCGTGGTTGCCCAGCAGCACGGCGTTGCTCTCGCCGCACACCTTCATGGCAGCTTCCGCCAGTTCCTCTGTTCCGAAGGTGCAGTAAGGTGCGCAGGGCACGGTGGCCGCGCCTGCGTCGCCGATCACATAGTGGACGGCACGGATGGGCTGGCCCAGCACGGCGAAGGTGGTGCAGAACATGGAATGGGTGTGCACCACAGCGCGGGCGTGGGGCTTGTGCTGATAGAAGATCGTGTGCAGCGCCCACTCGCTGGAGGGCTTTCTATTGCCGTCGACGATGTTGGCGTTCAGGTCGGTGATGACGATGTCGGCGGGGGTGGTGGAAAAGTAGTCCATGCCGGAGGGGCTGATGGCCATGAGGCCCTTTTCGGCGTTATAGATGCTGATGTTGCCGCTGGTGCCGGTGCTCAGCCGGTCCGCGCTCATTTTCTTGCCGTATTCAACGACGAGTTCTCTTTCTTCCTGCATCAACATAGCGGGTTCCTCCTGATAATCTGATTGTCATGGGGGCGGAAACTGCCGCCCAGGCATCCGCTCTGGTGCTCAGTAAAACACCTTCACGTCGGAATCAAAGTAATGATCCAGCGTATAGGGCACGTACACACCCTTGTCGGTGACCACGCCGGAGATCAGGTGGGGCGGCACCACGTCAAAGGAGGGATAGATGGCCTTGACGCCTTCCACGGTGTTGGGGATATCCCGGTAGCTGAGCACCTGGCTGGGGTCCCGCATCTCGATGACGATGTCGTCCTTGGTGTGCTTGTCCTTGTCGGGCACGCCGGTGACATAGTAGGGGATGCCGAAGTACTTGGCCAGAATGGCGATCTGGAAGGTACCGATCTTGTTGGCGATGTGGCCGTCCCGGGCGATGGAGTCGGCAGCGGAGGTGAACACGTCGATGTGCTCGCGCTCCATGGAATAGGCCACCATGTTGTCGGTGATGACGGTGGTGTCAAAGCCCATCTGGGCAAAGCAGCTGGAGGTGAGGCGGGCGCCCTGGAGATAGGGCCGGGTCTCGGCGCAGAACACCTTGAAATCCTTGTTCTGCTTGCGGGCCGCCCGCATGACGGTGCCGATGATGGTCTCGCCGAAGCACTGGGTCAGGATGGTGCCGCCCTGGGGGATCAGGGCCGCCAGCTGGTCGCCCACGATCTGCATGGTGCTGTATCGGCGGTTGAGGGACTCCACCGTGCTCTCCACAATGGCCTCAATGGGGTCCTTGCCCTCGGCCAGGGCCTTGGCGGCAAGCTCGGCGCAGCGATAGGTGATCTGGCCGTAGCGGTTGGCGGTGGTGGGGCGGGCGTGGGCCAGATCGTAGGCCGCCTGCTGCAAGAAGGCGTTCTGCTCGCTCTCGCTCTTGCCGCGCACCTGCCAGGCAGCCAGGGCCATGCCCATGCCCACGGCGGTGTAGGGGCCGGCGCTCTGGGTCACCATGTCGGCGATGGCCTTGACCACCTCCTGATAGGTGAAGCAGTCCACAAAGCGGACCTCCGTGGGATAGACCCGGCGGTCCAGAATGCGGACCTTGCCGTTATCGTACCATGCCACATTTTCGTACTGCAGCAAAAAGGGCATGTCGTTGTCCATACGTACCATAGTTCATATCCTCCTTAATTTATGCCAGGATCATATCAAAGGCCCGCGCCACCGTCTGACCGGTGAGGCCCTGTTCACGATGCTTGATGAGGAAGATGCCCATCTTGATGAGGGCACGTTCCATGGGGATGCGCTGGTCGGGATCGGTGACGGAGGTGACCTCCATGACCTTGGAATCGCCCACCACCCGGCGGATGATCTCCGTGCCGGCGTAGCCGTAGGAATCGGCCATGATGCCGTCCAGATACGCCTTGCGGAAGCCCTCCGTCCGATAGAGGGGGAATCGGACGATCTCGTCGTACTTTTCCGCCAGCTTTTCCGCCGTCTTGTCGCATAGATCGGCAATCAGGCTCCGCACGGCCGCCGTCTGCTCCGCGCCGGCGCCGGTGAACGCCTTGTTGGCCCAGGAGAAGAACAGGTTGCCGATGACATTTCCGATATCATAGCCCATGGGGCCGTAAAAGGCAAATTCAGGATCGATGATCTTCACGCCCTCCTCGTTTGCGAAGATGGACCCGGCGTGCAGGTCACCGTGGATGAGGGCCTGGGCGTTGTTCATGAAGCCGTTGCGCAGCATGCCCACCTGGGCGTGGAGGTCCGCATCCTCATAGAGGAACGTGCGCACAAAGTCCTCGTTGCCCGCCGTGAGGATGTTGCGGCCCTTGTAGTCATAGTAGGGTTCCGTAAGCACCAGATCCTCCGTGATGTCGCACAGCTCCGGGTTGGTGAAAAACTTCACCCGCTCCTTTTTCTCCCGCCGGTCCATCACCAGGTCCGTGGTGGGCAGCAGGGACTGGGCCAAAAACGTGGAAAGATTCTCCGCCAGGTGGCCGTAGACCCGGCCGGCAGCCAGCTCCTTGCGCAGATTTTTGTAGGCGGAGATGTCCTCCATGGACAGGGCCGCCATGGTCTCGTCATAATAATAGACCTCCGGGATAAAGCGGGGCGCCAGTGAGGCCTCCAGCTTCAGTGTCTCCGCCTCGATCTTGTTGCGGTAGATGTCCAGAGGGCGGCCGGAGGAGCGCAGGAGCTTGTCCGCCTGCTTGACGATCACCGAGCGGCCGTCTTTGCACGAGCGCACCTGAAAAACGTAGTTGATATTTCCGTCGCCGATCTCCCGGCATTCGGTCTCCTCTTCCGGGGCAAAGCGGTGCAGCACCTCCACCGCATAGCGCTTCACATCCTCCGGCTTCATCAGAAAAAAGGCATTGAATTCAGACATACTATCTCTCCTCCCGGTCCATCCTTCCGGTCATGCCGGAGGCTGAAGAAAGGTTCCCTTCCTGTTCTGCTCCGCCGCCCCAGGCGCAGGGCGAAGCTCCATCAGTCAATCCGATAATATAACAAATATCAACATTTATCAACAGACGTTTTGGTGTTCTCTGCGATTTTCTCTATACTATCCAACGGTTATTCGGCATCTTTGCCTAATTTCCACAGGGGCTGTTGTTTTGCATGTGTTGTTTTTTGTTGATTTCCATTTTGTCTCTGCGGCTCCCCGCCCCGCCGTCTCTCGTCCCGCGCCCGGGCCTCCCGCGATCCCATCCGACACTCCAGCCAAGCATTTGGTCATTTTTTATACAGAGATTTCAGAAAGTTAATCGTTTTACACAAGGATTTCCCCAAAGGCACATCTGCACTTGACAGACTCTCCTCCCGGGCGGTATAGTCTGGGTAATCGGTTAACTACCCTGCCGGCTTCTGCCGGAATGGAGTCTGGAGGATACATATGGAAAAACAGGTCAAGCGAATCGGCATTCTCACCAGCGGCGGCGACGCCCCCGGCATGAACGCTGCCGTGCGGGCAGTGGTGCGCTCCGCCATCGGCCAGGGCATCGACTGCATCGGCATCCGCCGGGGCTGGAACGGCCTTATCAACAGCGACTTTCTCCACATGGACGCGTCCAGCGTCAGCCATATCATCAACAAGGGCGGCACCATGCTCTATACCGCCCGCAGTGAGGAATTCATGACCGAGGCCGGCCGGGCCAAGGCCCTGGCCACCTGCAAGCTGCTGGGTCTGGACGGCATCGTGGCCATCGGCGGCGACGGCACGTTCCGGGGCGCCCTGGCCCTGTCCCGTCAGGCGGCAGAGGCGGGCCATTCCCTCCAGGTGGTCGGCATCCCCGCCACCATCGACAACGACATCGGCTGCTCTCACTACACCATCGGCTTTGACACCGCCTGCAACACCGCCATCGAGTGCATCGACAAGCTGCGGGACACCATGCAGTCCCACGAGCGCTGCTCCGTGGTGGAGGTCATGGGCCGCCACGCAGGCTACCTTGCTTTGTATGTAGGCATTTCCGTGGGCGCCACCGCCGTGCTGATCCCGGAGCGGGAGACGGACTTTGACCGGGACATCGTGGAGAAGATCCGGCGTGCCCGCCTGTCCGGCACCACCCACTATATGATCGTGGTGGCCGAGGGCGCCGGCAGCGCCGTGGAGATCGGCAAGCGCATCCATCAGGAGATCGGCATCGACCCCCGGGTCACCGTGCTGGGCCACATCCAGCGAGGCGGCTCTCCCAGCGCCCGGGACCGGGAGACTGCCAGCCGCATGGGCTACGAGGCCGTCCAGGCCCTTGCGCAGGGCCGCGGCAACTGCGTCATCGCCACCCAGGACGGACGCATCGTGGACCTGGAGATGGAGCATGCCCTGCAGATGAAAAAAGCCTTCGATATGGAGCGCTATCAGGTCCTGGAAGCCCTGACCAACAACAAGGGCGCCGGCCAGCTGCTCTGAACGCAAAAAAAGCGGAGAGGCGATCGCCTCTCCGCTTTTTATTTTATAAGCTTTTTCACCGGCGCTGCTCCGGCACCAGCCGCACCTCTCCCGCCGTCCGGGTGGCGGCAAGATCGATCAGGCGCTGGTTGCTGCTGCCCCGGAACCGCAGGGAGATATCCTTGAGCTCCTCCACGAACCGGCCGTCCACCAGCACATCCAGCAGCGAGAGCATCTCGTCGGTGACCTCGCAGCGGGGATGGCTGCCGTCCCGGCGCAGTTCCTCATAGGTGAAGCCCGTGTAGCTCCAGATGGTCTTTTGAGGCAGCTCTTCCCGCACCCGGCGCAAAAACGGCACCAGCGCACGCTGGTTCTCCGGCTCAAAGGGCTCGCCGCCCAGCAGCGTCAGCCCGCTGATATAGTCCGGGGCCAGCAGCCCAAGAAGCTCCTCCTCGGTCTTTTCCGTAAAGGGCTCTCCGTAGTCAAAGGCCCAGGTCTGCGGCTGGAAGCAATGGGGGCAGCGGTTGGTGCAGCCGGACACAAACAGCGTCACCCGCACGCCCTCGCCGTTGGCGATATCGCAGTTTTTGATCTCTCCGTAATGCATGACCGATCCTCCAAATATATCCCCGGCAGCAGGCGGTTATCATTTAAAATCCGCGCCGGGCGGGACATGCGCCTGCATAAGGTCGTTCCATGCGCCCCCTCAGGCACGCGTGAAAATCACTCTGTTTTTCCCGGGAACATGCGCCTCGGGGAAAACACCGCTCGGTTTGCCGGTGTGCGAGCACAGCGAGTGCGCGCGGCAAACTGCCTGATTCACACAAAAGGCTTTGCCTTTTGCGTGAATCAAAGGTGCATCACCCGGTCCCGGATCTCCTGGGTGCGGCCCTGGTTCCAGAACTGAGTGCCGATGTAGCCGCAGGTACGCCGGGCCACGTTCATCTTGTCCTGGTCGGTGTTGCCGCACTTGGGGCACTTCCAGATGAGCTTGCCGTTTTCCTCCACGATCTGGATCTCACCGTCCCAGCCGCACACCTGGCAGTAGTCGCTCTTGGTGTTCAGCTCGGCGTAGATGATGTTGTCGTAGATGAACTTCATCACTGCCAGCACTGCCTCCAGATTGTTCTGCATGTCGGGCACTTCCACATAGCTGATGGCGCCGCCGGGAGAGAGGTGCTGGAACTGGGCCTCGAACTTGAGCTTGTCGAAGGCGTTGATCTCCTCGGTGACATGGACGTGGTAGCTGTTGGTGATATAGCCCTTGTCCGTGATGCCCTCGATGACGCCGAAGCGGCGCTGGAGGCACTTGGCGAACTTGTAGGTGGTGGACTCCAGGGGCGTGCCGTAGAGGGAGAAGTCGATGTCGCTCTCCTCTTTCCACTTCTTGCACGCGTCGTTCATGTGCTGCATGACGGCCAGGGCGAAGGGCGTGGCCTCCGGGTCCGTGTGGCTCTTGCCGGTCATGTACTTGACGCACTCATAAAGGCCCGCATAGCCCAGAGAGATGGTGGAATAGCCGTGGTACAAAAGCTCGTCGATGGTCTCGCCCTTTTTCAGGCGGGCGCAGGCGCCGTACTGCCACAAAATGGGCGCCACGTCAGAGAGCGTGCCCTTGAGCCGCTCATGACGGCACAGCAGGGCCCGGTGGCACAGCTCCAGCCGCTCGTCAAAGACGGACCAGAACTTGTCCAGATCCCCGCCGGAGGAAAGGGCCACGTCAGGCAGGTTGATGGTCACCACGCCCTGGTTGAACCGGCCGTAGTACTTGTGCTTGCCGGGCTCGTAGTTGCCGGCGTTGGCAATGTTGCCGATGCCCGCGTCGGTAAACCGGTCCGGCGTCAGGAAGGAACGGCAGCCCATGCAGGTGTACACGTCGCCCTTGAGCTCCAGCATCTTCTTGGCGGAGATATAGTCGGGCACCATCCGCCGGGCGGTGCACTTGGCGGCCAGCTTCGTCAGGTAGTAGTAAGGAGAATCCTCGTGGATGTTGTCCTCTTCCAGCACGTAAATGAGCTTGGGGAAGGCGGGGGTGATCCACACGCCGTCCTCGTTCTTCACGCCCTGGTAGCGCTGCTCCAGCGTCTCTTCAATGATGAGGGCCAGATCCTTGCGCTCCTGGTCGCTCTTGGCCTCGCCCAGGTACATGAATACGGTCACGAAGGGAGCCTGTCCGTTGGTGGTCAGCAGGGTGAGCACCTGGTACTGGATGGTCTGCACGCCCCGGCGCACCTCGTCCCGCAGGCGGGTCTCCACCAGCTGATGCATCTTCTCCTCGCTGGGCTGAATGCCAAGGGTCTCCATCTCCTGCTCCACGATCTTGCGGATCTTTTTGCGGCTCACATCCACAAAGGGGGCCAGATGGGCCAGAGAGATGGACTGGCCGCCGTACTGGTTGGAGGCCACCTGGGCAATGATCTGGGTGGCGATGTTGCAGGCGGTGGAGAAGCTGTGGGGCCGCTCGATAAGGGTGCCGGTGATGACGGTGCCGTTTTGCAGCATGTCCTCCAGGTTCACCAGGTCACAGTTGTGCATGTGCTGGGCGTAATAGTCGGAGTCGTGGAAGTGGATGATGCCCTCCTTGTGGGCCTCCACGATATCCGGAGGCAGCAGCAGCCGCTCGCTCAGATCCCGGCTCACCTCGCCGGCCATATAGTCCCGCTGGGTGGAGTTGACCACCGGGTTTTTGTTGGAGTTTTCCTGCTTGGCCTCCTCGTTGCAGCACTCGATGAGGCTGAGGATCTTCTCATCGGTGGTATTGCTGCGGCGGACCAGGGAGCGGGTATAGCGGTAGGTGACGTAGTGCTTGGCCACCTCGTAGGCCCCGTGGGCCATGATCTGATACTCCACCAGGTCCTGGATCTCCTCCACGGAGGGAGCGCGGTTCATCTTCAGGCAGCTGAGCTCCACAAATTCCGCGATCCGCCGGATCTGCAGCGGCGTCAGACGGGCCTCCTCCCCCACGCTGTCGTTGGCTTTGGACACAGCGGAAACGATCTTGTCGATGTCAAAATCCACCTCTGTGCCGTTTCGTTTGATGACTGTCATATGTTCCCTCCGTCTTTCCGTGTTCCTTCTCCTATGTTGTGTTGGCTCTATTGTAACACACAAGATATCGTGTCAAAGTTGCTTTTACCACTTCCGCCCGGCTTTTTGTCCGGGCGCAGCACGATGACTATCATCGCAAATCCGGAGCCGTTTGTAAATCGGGAAGTTTCATAGAAATCTTTTCTTTTTTTGTACATGTTTTTCTTCTTCCGGCATGAACCAAACAAAAACCGCCGGGCCGCGTTACGCGGCCCGGCAGAAGCGGCATATTCGGTTGTCAGTCTGTCACTGCACGCCTTCCCGGCGCAGCAGCTCCAGGATCTTGGCGTCGTCCTCCACGGTGGCATTGGGCATGGGGAAGGTGCCGGCGCTGGTGGCGGCGATGCCCCGCAGCTTGCAGGCCTCCTTGATGACCGGCAGGAAGGGGCTGCGGACGGTGTAGAGGTCCATGAGCCGGTCGATGGACTGCTGGCCCTTGGCGATGCCGGCCAGGTCGTTTTCCCGGAATGCCTTCACCCAGGCAGAGCAGATCTCGGGCACCACGTTGCTCAGCGCGCCGATGCAGCCGTTGCCGCCCGCCAGCACGTTGTGGGCGAAGTTGTCGTCGAAGCCGGAGTAGATCTCAAAGGTGGGGATGTGGGACTTGACCACCTTGATCAGCTCCCGGGTGTGGTCCATACCGGAGATGGTGTCCTTCATGCCCACGATGTTGGGATGGATCTTGGCCAGGGACAGGACCGTCTCGGCGGGGATGGTGTAGCCGGTGTTGTCGGGGAAGTTATAGATGTAGATGTTGCCGTGGATCTGGCTGGCCAGACGATCGTAGTACTGCAGCAGGGCCTCGGCGCCGAAGTGGAAGTAATAGGGCGGCAGGATCATGACGGCGTCGGCGCCGGCATCCAGGCAGTAGTTGGAGAAGCTGACGATCTCGTCGGCCACCATGTGGCTGGTGCCGATGATGAGCTTGACCCGGTGGTCCACCGTCTCAATGGCGAACTTGGCCATCTGGCGGCGCTGGTCCATGGGCATGGCGAAAAATTCGCTGGAGCTTCCCTCCACCAGGATGCCGTCCACACCGTTTTCGATCAGGTTGTTGAACAGCTTTTCCTGGCTCACCAGATCCAGGGTGCCGTCCTCATTGAACAGGGTGATCGCAGGGGTCAGATATGCTGCGTTCATCGTAAATGCTCCTCTCTTTTTGTAGGGGCCTTGCCCCATTATTCCGTAATACGGAATTAAATTCCAAATCTTTTGTACACAAAAATAAATCTTGAGATCTGCTTCCAGTATAGTCCATTTTTGCTGTTTGTCAAGCACAAAATAAGAAAAAACGGACCCGCAAAAGCGGGTCCGTTTTGGGAAATGAGACGATATCAGACGAAGTTGCACACGCGGGCGATGGCCATCTCGGTGTAGCCCAGAGACTCGGCCTTGGTCTGCTTGCCGCAGGCCACTTCCTGGGTCAGCTTCAGCAGCTCGTTGCCCAGCTCTTCCATGGTCTTGGTGCCATAGATCAGCGGGGAGGCGTCCACGTCGATGTTGTCCACCATGTTGGCATAGGTCAGCTTGTTGCCGGTGATCTTGATGACGGGAGCCAGGGGGTTACCGGTGGGGGTGCCGCGGCCGGTGGAGAACACCACGATCTGGGCACCGCCGGCCACCATGCCGGCCACGGAGGAAGGATCGTTGCCCGGGGTGTCCATGATGACCAGGCCCTGCTTGGCCTCGACCTGCTTGGCATAGTCATACACGGCATTGACGGGGCTGTGGCCGCCCTTGTGGATGCAGCCCAGGGACTTCTCCTCCAGGCAGGTCAGGCCGCCGGCCTTGTTGCCGGGAGAGGGGTTGCCCTCGCGGACTTCCTCGCCGACCAGCTGCAGAGCCTTCTCATAGCGGTGCACGATCTCGAAGATACGGTCGTGGACCTCGGGAGTCGCGGCGCGGCGGGCCAGGATGTGCTCGGCGCCGATGAACTCGGTGGTCTCGGACAGGATGGAGGTACCGCCCTCCTTGACGATCAGGTCGCTGAGCTGGCCGATCAGGGGGTTGGCAGCCAGGCCACTGGTGGGGTCGGAGCCGCCGCACTCGGTGCCGATGATCAGCTCGGACATGGGGAACTCTTCCTTCTGGAGCATGGAAGCCTCTTCCACCATCTCCTTGGCATAGCGGACGGCCATGTCGATGGCCTTCAGGGTGCCGCCGGCCTCCTGGATGATGACCTGCTTGAGGGGCTTGTTGGTGCGCTGCTTAATGGCCTCCACCACCAGATCCATCTGGCAGTTCTCGCAGCCCAGGGACACGACCACAGTGCCGTAGACGTTGGGGTTGGCGGCGTAGCCGGCCATGACGTCCATGGTGAACTGCTGGTCGGAAGCCACCTGGGAGCAGCCCAGCTGGTTGTTGAAGGTGACAGAACCGACCACCTGCTGGGCAATGATGCGGGTGGTATCGGAGGCGCAGACGCTGGCAGGCAGGATCAAAACCTTGTTGCGGACGCCAACGCGGCCGTCAGGACGCTTGTAACCGTAGAAATTCATATTCGAATCCTCCTTTTCTCAGCCCTTGGCATCCAGGTTTTCCCGGTGCTCTTCCAGGTTGTGGCAGTGGACATGCTCGCCCATCTTGATGTCGCGGGCGGCCAGGCCGATGTGCTCACCGTACTTGCTGATGGGCTCGCCCTTGGCGATGTCGCAGGCAGCCAGCTTGTGGTAGATGGTGATGTCCTCCAGAGCGGTCAGGGTCTTCTCCGCGCCTTCGCACATGTAAGTAACGGTCTCGCCCTTCTTGATGGGCTCGATGGCAACGATGACGTTGTCCTTGGGCTCAACGATCATGGCATTCAGCATAGTGGAAATCTCCTTTCGATCCTCAGATTATCTTGGGAATGATTAAGCCTGTTTGGCAAACAGTTCTTTCTGGGCCTCGTCCTTGGGGAACCGGGGGCAGCCATACTTCTTGGCCCACCAGGAAGTGATGATGGGGACCAGGATGGCGGTCAGGATGGCAGAAGCGGCGACCTGAGAGGTAGCCACATCGGCCCACTGTGCCCAGGTAGGGTCGGCTTCCGCGATAACGGCGGGCACGGCCACGGCGTTACCGGCAGTGGTAGCCACAGCCCAGCCGGCATAGCCGGGACGGCGGCTGATGAACTTGTCGCACAGCACGATGAAGGCGCCGCCGACGAAGCAGGTGATCAGGCCCAGCAGGATGCCCTGAGCGCCGCCCTTGACGATGTTGGTCAGGTTCATGCCGGAGCCCAGGCAGAAGCCCACGAAGGGAAGCAGGATGCTGCCGGCGGGAGCCAGGAAGTCGGACAGGTCCTTATCCAGGTTGCCCAGGATCATACCCACCAGGATGGGGCCGATAGCGGCAACCAGAGCCATGAAGGGGATGTCGGCCAGGCCGCCGGCGCCCATGGCGATCATGGTCAGCATGGGACCGTCGTTGATGGCCAGCAGAGGCATGGCCGCCTGGTCGACGGTGTCGCCGTAGCTGTTCATCAGGGCCAGGTACACAGAGCCGTTGGAGTTGGTGACAGCGGAGATGATGGCCAGAGCGCTCAGGCCCAGCAGGCCCTCGGCGCCGAACACCTTGCCCACGCCGATACCGATGGCGGCACCGATGATGAACTTGGAGATCAGCAGCACGCCGCCGCGCTTGATGACGCCGCCCATCTGACGGAACTGCAGCGTGGTGCCCAGGCAGAACAGCTGGATACCGATGGCGGTGTTGGCGCCGGCGCTGGTGAAGATGGCGGTGGTGAAGGAACCGATGTTGGTCACTTCAGGAATGAAGGTATTGATGACAGCACCCAGCAACATGGGCACGACCATCATACCTGCGGGGATCTTTTTCAGGAATCGCATGATCATGGGCTTTTTCCTCCTCGTTTTCTCGTTTCTCCCTGATACGCCTCGTTTCCAGAAATTCCGCATTACGGAATCTTATTCCAAAAACAGAGGCAATACATACCCCCGCACACCGGGGGAATGTACCTTTCGTACACTGTATTTATAGCGTTTTTCAGTCAAGTTGTCAAGCAATTGTCTATTCTCCCACATTTTTCAGCAATAGTGCATGAACGATCCAAAACAAAACTGTAAAAAAAGTAAAAACAAAGACCCTCTTTGTTCAGAGGGTCTTTGTAACCGGATGACTCATGAGATAGTCCCGCCAGGCGGCGCAGCCCTTGGTGTTCAGATGCACCCCATCGGAGGTGAGCTCCGGGAGCAGGCATCCGTCCTCCCCCGTCACCGCCTCCGCCACATCCAGATAGGGGCAGTTCTTCTCCTCCGCCAGCTCCCGGAGCATATCGTTGAACTCCTGGATGCGGCGGTTATTGACATAGGTGCCCTTGGCGTCCTGGGCGGCGCTGACCGGCAGGATGGACTGGATGACCACCTGGGCGTCCGGATGGTCCTCACGGACCCGGTCGATGAGCTTGCCGTACTGGTCGCGGAACGTCTCCGTCCGGGGCCAGCCCAGCTCGTTGACGCCCAGCATGATGTACACCTTGCCGCACTCCATGTCCGCCAGGGCATCCAGCATGGGCACCTTCCCCGCTTCCGCAGTCTGGGTGGGCTTGGTGAACACGGACTCCACTGTGGCTCCCACGGCGTAAAGGAACTCTCCTTCCGTCATGTTGCCGTAGAGGTACAATCCCTCCGTCCGGGAATCGCCCAGGAAGACCGCGTCGGAAAAATACTCCATGCCCACAGGCTCGCTCTGGGGCACCACCACGCTGACGTCCTCTTCCGCCTCCGCAGGCTCCTCCACCGGCAGCTCCGGCATGCGGGGCGTCTCCACGGGCGCAGTCTGGACGGACTTCTCCTCCGGCGCTGCCGCGTCGGATTCTCCGGCCCACTCTGCGGGGTGGTGCAGCACCCGCACAGGCTGCCGGAAGACCCCATTTTCGTCAGCGGGCTCCTCCGGCAGTGCCGCCGGCAGCTTGCCGGAAAACAAAAACGCCAAAGTCCCCGCCAGTACCATCAATCCCAATGCTTTGCCCAGCCCCCACCGGCGCCGTGCTGCTCTTTTTGATCTTTTCATCATGACCGCCCCTTCCCGTGTGGTTCCCTTCTATACTAATTAGACGGTTCTGGGCGGAAAAAGTCGAAACAAAAGATTGAAAATTCGGTATCAATTTTTTACAACCCCTTTACGGGCAAAAAAACGCCCCCGGCAAACACCGGGAACGCTCTTTTCATGAATGGATGCCGGAGGGCATATGCTTTACCCCCGCAGGCTTTCGGGATAATCTCCCCGCTGATGGAGCTTCCGCAGCTCTTCGGCCACCACGGCGCGGTCCTGCTGATAGGTCATGCCGAACCACTTGTCGGCGGAGTGGAGCACGGACACCTCCAGCTTTCCCGCCTTCATCTGCTGGTCCACCATCACCGGCAGCAGGCACTCGGCCTTGAGGTCCTCGCCCGCCTCGTTGCGCAGGAAGTTTTCAAAGTATTCCCGGAGGGCGGGGAAGATGCTGGGCATGAAGCCCCAGAAGTTCATGGACACCACCGTGTCCGGCGCCAGGGACTCGTCCCGGGCCAGGTCCCGCAGGGTGCCGTCCGGATAGAGCTGCACCTTCAGCGCCTCCCGCACAGACTGGAGCTTGCCGCCCGCCACGGTGCACACGCCCCGGGAGACCGTGCCGTGGAGACTGGCGGTATTTTTCAAAAGATAGCCCACCATGGTGGCCTTGCCCGTCTCGGGCAGGCGGATCAGCTCTTCATAAATGGTACGGTAGGCGTCGATGCCGTAGTAATCGTCGGCGTTGATGACGCAGCAGGGCTCGTGCACCACATCCGCCGCACACAGCAGGGCATGCACGGTGCCGAAGGGCTTCGTGCGCTCGGGGGGGATGTGATAAAAGTCCGGCACAGAGGAAAAATCCTGGAAGGCGTAGGCCACTTCCACAGGACTTCCGTCCCGGGCGGTCTTGCCTGCCAGATAGTCGCCGCACAGCCGGTGCATCATCTCCTCCATCTCCGGTTTGATGATGAACACGATCTTGTTGAACCCCGCCCGGATGGCGTCATAAATCGAGTATTCCATCAAGATCTCATGGTGGGGGCCGATGCCGTCCACCTGCTTGCTGCCTCCGTAGCGGGAACCCAGGCCCGCGGCCATGATGACCAGTGAAACTTTCATATCGTCTCTCCTACTCCCACGCCGCACCATGCGGCGCGTTTTGATAAGCCTACCATACCCCATTTCCCGGAAATTTGCAACTGCTCTTGACTTTTTTCACGGCCCGTTTATAATATGAAAACGATTTTCGTTTTCATATTGGAGGCAACGTATGTCCTATACCACCAAACAGCAGCAGGCGGTGCTGCGGTGTCTGGAGCAGCGGCAGGGAGAGCCCCTGACGGCGGCGGACCTTGCCCAGGCGCTGCGCCAGGACGGCTGCCCCGTGGGGCTGGCCACCATTTACCGCCAGTTGGAAAAGCTCACGCTCACCGGGCAGGTGCACAAGATCAACACGGCGGAGGGCGCCTTTTTCCATCTGTGCGGCCACGCCGGCGGCCACCGGGACTGCGTGCTGCTCAAGTGCAGCCGCTGCGGCCGGGTCCGCCATGTGGACTGCACCCATCTTCAGTCCCTGTACGACCACCTGGAGCGGGAGCACCACTTCCGCATCGACCCCCGGGGCACGGTGTTCACGGGGCTTTGCGAAAACTGTGCCGAGGAGGACGCCCATGGAACAAAATGAACTGATCGTCTGCCGGGACGTGTCTTTGGGCTATGAGGGCCAGAGCGTGCTGACCCATCTGGACCTGACCATCCGCACCGGGGACTACCTTTGCATCGTGGGCGACAACGGCTCCGGCAAGTCCACGCTGCTGCGGGGCCTTCTGGGCCTGCTGCCGCCCCAGTCCGGGCAGATCCTGCGCTCGCCGGAGCTCCAGCGGGGCGCCATCGGATATCTGCCCCAGCAGACCCGTGCCCAGCGGGACTTCCCTGCCACCGTGTACGAGGTGGTGCTCTCCGGCTGCCTCAACCAGCGGAAAAACCGCTTTTTCTACTCCGCCGCCCAGAAGTCCCAGGCGCTCATGAACATGGGCAAGCTGGGGGTTTTAGAGCTGAAGGACCAGTGCTACCGGGACCTGTCCGGCGGTCAGCAGCAGCGGGTGCTCCTGGCCCGGGCGCTGTGCGCCGCCAGCTCCCTGCTCATTCTGGATGAGCCCATCACCGGGCTGGACCCGGCCGCGGCCCAGGATCTTTACAAGACCCTGGCCTATCTCAATGAAAAAGAGCACATGGCCGTGGTCATGGTGACCCACGACCTGAAAGCGGCCCTCAAAAGCGCCCGCACCGTGCTGCACATCGGCCGCAGCAGCGTGTTCTCCGGCACGGTGGCGGAGTATCTGGCCTCCCCCCAGGGGCGGCGGTTCCGGGAGGTGGAATGATGTCTTTGAGCCTGATCTTCTCCTATCCCTTCATGCAGCGGGCCCTCATCGCCGGCGTGCTGGTGAGCCTGTGCGCGGCGCTGCTGGGCGTTTCTCTCGTGCTCAAGCGCTACTCCATGATCGGCGACGGCCTCAGCCATGTATCCTTCGGCGCCCTGGCCATCGCCGTGGCCCTGGGGGTGACGCCGCTGTACTTCTCCATTCCGGTGGTGATCCTGGCGGCCTTTTTCCTGCTGCGCATGGCCAGCCATCCCCGCTGGAACAGCGACGCGGCCATCGCCGTCATGAGCGCGTCGGCCCTGGCCATCGGCATCATCGTCATCTCTCAGACCACCGGCATGACCACCGACGTGGATAACTACATGTTCGGCTCGGTGCTGGCCATGACGGAGGCGGATGTGGTACTGTCCGTGGCGCTGTGCATCGCCGTGCTGGTGCTGTTCATCCTCTTCTACCACAAGCTCTTCGCCGTCACCTTTGACGAGAACTTCTCCCGGGCCACAGGGCTGAAGGTGGACCGCTACAATACCCTGCTCTCCATCCTCACGGCCCTGACCATCGTGCTGGGCATGCGGATGATGGGCGCCATGCTCATCTCCTCCCTGGTCATCTTCCCCGCCCTGACGGCCATGCGGCTGTTCAAGAGCTTCCGGGGCGTAGTGGTGTGCGCCGCTGTCACATCCGTGGCCTGCTTCTGCACGGGCCTGGTGGCCTCCTTCACGCTGTCCACACCGGTGGGCGCATCGGTGGTGGTGGCGAACCTCACCTTGTTCCTGCTCTCCTGCCTGACGTCGGCCCTGCGCCGCCGCTGAAAGATACCGCTGGGTATGCCGTAAGCGCATATCCGGCGGTTTTTTTACACAATATAATAAAGAAAACCGCAAGAAAGGGCTTGCGCTTTCTCCCCATCTGTGGTATGGTGTGTATGTTAGAAGAGTAAGGTGTGTGGAGTGGGCCAGTGGTCCGCTCTTTTTGTTGGCCTTTTTTGGCCGGTCAAATTTTGCATTTTTTGTAAAATAAAGGGGGATTTCCCATGAAGAAGATCACGGAGCTGACCGCGGAACTGGCCGCGCCCGCCATTGCCGAGCAGGGATGCACCCTCTGGGACGTGGAATACGTCAAGGAGGCGGGCACCTGGTATCTGCGCATCCTGCTGGACAAGGAGGGCGGCGTGGATATTCTGGACTGCGAGGCCGTCTCCCGCAAGGTCAGTGACCTTCTGGACGAGGCCGACCCCATCGAGGGAAGCTACACCCTGGAGGTGGGCTCTGCCGGCGCCGAGCGGGCCCTCAAGCGCCCCGGGGACTTTGCCCGCTTCCTGGGCAGCCCCGTGCTGGTGAAGCTCTACCGCAATCTGGACGGCCGCAAGGAGTTCGCCGGCCATCTCAAGGCCTATGACGAGGCCACCGGCGCCGTCACCATCACCGTGGGCACCCAGGATCTGACCTTTGAGAAAAAGGACGTGGCTCTGGTACGGCTGCGGGTGGAATTTTAAAACCGTTCCTGTTCGTTTGAAAAAGACGTATCAATAAAAGGAGAATCACGAATGAAAGGCAAAAAGCAAAAGGAGCCCGTCGGCTTCAACCCCGCGGAGATCTTCGCCGCCCTGGAACTGCTGGAGAAGGAGCGGGGCATCCCCCAGTCCTTCATGCTCGATAAGATCATCCAGGCCCTGACCACCGCCTACAAGCGGGATCACGACGGCGTGGAGAACGTGATCGTGGACGTGGACGAGGTGCGCCACACCATGAAGATGTTCGTGCAGAAGAACGTGGTGGCCGAGGAGGACTATGTGGACCCCGCCAATGAGATCCTGGTGGAGGAGGCCAAGCACATCTCCGCCCGCTATGAGGTGGGAGACGTCATCAACCTCCCCGTGGACACGGTGGAGTTCGGCCGCATCGCCGCCGGCAACGGCAAGCAGGTCATCATCCAGGGCCTGCGGGAGGCCGAGCGCGGCATGGTGTACGACGAGTTCAACTCCAAGCAGCATGAGATCCTCACCGGTGTGGTCACCCGCATCGATCCCCGCAACGGCAACGTCTCTTTGCGCATCGGCACCGGCAGCGAGTCCACGGAGGCTCTGCTCATGGCCGGCGAGCAGGTGCCCGGCGAGGAGCTGACCGAGGGCATGCACGTGAAGGTGTACGTGGTGGAGGTCCGCCGGTCCACCCGTGGTCCCCAAGTGCTCATCTCCCGTACCCACCCGGGCCTGGTCAAGCGCCTTTTCGAGCTGGAAGTGCCCGAGATCTACGACGGTACCGTGGAGGTGCGCTCCATCGCCCGTGAGGCGGGCAGCCGCACCAAGATGGCCGTGTGGTCCAACGACGAGAACGTGGATCCCATCGGCGCGTGCGTTGGCCCCAAGGGCCAGCGGGTCGCCGCCATCGTGGAAGAGCTGCGGGGCGAGAAGATCGATATCATCAAGTGGAACGAGGATCCCGCCCAGTTCATCGCCGCCGCCCTGGCGCCTGCCGACGTGGTGGACGTGTGGATGGCGGACGAGGGCAAGGCCTGCCGCTGCGTGGTGCCTGACGATCAGCTGTCCCTGGCCATCGGCAAGGAGGGCCAGAACGCCCGCCTGGCCGCCCGCCTGACCGGCTACAAGATCGACATCAAGCCCCAGAGCTACCGGGACCCCGAGGAGGATGCGGACGCCTCCGTGTCTGCCCAGGAGCCTTCCCTGGCCGATGACGCCCAGGACGCTGCCGAGGCCGGCAGCGAGGAATAAGTACCAAACGGAAAGGCGGTCTGTGCGATGCCAAAGCCGAAAAAGATCCCCCAGCGGCAGTGTGTGGGCTGCCGTGAGATGAAAGACAAGAAATCCCTCCTGCGGGTGGTGCGTTCCCCCGAGGGAACCGTCTCGCTGGACTTTGTGGGCAAGAAGCCCGGCCGGGGCGCCTATGTGTGCCACGACGTGGCCTGTTTGAAAAAGGCCCGCAAGTCCCGGGCGCTGGAACGGGCCTTCGAGGTGGCCATCCCGCCGGAGGTGTACGACGCCATGGAGGCAGAACTGGGAGGTGCGGATGGACAATAACGCCATTGCCTCCCTGCTGGGATTGTGCCTGCGGGGCAACCATCTGGCCGTAGGCGAGGAGCCGGTGGCGGAAGCCGCCGAGTGCCGGGCCATCCGGCTTCTGGTCCTGTGTGCCGACGCGCCCGACTCCACCCGCCGCCGGGCAGAGCGCTTCGCCCGGGAGGGCCAGTGCCTGCTTGCTGAGCTGCCGGTTTCCAAGGCGGAGCTGGGCCGGGCACTGGGCCGGGCCAGCGTGGCCATGGCCGGCGTCACGGACCTGGGCCTTGCAGGCGCGGTGGCAAACCGCCTGGGACAGATGGACCCGGCGCGATACGCCGACCTTGCCCAGCGGATGGAGCTCAAGGCCAAGCGGGCCGCCGAGCGCAAGCGCCTGCACGAAGCCCAGGCCAAAGCGCCCCGGAGCGCGGAAGCCCGCAGGGAAAAGCCCCAGCGCCGGGCAGAAGAGCCCGCCAAAGCCCCCGCAAATGTACAAAAGGCGCCGGGCAGGCGCCCCCGTCCGGACCGGGATGCGCCCCGCAAGACGGCAGCCCCCGCCCGGGACCGAAGCGACCGGTGCCGCGCAGATGCCTCTCCGGCCCGTGACGGCAAGCCCGGCAGAGGCTTTGCCGCAAAGCGCGGCAGCGCCCCGAATCCATACGCCAACAGCCGCCCCGTGAAAAAGGGCAAGGGCTCCTTCCGCAAGAAGGAATCCTGATCTGCCTCGGGGCAGTCACTTGTAAAAATTTCCCCAGCCCTCGGGTTGGAGCATAACGAGGTGTTTTTATTGGGTATTGAGAAATACAGAGTGCATGAGGTGGCGAAGGATTTCGGCCTGCCCACCAAAACCATCACGGAGATCCTGACCAAGTATGCCACGGCTCCCAAGAACCACATGCAGGTTCTCACGGACCATGAGCTGTCTTTGATCTTCGACTATCTGACCCAGCACAACCAGGTGGCCAACATCCAGGCCATCTTTGCCGAGGCCTATCAGGAAAAGCCCGCCGCCAAGACCGAGGCCAAGGAAGAGAGCAAGAGCGCCCCTGCCAAGGAAAAGGCAGAGACCAAGCCCGCTCCCGCCAAGCCCCAGGGCACCCAGCCCCAGGCCGCCGCGCCCAAGGCTGAGGCCAAGGCGCCCCAGGCATCCCAGGCCACCACGACCCGGGTGCCCCAGAAGAAGATCGTGGATACCCGCAAGGGCGGCGACGTGAACCTTGCCAAGTACGACGAGCGTCTGGAGACTCTGGGCGGCGAGCGCGCCGACCGGATGCAGCGCCAGCAGCGCGGCGGCAAGGAGAAGATCCGCTCCAACAACCAGCGCCGGGGCAACATGACCTTCTCCAACAAGCGCAAGCAGGATGAGGCCGAGCGGATGCGCCGCCTCCAGCTGGAGATCGCCAAGAAGGCCCCCGTCAAGGTGATGATCCCCGACGAGATCTCCGTGGGCGAGCTGGCCTCCCGTATGAAAAAGACCGGCGCCGAAGTGGTCAAGTGCCTGATGAAAAACGGCGTCATGGCCTCTTTGAGCCAGCTGATCGACTTCGACACCGCTGCCATCATCGCCGAGGAGCTGGGCTGCAAGGTGGAGAAGGAAGTCGTGGTCACCATTGAGGAAAAGCTCATCGACGACCACGCCGATAAGCCCGAGGATCTGGTGCCCCGCGCCCCCGTGGTGGTGGTCATGGGCCACGTGGACCACGGCAAGACCTCTTTGCTGGATACCATCCGCAATACCTCCGTTGCCTCCGGTGAGGCCGGCGGCATCACCCAGCACATCGGCGCCTATCAGGTGCAGGTGAACGGCAAGCCCATCACCTTCCTGGATACCCCGGGCCACGAGGCGTTCACCTCCATGCGTGCCCGCGGTGCCATGATCACCGATATCGCCATTTTGATGGTTGCCGCCGACGACGGCATCATGCCCCAGACGGTGGAGTCCATCAACCACGCCAAGGCCGCGAACATCCCCATCATCGTGGCCATCAACAAGATCGACAAGCCCGAGGCCAACCCCGACCGGGTGCTCCAGCAGCTGACCGAGTACGGCCTGGTGCCCGAGGACTGGGGCGGCGAGACCATCTGCTGCAAAGTCTCCGCCAAGAAGAACATCGGTATTGAGAACCTGCTGGAGATGGTCACCCTCACCGCCGAGATGGAAGAGCTGAAGGCCAACCCCAACCGCGCCGGCCAGGGCACCGTCATCGAGGCCCGGCTGGACAAGGGCCGCGGCCCCGTGGCAACGCTGCTGGTGCAAAACGGCACCCTCAAGCAGGGCGACATCATCATCGCCGGTACCGCCGTGGGCCGTATCCGCGTCATGACCGACTACAAGGGCAACCGCCTCACCGAGGCCGGCCCCTCCGTGCCCGTGGAGATCGCGGGCCTTTCCGAGGCCCCCGAGGCCGGCAGCCCCTTCTTCGCCGTGGCAGACGAGCGCATGGCCCGCGAGCTGGTGGAGCAGCGTAAGGCCGAGGCCCGCGCCAAGGCCGCCGCGCCGGTACAGAAGGTCTCTTTGGAGAACCTGTTCGACCAGATCCAGGCCGGCGAGCGCAAGGAGCTGCCCCTGATCGTCAAGGCCGACGTCCAGGGCAGCGTGGAGGCCGTGAAGGCCTCTTTGGAGAAGCTCTCCAACGACGAGGTCAACGTCCGCGTCATCCACGGCGGCGTGGGCGCCATCAACGAGTCCGACGTGATGCTGGCCGCCTCTTCCAGCGCCATCATCGTGGGCTTCAACGTCCGGCCCGACGCGGCCGCACGGGACGGCGCCGTGCGTCAGAACGTGGATATGCGCATGTACCGCGTCATCTATGACTGCATCGACGAGATCACCGCCGCCATGAAGGGCATGCTGGCTCCCAAGTACCGGGAAGTGGTGCTGGGCCACGCGGAGGTCCGCCAGACCTACAAGGTCTCCGGCGTGGGCACCATCGCCGGCTGCTACGTCCAGGACGGCAAGATCGTGCGCAACTGCTCCGTGCGCGTGGTGCGTGACGGCATCGTCATCCACGAGGGCCACCTGGCCTCCCTCAAGCGCTTCAAGGACGATGCCAAGGAGGTCGCCGAGAACTACGAGTGCGGCATGACCGTGGAGAAGTTCAACGACATCAAGGAAGGCGACATCATCGAGGGCTTCACCATGGAGGAGATCCCCCGCTAAAAGGCGTGCTTCTTTGTTCGCCTCTTCCCCGTCGCCTTCCTGCACCGCTATGCGGTGCTCCGCGTCAGCGCTTCCAAGCGCTTCGGGCCTTGCCCGAAGCCTTGCCGCAGGCAGGCTCCGCCTGCCGAGGATGGTCCCCGGGTCTCCCTGCGAAGCCCCTGTTTCGCAGGGCAGGCGACATCATCGAGGGCTTCACCATGGAGGAGATCCCCCGCTGAGGCGGATCGGTCCACGGACCATACCATTACCAATCACTTTGAGGGCGGCGGCGCCAGCGCCGCCGCCCCTTCTTTTATCGAAGAAAGGAGGCCCATTCATGCCCAGCAATCGAATCGGCCGCATCAATGAAGAGATCCAGCGGGAGCTGAGCGACCAGCTCCGCCGCCTGAAGGACCCCCGGGTGTCCCAGACCGGCATGGTCTCCATCACCCGGGTGGACACCACCGGCGACCTGCGCTATGCCCGGGTCTATATCTCCGTTCTGGACAAGTCCCAGGAAAAGGACGTGCTCCAGGGCCTCAAGTCCGCCGCAGGCTTTTTGCGGCGGGAGCTGGGGCATGCCCTCCAGCTGCGCTATACGCCCCAGCTGCAATTCGTGGCGGATGACTCCATCCTCCACGGCGCCCACATTCTGGAGGTACTGCGTCAGGTAGAGCGGCAGGACGAGGCCCGCTCCGCTGAGGACAGCGCGCCGGAAACGGAGGCGTGAGCATGCTGACGGTAGATCAGGCCGCGGCGCTGCTGCGGCAGCTGGACCGGGTGCTCATCCTCACCCACGTGCGCCCGGACGGGGACACGGTGGGCTGCGCGGCGGCGTTGTGCGCCGCCCTGCGCGCCCTGGGCAAGACGGCATATCTGCTGGATAACCCGGAGCTGACGGAGACCACCACGCCCTACTTCGCCCCCTATACGGCTCCGGCGGATTTCGTGCCGGACCATGTGGTGTCCACGGACGTGGCCACCACGGCCCTGCTGCCGGAAAACGCCCTGCCCTATGTGGGCCGCATCGACCTTGCCATCGACCATCATCCCTCCTTTGAGCGCTTCGGCCGGGAGAACATCCTGCGCGCCGAGGCGGCCGCCTGCGGTGAGCTGATGTACAGCATTCTCTCCCGCCTGGGCCCCATCACCCCCGAGATCGCCCTGCCCCTTTACGTGGCCGTGTCCACGGACACGGGCTGCTTTGCCTACGGCAACACCACCGCAGATACCCACGCGGTGGCGGCGGCCCTTATGCGCACGGGCATCGACTACCACACGGTGAACAAGGTGTTCTTCCGCACCAAGAGCCGCAAGCGCATGCAGCTGGAGGGTGCCATGCTCAGTGCCTGCGAGTTCTATGACCACGACCGGGTGGCGGTGCTGTCCGTGCCCCTGTCCCTCATGGCCCGGTTCGAGGCCACGGAGTCCGATGCCGAGGACCTCAGCGCTCTGGGCGGCCAGATCCAGGGGGTGGACTGCGCCATCACCATGCGGGAGCTGAGGCCGGATGTGTGGAAGATGTCCCTGCGGACCGGCAGCCGCATCAACGCCACGAAGGCCTGCGGCCTTTTGGGCGGAGGCGGCCACGCCGCAGCCGCCGGCTGCACGGTGGAGGCCCCCTGGCAGGAGGCCAAGGAGCAGATCCTGGCAGCCGTGGCCCAGGTGGCCGGCGACTATGCCGGATGACCGGCAAATCCAAGTGAAGTGAGGACACCCTATGCCAAACGGCATTGTGATCATCGATAAACCGGCGGACTGGACTTCCATGGACGTGTGCGCCAAGCTCCGGGGCATCCTGAATGAGCGGCGCATCGGCCACGGCGGCACCCTGGACCCCATGGCCACCGGCGTGCTGCCGGTGTTCGTGGGACAGGCCACCCGGGCGGTGGAGTTCGCGGAAAACGGGGAAAAGGAGTATCTGGCCGGGCTGCGGCTGGGCCAGGTGACCGACACGGAGGATACCTCCGGCCGCGTGCTGGAAACGTCCCCGGTCACCGTCACCGCCGCGGACGTAGCGGCGGCGCTGGAACCTTTCCGGGGTCCCATCCAGCAGATCCCCCCTATGTACTCGGCCATCAAGATCCAGGGGAAAAAGCTCTATGAGCTGGCCCGCAAGGGTCAGGCGGTGGAGCGCAAGCCCCGCAGCGTCACCATTTACGAGCTGGAACTGGTGGAACAGGTCAGTGAGACGGACTATGTGCTGCGCTGCCGGTGCTCCAAGGGCACCTATGTGCGCACCCTCTGCCACGACATCGGCCGCTCCTTAGGCTGCGGCGGCACCATGTACAGCCTGCGGCGCACCATGGCCGCCGGCTTCACCCTGGACGACGCCGTGACGCTGGAGGACGTGCAGCGCCAGGGAGAGGAACTTCTTCTCCCCACGGACAGTCTCTTCTCCCAGCACCCCATTTTGCTTCTCAAGTCGGAGAAGCTGGAAAAGCGGGTGCGCTGCGGCAACCCCATCTCTCTGCCCGGCACAGCCGACGGCACCTACCGCGTTTACAGTCAGGACCGGCAGTTTCTCTGCCTGTCCCAGGCCAGGGGCGGCACCCTGACTTCCATCAAGAATTTCTTTGGAGCGTAATACCATGTCCATCAAGGAAAAAGTCATTGCCCTGGGCTTCTTCGACGGAGTCCATCTGGGCCACGCGGCGCTGCTGCGGCGCACGGCGGAGGAGGCCGCCGCCCGGGGCGTCACCCCTGCGGTATTCACCTTTGACCGTCCCCCCAAGGAGGTCATCACCGGCCAGCCCTGCCCCCTCATCAACTCCGCGGAGGACCGCCGGGGCCTCATCCGCCGGCTCTACGGCATCGACGAAGTGCTGATGGTGCCCTTTGACCACGAGATGATGACCACGCCCTGGGACGATTTCGTCCGGGACATCCTCATCAAGCGGTATCACGCCGTGCATCTGGTGGCCGGCCACGACCATCACTTCGGCCACAAGAACGAGGGCTCCCCCGAGGGGCTGCAGGCTCTGTGCGCCCAGCTGGGCCTGGGCTGCGACATCATCCCCAAGGTGGAGGTGGCAGGCATCACCGTCAGCTCCACCTATATCCGCCGCCTGGTGGAGCTGGGGCAGATCGACCGGGCCAACCGCTTTTTGGGCCACCCTCATACCCTGACGGGCGTGGTGCGCCACGGACGGGGCCTGGGCTCTTCCCGCCTGTTCCCCACGGCCAACATCACCATCCCGCCCCATGTACTGGTGCCCAGCCACGGGGTCTATGTGACCCGGGTCATCCTGGACGACGGCAGCACCTATCCCGCCGTCACCAACGTGGGTACCCGGCCCACCGTGAACAACGGCTCCGACGTGACCGTGGAGGCGTGCCTGCTGGACTTTGCCGGAGACCTCTATGGCCGGACCATGCGTCTGGAGTTTTTCCAGCACCTGCGCGACGAGATGCGCTTTGACTCTCTGGACGCCCTGAAGGCCCGGATCGCCGCGGATGCGGAGACCACCCGCCGCTACTTTGTGGAACATACCGAATTATAAAAAAGAAGGACAGGCTCGGCCTGTCCTTCCTTTTTTATTATACCATGACGGCGGAGCCGGAATGGTATAACGCCATGTTTTTCGGCTGCCCTGCAAGGGGCGAGAAAAACGGCTCAAATCAAATGATGATGGCCGCTTTGCGGTCATTATACCAGCGCCGCGATGAGCCACACCATGCCGATGCCGCCCGCCCCCAGCAGCGTGTAGACCGCCGGGCTCAGATCCCGCCACGCCCTGCTGAAATGGCCGTGATCGCCGCCTGCGTAGTTGCGGGCCACCCGCTTGGCCTCCTCCACCAGATCCCGGGCGGTGACGCCCTCTCCGGCGGCGTCGTTGCGCACGATGAAGATGGCCTGCTCAAAATACCGCTGATCCGGGGAGTCCACCACGACCACCCGTCTGGAAATACCTTTTACCATCCGCTTCACGCCTCCTGTAACCACAGTTTTGATACTTCCATTTTGTCTCAGCGCATGCGGATTTATACAGCCTCACACCATTTTTGCGCCGCCTTCCGGCGGAAGATACAATACCTGCACGCCGCAGTCGTCCTGCAGGCCCTCCCGGCGCACGCTTTCAGCCAATATAAGCGTGGCCAGAGCCTGGGGATCGGTCCCCTCCCAGCCGGCCAGCAGGTCCTGGAGCCACTCGTCGTGGTTCGCGTCCGCTACGCCGTCGCTGATGAGCACCGCGAAGCTCCCCGGCGCCAGCGTGGCCCGGGTCACGTCCGGGACCGCGTCCGCTCCCCGCAGCCCCACCGGCAGCGCGCCGCCGGTGATGCGCCGCACCGTCCCGTTTTTCTTCACGTAGCTGGGGGCGGCGCCGAACTTATAAAATACCGCCTCTCCCGTCTCCGTCCGACAGGTGAGCAGGTCTACGGTGGTAAAGCTGCCTGTGTCGGCCCCCCGCAGGGCCATGGCAGAATTGAGGGTCTTGAGGGCGGACTCCGGCTCGATGCCCGCCTCCAGGAATTGGCGCAGCAGGCGGCAGGTCAGCGCCGACTCCTTGCGGGCCTCCTCCCCGGTACCCATGCCGTCGGAGAGCAGCAGGCACAATAGCCCCGCCTCCGTGGAAAAGGAGGCCAGCGTGTCCCCGCACACCTTCTCCCCCTCCCGGGGCCGCAGGGCCGCACCGATGCGCCCGTGGGGGGCGCCGGCGGATACCGGCGCCGACTCCAGCGTGGCGGCGGTGGCCGTCAGCAGCTCGCTGAGCTGGGCATACTGGCCCCGGGCGCTGCGGCGTGTATCCTCCAGCTCCCTGCGGTACTGCCGGCGCAGCAGATAGGCGGTCAGCTCACCATTGATGGCACTGATGAGGTCCGGCAGATGGATGCAGCGGTCGGCAAAGTAGGCGGGGAAGTCCTTGGCCATGGCCCGCCCCCGCTCCAGGAGAAAGGGGGTTGCGTCGTTCATGGCGTTGAAGGTGCCCGTATATTCCCGCTGCCAGCAGTGCTCGCACAATGCACAGTTGCGGCATACCTTCTCCGCCGCCCGGTCAAAGACCACCGCCGGGTTTTCCTCCGTGGATGCCTGGGGCACCCGGCCCATGCTGTCATAGAGATCCCGCAGCGCCGCGGCCGTCCGGTCCAGGCGGCTGCGCAGCCGGTCCCCGGCGGCACCGGCAGGCTCCCCCTGGGGCCGCAGCACCCGTTTTCCGCCGAAGAGCCGCCCGGGCAGCATCAAAAAAACGCCCGCACCGAACACGGCCTCCAGCATCAGCGGCCGGGCCAGGGG
>DYBL01000001.1 GCA_019418625.1 Clostridiales bacterium | reverse complement strand
TCGGCGGAAGCGCGGAGCAGTGGGCCCGGGCGCTCTCCATTCGTCAGAAAAAGGGAAGTCCAGAAAATACATAATTAAAACTCCCGGTGCGTCAAGCGGCGCACCGGGAGTTTTTTGTGTGAAATGGAAAAAAACCTCTTGACAAACAGAAAGCGAATGTTATACTTAACACATCAGATGTCATATGTCAAATGTGAATTACAAGATTCCATCAGCGGTCGATTAAAAGGAGGATATTCTCATGGGCAAGGTTTATTACGATCAGGACGGGCACATCGAGGCGATCCAGGACAAGGTCATCGCCATCATCGGTTACGGCAATCAGGGCCGCTCTCAGGCACTGAACATGCGGGATTCCGGTGCCAAGCACATCATTGTCGGCAGCATCCATGACGAGTCCTGGAACACCGCCAATGCCGACGGCTTCCAGACCTACTCCATCGCCGAGGCGGCCAAGAAGGCGGACATCCTGTTCCTGCTGCTGCCCGACGAGGTGGCCCCTGAGATCTATGAAAAGGACATCGCCCCCAACCTGCATCCCGGTGCCGCGCTGAACTTTGCCTCCGGCTACAACATCACTTACGGCTTCATCAAGCCCGCCGCTGATCTGGACGTGATCATGGTGGCGCCCCGCATGATCGGCAAGGGCGTCCGCGAGACCTATGAGAACGGTACCGGCTTCCCCACCTTCGTGGTCATCAACCAGGATGCCACCGGCCACGCCAAGGAGATCGCCGTGGGCCTTGCCAAGGCTCTGGGCTCCACCAAGGCCGGCGCCATCGAGGTCACCTTCAACGACGAGACCTATCTGGATCTGATGAGCGAGCAGGCTATCTGGCCCCTGATCATGAACGTGATGGTAACGGCGTTTGACTTCTTCCATGAAAAGGGTCTGCCTGCCGAGGCGATCCTCACGGAGATGTACATGTCCAAGGAGCCCATGGTCATGATGGAGAAGATGGCGGATATGGGTCTTTTCAAGCAGCTGCCTCTCCACAGCCGCACCAGCCAGTATGGCCAGCTGTCCCGCTTCAAGATGGTGGACAACTCCTCCATGCGCAAGTTCATCGAGGAGCAGTACAACAACATCGTCAACGGCACCTTCGCCAAGGAGTGGGAAGAGGTCAAGGCCGACGGCATGAAGAAGTTCGACGAGCTGTGGGCCGAGACGGAGCAGCTGCCTATCTCCCAGGTGGAAGCGGAGGTCAGAAAGAACCTCTCCGGCGGCAAGCACGCAGAATAAACAAAAGAGTAAAAAAGACACCCGGCAGATCTGCCGGGTGCCTTTTTGTTTATTGGACCGTGAAGGTATAGCAGGGGCGGCCGTCCAAAGGGACAGTCTCACCGGCGGCGGAGAAGCCGTAATCATCCCGTGCCAGTACGGTGTCATCGTCCCGGAGGAGCCGGGCGGTCTGACCGGTGAAAGTCAGGGAGGAGCCCAGGGTGGCGGCAAGCTCATAGCTTTGGGTCCCCTCGTAGGGACCGCCGGTGCCGGGGAAATCAAAGCTGGGGGATTTCTGACCTGCGGCAGTGACGGTGACAGAGCCGCCGGCGGGAATGGTGAGGGAGAAAGAGAGGTAAAAGACCCGGCGGACGGAGGAGGCCTCGGCAATGAGCTCATCCAGCCGTCCCAGGGCGTAGCGCTCTGCGGGAGCCTGGGACAGGGGACCGTAGTCCGTCAGCAATTGGGCTGCGGCGGCGGTGAAATCGGACAGAGAAACAGACTTTGTCCAGGCTTCCTCGCCGGGCAGCTGGTGGGCGAGGTAGACGCTGCACAGTTTCTCCAGCGCCTGGCCCAGCGTCGTCTCCCACCGGACCACCTGGCCGGTGACGCCGGTCAGCTCCGGCGCGTCCAGCCCGTAGCCGTCCAGCAGGGAACAGGAGGTGATGTCCTCTCCCACCACGATCAGCGTGGGACACCCATCTGCCACGGTCCGGCCGCCGTACTGGCGCCAGGTGTTGGTCTCATCCCAGTTGCCGCCGCTGAAATCATAGCTCAACAGCGTGGTGACGCTGGAATCATAGGCGCAGGAGACCACCAGGTCCTGATCGGGGGAAGCAGTGGAGAGGGCCGAAAAGTCGTAGACTACCACCGGCGTCTGAGGAAGCGTCATGCCTGCCAGGGCATCGGAGGCGTAGCTGCCGTCCTCCAAAAGGGCGGCGTAATCTTCCCAGGAGGAGGGCTCAAGCAGATTGCACGTGCCGGGCTGGCCGTCGCCCGTGCCGGTGAAGCTGCCGGCGTAGGCGCCGGGGTGCAGCTGCGGCGTGACTGCCTGGCCGTCCACGGTGATGGCGGGCCGCTGGGCGGCCAGGTCCCGGAAGTTTCCGGCGAAGGGATAAAGTGCCGTCACGGTGACGGCCTGGTCCGTTGGATTGGTGAGGGTATAGGCGTCCTCGTAGCGGGCCTGGCCTGCGTCAGAGGATACGTCCCAGGTCACTTCCCGCGCGGCGGTGATGGGCGTGTCCTGCTCCAGGACCGTCAGCGGCAGCACCGGCCCGGCATAGGAGAGGTAGGAAACGCTGTCGCTGCCGTTGTCCGCGGCGACATCTTCACTGACCTCCCCGCCCTCTGCCGTCGATTCTGCGGGAGACTCCTCCGGCGCGGCGCTGCCGAAGCCGTGGAAGCCGCCGGTGACCAGATAGAAAAAGCCGAATGCGCAGAATAGAGTACAGCAGGCGGCGGCCGCCAGGCCGTACAGGGCCGGGTGCCGCTTTCGCACCGGCGGCTGATAGTCCCAGGCCTCCTCCACCCATTTCTCGTCCACCATACTCAGCGCTTTGAAAAGACGCAGGGCTTTCATAGCTCGATCCCCTCCTTTTGCAGGTAGGCACGCAGCTTGCTGCGGGTGCGGAACAGGGAGGACTTCACCTTGCCGGCGGAGCAGTTCATGCCGGCGGCGATGACCTCCAGACGGTCGCCGTACCAGTAGCGCCGCAGGAAGATCACCCGGCTCTCCCGGCTGAGAGTACCCAAAAAGGCATTCAGGGCATCGGCCAGGGCCTGGTCCTCCAGGTGCTGCTCGGTACGGCCGGGGGCGGGGACACATTCGGAGAGTTCCCCCAGCAGCACATCCATGGAGCTGCCGCCCCGCTTTTGCGCCCGGGACTGATTCCACCGGTCCAGGGAGAGGTTGCGGGT